>JBKGHK010001190.1:0-2102 GCA_046520375.1 Pyxidicoccus sp. 3LFB2
TCCTTGGGCAAGAGGCCGAGGCCCGCGAGCTGCCGCGCCACCTTGGCCATCACCTGCTCGGCCACCGGCACGCCGGCGAACATCTCGTGGTGGTCCAGCCCCTTGGGGAAGAACCAGTCGATGGTCTCGAAGACGTCCACCTTCGCGGAGGGGTACGCGTTCTGCCGCTCCAGCCGCATGCCGTCACGCGCCGGGGTGCGGCACGTGTAGACGTTGGGCAGGCCGTCCACCCGCATCAGGCAGTGCGAGCAGGCGGCGGCGAAGCAGTACGGGCTCCGGGGCCGGTGGTACTTGATGGAACGGGCGAGGACGGGCTCTTCCGCGGCGATGAGGGAGCACGCCACCGGCTCACCTTCGATGGCGGGGATGCTCTCGCCATCGAGGTCCACGGTGATGGCCCTGCCGCGCGGGGGTGCGTCTTTGAGGCGTCGCATGGGGCGCCCAAAATGGCGCACGTGGCCCACTGGGTCAAAGCCTGTCGGGCCATGACGCACCACGGCCATGCGTGTCAGCCGACAGTGGCGGTGATGGGGGGTGCGAGCTTCTCTAAGGGCCCGCACACTCGTGGGCGCCCAAAACACCTCGGGGACTGCCACGGGCCGTGTAGGCCGCGCGACAGTCCCCGGGAAACATGGAGACACGGACTCCAGATGGTGCGTGCCGGGCAGGGCGCCCGTCACGCGTTCGTCAGATGGGCTGCTCGGTGGAGCTCATGATGGGCTCGGGCATGCCGCTGGGGCGGCTGTGGCCGAAGCGGGTGCGGATGACCGCGCCCACCGCCATCAGGGCGATGAGGACCGAGACGAGGGGGCCCAGGATGGGGATGGCCCCCACCACCATCAGCACCAGCAGGCCCAGGGCCAGCACCACCGCCTGCGTCTTGCGGCCGCGCAGCAGGGGCAGCCGCGTGCCCAGCTCGCTCGCCACCGCCGCGTAGCCCAGCGCCGCCGCCAGGGGGGCCGCCATCCAGAGGATGAAGGCCGCGGGGATGCCGATGATGGTGATGCACAGCACCACCGTCAGGGGCACCATCGCCAGCAGGCCCAACAGCCCGGTGAGGCCCGCCTGCACCGGCTTGCGGCGAATCTCGTCCCCGAGCTTCTTCATGCGGGTGGGGAAGAACATCTGCCCCAGGAAGCCCAGGCCGAAGAGCACCGCGAACGTGAGGATGAAGCCCGCCAGCCCATGGCCGTCGTCTTCGTCCTCGCGGGCCTCGTCCCGGTCCGCGTTGCGGCTCTCGCGCATGCCGTTCTTGATTTCGCCAGCCACCATGCGGCCGATGCCGGCGCCGCCGAAGGTCTCGACGCTGCCGTCCACCTCCGCGCCGTCCGCGCGCTCCACGGTGCCGCCGAAGGAGGACACGTCGCCCTCCACCCGCGCATCCGGCCCGAGGATGACGTTGCCACCGAAGGCGTGCGCGTCTCCCTCCACGTGGCCATGGACCTCGAGGTTGCCGCCGAAGGCGACCGCGTCGTCCTCCACGTGGCCGTTCACCACCAGGTTGCCGCCGTACACCACGGCGCTCTCGACGTTCTGTCCCTCCTTCACCTCCAGGGACTGGCCGCGCGCCACCACGTTGCGGCCGCCGGAGCGGCGGTTGCGGCGGATTTCATCCCGCGTCCGCTTCATCTCCTCGCGCGCCCGCTTCATCTGCTCGCGAGTCTCTTCGCGCGCCTCGCGCATCGCCGCCGCGTGCTCCTCGGCAGCCTCGCCCGGCATCGGAGGCATGGGCGGCATCGGGGGCATGGCCGGCATGGAAGGCATCGACGGGAGGGAGGGCAGGGACGACGACGCCGCTTCCTGCTCGGCCTCGGCGGGGGCCTGCGCCTCGGCCGTGTCACCCGAGGCCGCCGCGTCCTTCTCCTTCGTCGTCATGGGGCGCAGGGTGAAGATGGAGCCGTCCTGCTCCAGGCGGAGCGAGTAGGCGCGGGCCACGGTGCGCAGGGCCTGGTTCGCGGTGACGCCGCGCAGGTGCACCTCGGCGGGCGTGTCCAGGTCGCCGGTGACGACGAGGTTGAGGCCGCCCTTGTCGGCGATGGTCTTCAGCGCGTCGCGCAGGCTGCCGCGGAAGCTGACGTCGATGGTGCGCGCGGCGGGCGCGG
>JBKGHK010001191.1:0-2102 GCA_046520375.1 Pyxidicoccus sp. 3LFB2
CGCGGACGGGGCCGGGGGCAAGCCGCGCGTGCCGGTGGTGCTGTTCGGCGGCGCGGCGCAGGGGGCCCGTCCCTCCGTGCCGCTCACGCCCACGCCGCAGTTCTCCGACGACGACCTGGCCGTGCTCGACGACCTCGAGCGCATCTCCCAGGGTGGGGAGTCCTCGCTGGACACGGAGAAGGTGAAGCCCGCCCGCATGGTAGCGAGCCTCATCCGCCTGCTCATCCGCAAGGGCGTCATCCAGGAAGTGGAGTTCCTGGAGGAGCTGTCCCGGAAGTGACGGCCGCCGCGCAGCGCCCCTCCCCCGGGGAGCCCCTGCTGGACGTCCGGGGGCTCACCGCCGAGCTGTCCCTGGAGGAGGGCCCGGTGCGCGCGGTGGACGGCGTGTCCTTCACCGTGCCCCCGGGTGGCACGCTGGGCGTGGTGGGGGAGAGCGGCTGCGGCAAGAGCCTCACCGCCCTGTCCATCCTCGGGCTGGCCCCCCAGCCTCCCGTGCGCGTGGTGGGCGGCGAGGTCCGCTTCCAGGGGCGGGACTTGCTCAAGCTCTCCGAGGCGGAGGTGCGTCGCGTGCGCGGCCGCCACGCGGCCATGGTCTTCCAGGAGCCGATGACGTCGCTCAACCCCGTCTTCACGGTGGGGGAGCAGATTGCCGAAGGCGTTCGGCTGCACCTGGGCGCGTCGCGGGCGCAGGCGCGCGAGCGGGCGGTGGAGATGCTGCGGCAGGTGGGCATCCCCGCTCCGGGCGAGCGCGTGGACGCATATCCCCACCAGCTCTCCGGCGGCATGCGGCAGCGGGTGATGATTGCCATGGCGCTGGCGTGCGACCCGGCGCTGCTCATCGCCGACGAGCCCACCACCGCGCTGGACGTCACCATCCAGGCGCAGATTCTGGACCTGCTCAAGCGGCTCCAGGCCGAGCGCGGCATGGCGGTGATGCTGATTACGCACGACCTGGGCGTGGTGGCGGAGAGCTGCGACACCGTGGTCGTCATGTACGCGGGCCGCGTGGTGGAGCGCGCCCCGGTGCGCGAGCTGTTCGCCCGGCCCGCGCACCCGTACACCGCGGGCCTGCTGCGCTCGATTCCGTCCCTGCAGGGGGCCATGGACGAGGGCAGGGCAGGGGGCCACCGGCGGCTCCAGGCCATTCCCGGCATGGTGCCCTCGCTGCGCAAGCTGCCCTCCGGCTGCGCCTTCCGCGACAGGTGCGAGCGCGCGCTGGAGGTCTGCGCGCGCGTGGTGCCGCCGCTGGAGCCCAAGCGCGACGGACAGCTCGCCGCCTGCCACAACCCGGTGCCCGCGCCATGAGCTCCGGGCCGCTGCTCCAGGTGCGGGACTTGAAGGTGCACTTCCCCGTGCGCGGCGGCCTGTTGGGCCGGGTGCGCGGCGCGGTGAAGGCCGTGGACGGCGTGGGCTTCGACGTGGTGCGCGGCGAGACGCTCGGGCTGGTGGGGGAGAGTGGCTGTGGCAAGAGCACCCTCGGCCGCGCGCTGCTGCGGCTGGTGGAGCCCACGGCGGGCTCCATCCGCTTCGACGGGCAGGAGCTGACGGGCCAGTCCCAGCGGCGGCTGCGGCCGCTGCGCCGGCGCATGCAGCTCGTCTTCCAGGACCCGTATGCCTCGCTCAACCCGAGGATGACGGTGCGGGAGATTCTGGGCGAGCCCTTCGCCATCCACGGCCTCGCGAAGGAGCGCGGCGAGCGCGAGCGCGAGGTGGCCGCCCTGGTGGACGCCATGGGCCTGCCGCGCGAGGCGCTGGAGCGCTACCCCCACGAGTTCTCCGGCGGGCAGCGCCAGCGCATCGGCATTGCCCGGGCCATTGCGCTGCGCCCGGACCTGGTGGTGGCCGACGAGCCCATCAGCGCGCTGGACGTGTCCATCCAGGCGCAAATCGTGAATCTGCTGGTGGACCTGCAGCGCGAGCGCGGCCTCACCTACGTCTTCATCGCGCACGACCTGAAAATCGTCGAGTACGTGTCCACCCGGGTGGCCGTCATGTACCTGGGCCGCATCGTCGAGCTGGCGCCCGCCGCGCAGCTGTACCGCCGCCCGCGCCACCCGTACACGCAGGCGCTGCTGTCCGCCGTGCCGGTGCCGGACCCGGGC
>JBKGHK010001192.1:0-2099 GCA_046520375.1 Pyxidicoccus sp. 3LFB2
CCTGCTGCAGCGGCTGCCCGAGTACATGGTGCCCTCGGCCTTCGTCGCCCTGGACGCCCTGCCTCTCACCTCCAACGGCAAGCTCGACCGCAACGCCCTTCCCGCTCCGGACCGGGCGGGCTCCGAGCTGCACGAGGAGGACAGCGCCGCCCTCGGCGAGACCGAGGAGCGGATCGCAACCATCTTCACCGAGCTCCTCAACCTGGCGCGTGTCGGCCGCAATGACAGCTTCTTCGAGCTGGGCGGTCACTCGCTGCTGGCCACGCAGGCCGTCTCGCGCATCTACGAGACCTTCGGCGTGGAGCTGCCCCTGCGCGATGTCTTCGAGGCTCCCACCGTGGCGGGGCTCGCCCGCCTCCTGATGAAGGAGCTCACCGATGCACCGCGCAATCCCGTGGAGCGGCAGATCGCGGCCATCTTCACGGACCTGCTCAAGCTGGAGCGAGTGGGCCTGAACGACAGCTTCTTCGAGCTGGGCGGCCACTCGCTGCTGGCCACGCAGGCCGTCTCACGCATCTACGAGTCCTTTGGCGTGGAGCTGCCGCTGCGCGACATCTTCGAGGCCCCCACCGTGGCCAGCCTCGCCGCGCTCATCTCGAAGCAGGCAGGCATCGCCCTGCCTGAGCAGCCCGCCGAGGAAGAAGAGAAGGTCGCGGCGCCGCGCATCCTGCCGGTGCCCAGGACGCAGGCCCTGCCCCTGTCCTTCTCCCAGCAGCGGCTGTGGTTCCTCGACCAGCTCGAGCCGGGAAGCGCGACGTACAACATTCCGGCCGTGGTCCGGATGGAGGGCGAGCTGGACATCTCGGCCCTGGAGCGCAGCTTCAACGCGCTCGTCCAGCGCCACGAGTCCCTGCGCACCACCTTCCACGCCGAGGCCTCCGGTCCCGTCCAGGTCATCGCCCCGCGGCTCCCGGTGCCGCTCACGGCCGTGGACCTGACCCACCTGCCCGAGGATGAGCGCCAGCCGCGGATGCTCCGCCTGGCGCAGGAAGAGGCGTCCCAGCCGTTCGACCTCACCCGGGGTCCGCTGCTGCGCACCACGCTGCTGCGGCTCGGCGAGCGGGAGCACGTGCTCCTGCTGAACATGCACCACGTCGTCTCCGACGGCTGGTCTCTGGGCGTGCTCATCCGTGAGATGGCGGCGCTCTACGAGGGCTTCCTCTCCGGCCACGAAGTGGCGCTGCCCGAGCTGCCCATCCAGTACGCCGACTACGCGTCCTGGCAGCGCGGCTGGCTCCAGGGAGAGGTGCTGGAGAAGCAGCTCGCATACTGGCGCCAGCAGCTCACCGGGGCGCCGGAGTCGCTGGAGCTGCCCACCGACAGGCCTCGCCCCGTGGTGCAGTCCTTCCGTGGCGCCCAGCAGTCCGTGGCGCTCTCCAGGGAGCTGTCCGAGGCGCTCAAGCTCCTGGCGCAGCGTGAGGGCGTCACGCCCTTCATGGCGCTGCTCGCCGCGTGGCAGGTGCTGCTGTCTCGCTACTCGGGCCAGGACGACTTCAGCGTCGGCTCGCCCATCGCCGGCCGCACGCGGGGCGAGACGGAGGGGCTCATCGGCTTCTTCGTCAACACCCTGGTGCTGCGCACGAAGCTGGACAGCGGGCTCTCCGTCCGCGAGCTGCTCGCCCGCGTGCGCGAGACGACGCTGGGTGCCTACGCGCACCAGGACGTGCCCTTCGAGAAGCTGGTGGATGCGCTCCAGCCGGAGCGCAGCCTCAGCCGCTCGCCGCTGTTCCAGGTGATGTTCATCCTCCAGAACGCACCCGTTCCGGAGCTGGCCCTCCCGGGGCTCACCCTGAAGCCGGTGCCGGTGGACGGCCACACCTCGCGCTTCGACCTGACGCTGACGCTGGAGGACACGAAGGAAGGCTTCCGCGGCACGCTCGACTACAGCACCGACCTCTTCGAGGCCTCGACGGTGGCCCGCATGGCGGGGCACCTGCGGCGCCTGATTGAAGGCATGGTCGCCGACCCGCGGCAGCTCACGTCCTCGCTGCCGTTGCTCTCGGACGCGGAACAGCACCAGGTGCTGGAGGGCTGGAACGACACGGCCTACGACTACCCGCGCGACGCCTGCATCCACGAGGTCTTCGCCCAGCAGGTGG
>JBKGHK010001193.1:0-2097 GCA_046520375.1 Pyxidicoccus sp. 3LFB2
GCTGCGCCGCGCGGTGGAGCGGGCGAAGACGGCGCGAGCTGTTGCAGGAGTTCGCCATCGACGGGCGGGAGGCCATCCGCGCCTACGAGGCGGAGCCCGTCAGCGGCGGCAGCGCGGCGGCCTTCGTGCTGGATGCGGCCGCGGTGCGGGTGTACCCGGACGGCAGCATCGTCAACCGCATCCACACGGTGCAGAAGGCGCTGGAGCAGTCGGGCGTGCAGGACATCGCCGAGGTCACCATCCCCCGGGGCGCGCAGGTGCTGGCGCTGCGCACGCTCAAGGCGGACGGCCGGGTGCTGGAGCCGGAGAACATCGAGGGCAAGGACACGGTGAGCCTGCCGGGCGTGGCCGTGGGTGACTACATCGAGGTGGAGTACCTGCTGGCCGAGGGCCCTCGCGGCCCCGCGCAGCCGGGCTTCACGGCGTCCGCCTTCTACTTCCAGATTGCCAACCAGCCCAACGCCTGGACGACGTACACGGTGGTGGCGCCCAAGGGCGTGGGGATGAAGGTCGACGCGCACGGGATGAAGGCGCCCGCGCCGAAGGTGAACGGGGACGTGGAGGTCTTCCACTACGAGGCGCGCCGGGTGCCGCCGTTCATCGCCGAGCCGGATGCGCCGCCGTCGGGCAACGAGTACCTGCCCTTCGTCATGGTGGGCGCCGGGGCCACCGGCAACGAGGGGCTGGTGCGCATCTACGGCGACGTGTTCCAGGAGCGGTGGCAGCGCACGTCGGAGGTGGAGGCCTTCGCCCGCAAGGCGGCCGAGGGCAAGGAAGGCCTGGACGCGGTGAAGGCGCTGCACGCGGCGGTGATGCAGCGCTTCTCCGGGCGGGACTCGGGGCTGGGGCAGTCCGCGTCCTCCACGGTGTCCCAGGACCGGGGCAGCCGGCTGATGGTGATGAAGGCCGGGCTGGAGACGCTGGGCATTCCGTCGCGACTCGTGGCCATCCGCACGTTCAACACGGACCCGGCGCAGTACCTCTTCCCCCAGGACAGCCTGCTGCCCTTCGCCGCGCTGCGCGTGGAGGTGCCGGGCAGCGAGCCGGTGTGGGTGGACACCTCGGTGCGCTTCGGCCCCTTCGGCGAGCTGCCGGAGACGGCCATGGGCGGGCTCGAGGCGTACCTGCTGCCCGAGCCGGGCCGCCCGCCGCAGAAGGTGGCGACGCCGCCGGTGAAGGAGGCCCCCGGCAAGGAGGTGCGGCTGTCGCTGAAGCTGGCGGCGGACGGGCAGCTCACCGGCAAGGGCGAGGAGACGTACCTGGGCTTCGAGGCGGCGCAGATTGCCGAGGCCTTCAGCCAGCTGTCGGCGGAGAGCCGCAACCAGGCGCTCCAGGGCGCGGTGGCGCGGTACTTCGGTGGGGCGTCACTGTCGAGCGTGAAGCTGGAGCACCAGGAGCAGGTGGGCGCGCCCTTCGTGCTGCGCTACGAGTTCACCGTGCCGCGCTTCGGGCGGATGGAGGGCGACAAGCGGATGGCGCTGGGGCCCCTCACTTTCCCCGCGCAGCTGGGCCGGCGCTACGTGCAGCTGAGCACGCGCAGCACGCCGCTCTACATCGACAACACGGAGGCCAGCCGCACGCAGGTGGCGCTGGAGCTGCCCAAGGGCTGGAAGCTGACGGACCCGCAGGCGGCGCTCAACGTGGAGAACGTCTTCGGCCGGTTCACCCGCTCGGAGAAGCAGGAGGGCAACACGCTCATCATCAACGAGTCGCTGCGGCTGCCCCGCGTCCGTGTCGCGCCGAAGCAGTACGAGCAGTTCTCCGGCTTCACGGGCGACGTGGACCTCATCCAGACCCGGGAGCTGGTGCTGGTGAAGCAGTAGGCGGACCGGAGGGCCCTAGCCCTCCACTGGACGGGGACGTGGCGGCACTCCCGCCGCCGCGTCCTCCTGCCGGGGCATGGCCTCCTCCAGGAGGCTGACGACGGCCGCGTGGCCCTCGCCGCGGGCCACGTCCACCGGCGTGTGCTTCAAGTCATTCCGGGCCAGCGGGTCCGCCCCCGCGGCCAGCAGCGCCGCCACCAGGTCCTCCAGCCCGCGCAGGGCCGCCAGGTGCAGCGGGGTGAACTCCAGCGGGGCCCCCGGGCGTGGGGGCTGG
>JBKGHK010001194.1:0-2094 GCA_046520375.1 Pyxidicoccus sp. 3LFB2
CTCCGCCGCGCACCGCGAGCCGCGCCAGCTCCGCGTCCCGGCCCACCCGCAGCACCGGGGCCTGGGCCCCGTCCACGGCCAGCACCGAGTCCGCTCCGCTCCCCTCCAGCCGGACGCCCTCGGGCAGGATGAAGGGCCCGGGGTAGGTCCCCGGCGACAGGTGCACCGTCAGCGGGCCGGGCCGGGCCAGCGCCGTCGGCCAGCGAGCGAAGGGCCGGCGCGCGAGCCATCCCCGGAATCGGACTCCGCCGCGTCCACCCACACGTGGGTGCGGGTCCCCCCCGGCGGAGGCACTTCGCGCGGCGCCGCCCTCTGACAGGCACACAGCAGCAGGATCAGCGGCAGGAACGTTGGGAAGCGCACGCGAGCAGGCACTCTAGCGCCTCCCCGCACGGGGGCGCCGGAATGCGATCACCCGCGCTCGCCAAGTGATCATTATTCCAAATACTTTCTTCAAAACACGATCACACCCCGAGGCTTCAAACCACACTGCGGGTGGAGTGTTGGAATGAGACACCCGGAGCGGACTTCTCCCTCTGTACGCCCGGTGTTTCAGAGAGCCAACTTTTCGTCCCGAGGCCGATTTTTCGGCCTCGGAGCGTTGCCAGCATTGACAGGGAAAAGAGCGATTTGTTACCACCGTTCGGGTTAAGGACTTTCAAGGCCAGACAACAAGGACGGAGGGGCGTAATGACCAAGGCAGAGCTCGTCGAGGTGGTGGCGGCGCAGACACGTCTCACCAAGAAGTCCGCGGCGCAGATCCTCGACATCGTCTTCACCAACATCGGCAAGGCGGTGAAGAAGGACGCCCGCTTCAGCTATCCCGGCTTCGGCACCTGGTCGGTGCGCTCCCGCAAGGCGCGCAAGATCCGCAACCCGCAGACGAACGAGATGATGAAGCTGAAGGCGTCGAAGACGGTGGGCTTCCGGCCCGCCAAGGAGCTGAAGAACTCGCTGTAGGCCGTCTTCCCGGCACCGCTCGCGGTCGCCCCCGGGGCACCGTCAGCGGGAGGCCGGGCACCGTTCAGGGGCGCTGGCCTGACAGGCGGCGCCCCTGATGCGTTGCGGGGCCCACGGCCTCGCGGCCCCGGGCCATGGGCGTGCCCTCCAGCGGAGAGGCCTCGTCGCCGCCCAGCGCATCCAGCGGGTCCAGGGCCTGGCCGTCCCGCCACAGCTCGAAGTGCAGGTGGACGCCCGTGGCCAGCCCCGTCTCGCCCGCGAGCCCCAGCGCATCGCCGCGCTCCAGGACTTCTCCCGGCTCCACCAGCACGCGCGACAGGTGGCTGTAGCGCGTCACCCAGCGGCCCGCGTGCTGCACCTCCACCTGGTTGCCGTGGTCGCCATTCCACCCGGCGCGCAGCACCACGCCCTTCTCCGCGGTGTAGACGGCCTGCCCCGGCTTCGCGGCCAGGTCCACGCCCAGGTGGCGGCGGTGCTCGCCCGTCACCGGGTGCCAGCGATGGCCGAAGAGGCTGGTGATGGAGACCGGGGCCAGCGGCCACGTGAGACGCGGGAGTCCCTCCGTCTCCGCCGGGCGCTCCAGGCGACGAAGCTCCGCCATGCGCACCGCGAGCCGCCCCACCCGCAGCACCACCGACTCCGCCAGGGCACCCGGCATGTCGCCATACGTGCGGCCGTCCTGCTCCAGCTCGGCCTCCAGCACGCTCTGGGCCCGCAGCACATCCTGCGAGTCCGTGCCCGCCACCGGCCGCGCCAGGAAGCCGTCCATGGCCCGCGTCATGGCCTCCCAGTTCGCCGCCTGCTCCGCGGGCATCGCCCCGCCTCGCGCCACCCGGGCGCGGTAGGCGCGGGCCCGCTCCGCGAACGAGGCGAGCGCGGCCTGGAGCGTCGCGGAAGTCTCGGAGGCCGTCAGGTGCGTGCCCGACAGCGCGGAGGCCGCGGCCTCCACGGCGCCCGACGCGAGCGGCTGCGAGCGCGAGGGGCCATACAGCTCCTCGAAGCTCATCTTCGGCTCCACGCGGGGGGCCGCGCAGGCGCAGGCAGTGACGAGGGTGAGGAGGCTGAGGCGGCGCACGGCAGCCGCGACTCTACCATGCCCCGTCCGGGGGGCTCCGTCACGCTCCGGGAGCGGGC
>JBKGHK010001195.1:0-2092 GCA_046520375.1 Pyxidicoccus sp. 3LFB2
GGGGGGGCTTCGCGCCGTCCCAGAAGCTGGTGGTGGTGGGGACCTCCACCGGCGGGCCCCAGGCCCTCACCCGGCTGTTGTCGGGGCTGCCCGCGGACTTCCCGGCGCCGCTGGCGCTCGCGCTGCACATCCCCACCGGCTACACGCAGGCGGTGGCGAAGCGGCTGGATTCTCAGTGCGCGCTGGAGGTGCTGGAGGCCGAGGACGGCATGGAATTGCGGCCGGGGCGCGTGGTGCTGGCGCGCGCCGGGCAGCACCTCAAGGTGGAGCGCCATGGCGCTGTCTGCGTGGGCCGGCTGGACAGGCACCCGCTGCGCATGCCCCACCACCCCTCGGTGGACGTCCTCTTCGAGAGCGCCGCGGCGACGTGGGGCGCGGACACGGTGGGCATCGTGCTCACCGGCATGGGCGAGGATGGCAAGGCCGGCGCGAGCGCCATCCGGAAGGCCGGCGGCACCGTCCTCACCGAGAGCGAGGAGTCCTGCGTGGTGTACGGCATGCCCCGCGCCGTGGAGGAGGCGGGGCTGTCCACCGCCCGCGCCCCCCTGGAGGGCATGGTGGCGCTGCTGAAGCGCTACCTCGCCTGAGCCTCGGCGCTTCCCGACGGGGTGGGCCCGCGACGCCTGGGGGCCTACATACCGGGCGTTCAGGCAGCCCCTCTCCAAACCAGCCAGGATGTTTTGGCGGGTGGCGGGGGGCTGGGGCAGTATCCGCCGCATGCTCCGTTACGCTGCCGACCGCCGCACCCTGCTCTGGTGCCTGGCGATGCCCGTGGTGGCCCTTTCGATGTACGCGGCCCCCGAGCTCATCCCCTATCTCTGCCCGGTGTCGTGCTACCTGGCGCTGTCCGCGGGAGTCATCGCGCACAACCACAACCACAGCCCCACCTTCCGCAACCGGAAGATGAATGAGGCGATGGGCATGTGGCTGTCGCTCTTCTACGGCTACCCCACGTTCGTGTGGATTCCCACGCACAACCTCAACCACCACAAGTTCGTGAACAAGGCGGGCGACGCGACGATTACGTGGCGCTACTCCAAGAAGCACAACTTCCTGGTCGCCTTCAGCTTCCCGTTCATCTCCACGTACTGGCAGCAGGAGCCCACCAAGGCCTTCATCGAAAAGGCCAAGGAGCGCAACCGCCCGCTGTTCCGCCAGATTGTCCTCCAGTACGTCATCTGGGGCGGCACGCACGCGGCGCTGCTCGGGCTGGCCATGGCGCTGCACGGCGTGGGCGGCGGCGCGCGCATCTGGGCCTTCGCCTTCCTGATTCCGGCGTTCTTCTCGCTGTGGACCATCATGTTCTTCAACTACATCCAGCACGTCCACACGGACCCCTGGAGCGAGCACGACCACAGCCGCAGCTTCACCGGCCGCCTCATCAACTTCTTCCTCTTCAACAACGGGCTGCACGCCGCGCACCACGAGATGCCGGGCCAGCACTGGAGCCTGCTGCCCGAGGCGCACGCGAAGATTGCCCCCGAAATCCACCCGGACCTGAAGCCGGTGAGCTTCTTCGGCTGGTGCTTCCGCTCGTACGCGCTGGCGCCGCTGATGCCCCGCTTCGGCACGAAGCAGGTGGGCCGCGCCCCGTATGACCCGCCCACGGGCGAGAAGGTGAACGTCGCCTTCGGCGACGAGCTGCAGGCCGTCGACTCGGGCATCAACGTCGCCCGCGTCTGAGGCACCTGGGGGAAGGGGAGGGTCTCCCTTCCGACCCCCAGCCCTCCGCTGTGTCGTGTATTCCCCATCTCTCCCTGGAATCCGCCCAGGGGGAGTATTCGCCGTGTGTCCGTTTCTCATATCTCGGAGAGACGAGAACGGGCGGGCCGGGGGGGAAGTCACGACATTGGAGGCACCGCATGATGACGGCTTCAGGACCCGTCCGTCCGTCGCCCGGGCTTGTCCCCGCTCCCATGCGGGTGGTGTGGGTGGGCCCCACGAGCGAGTCCTGGCTGGCGCTGTGCCGGGCGGTGCGCTCGCTGGGCGGTGAGTCCCTTCAATGGATGTCGCTGGACGCCGTGGGCCCCGAAGTGGCGCGCGCGCGGCCGGCGCTGGTGCTGGTGCACTGGCGGCTGCTGACGGACACGCG
>JBKGHK010001196.1:0-2084 GCA_046520375.1 Pyxidicoccus sp. 3LFB2
CGGCGCAGCAGCGCGTCACCGGCGCGGTGTTCGTCGCGCTGGGGGCCCGGCTGGCGCTGCAGGGGCGGGAGTAGCGCGGCGCCGTTCTAGAAGATGGCGGTGACGACGAGGTACGCGACGTAGAGCGCCCAGGGCACGGCGGCGAGGACGCTCAGGAGGTTGAGCAGGCCGGCCCAGACCGGGTAGGCGTTGCGCCAGGGCAGCAGCAGGAACTGGCCACCCGCGAGGATGGGCAGGGGCAGGAGGTTGATGGCGGCCAGCTTCGCGCTCATCAGGCCCCAGGCGCGCAGCAGCTCTCCGTGACGCAGCAGCTCGACGAGGCGCTCGATGCGGCCCGGGAGGGCGGAGAGCTCGAAGGGCAGGGCGAAGCCCCGGACGAACTGGTGGAGGCCCTCGCTGGCGCCCAGGCACGTCATGGCGATGGCGACCTGGGCCACCCAGGGCAGGAGGATGACCGCGCCGTGCATGGGCACGGAGAGGTCCTGGAGCCGGTTCTTCTTCGGGGCGTCTTCCGTGGCCTCCGTGAAGCCCACCGCGCTGGCGACGGCGATGGGTCGGAAGGACCAGACGATGCCGCCCAGGCGCCCGGAGAACAGGATGGGGCCAATGCCCAGGTCCACGAGCACGGGCCGCGCGCCCAGCGTGCTCGCCACCGCCGCCTGGGCCAGCGCCCAGAGCACGTTGACGGCGAAGAAGAGCATCCAGAGCGAGAGGAAGGGGGCGTAGCGGTCCATGCGGTGGGGACTGTTGTAGCACGGCAGGGCCATGCCTCCGGGCAGGCAGCCGGGGCAGAATGGCGGCACGGAGGTGTCATGGCCACGCGGCGGACGACTTCGAGGAAGGCTCCGGCCAGGAAGACGGCGGTGCGGGCTGCTGTGCCTGTCGGTGGTGAGGCGCCAGTCCGGCTCGTGTTCCATGAAGTGGACCGGGCACGCTGGGGCGACTTCGCCCGGCTGTTCGAGAGCCGGGGCGGGCCCAAGGCGTGCTGGTGCATGGTGTGGCGGGTGACGGCCGAGGAGGTGAAGCACACGGACGGGGCCAGCCGCAGGGCCGCGATGGAGCGGCGGGTGCGGGCGGGGACTCCCGTGGGAATCCTCGGGTACCTCGACGGTGAGCCCGTGGCGTGGTGCTCGATTGCGCCTCGGGAGACGCACCGCAAGGGGTTGGGCGGAGTCGAGGAGGCCGACGATGCGCCGGGCTCCGTGTGGTCCCTGACCTGCCTCTTCGTCACCCGTGCGCTGCGAGGGCAGGGCGTGACACGGCAGCTCATCGACGCGGCGATTGCCCACGCCCGGAAGCGGGGCGCGCGCAGCATCGAGGCGTACCCCGTCGACCCCGAGTCACCCAGCTACCGGTTCATGGGGTTCGTCGGGACATTCGAGGCGATGGGGTTTCGCGAGGTGGGAACCGTTGGGAGCCGTCGGCACATCGTGCGCTACGACATCGCGCCGTAGCGTGGGGCGATGTCGTCGAGTGGTTGGCGCTCTGCCGCCTTGGAACGCGGGTGAGAGGTGCCTTCAGCGGGCGCGCGTCATGATGCCGCCCTGCTCCAGCAGCCCGAAGAGGTCCGTGAGCGCCTCCACGGAGAATGCGTAGCCGTACTCGGCATACGCCGCCTCGCGGATGTCCGCCACGGAGCGCCTGCCGTCGGCGTAGCTCGCGATGGCATCGGGCAGTTGGTAGAAGCGCAGCTCGCCCTCCCCGCGCTCCCGCAGGGCGGTGGTCGCGGCCGTCATGGCGGCCTGCACGGCGGCCAGTCGGGCCTGGTCCTCCGGCTTCACCTTCTCCGCCACCTCGTCGAAGGAGGCCAGCTCCTGCCCCTTCACGCGGCGGGGGATGAAGGCCCGGGCCCGTTTCTCGGCCTCCGTAGGCGATGGCTCCTTCAGGGACGCGCCGCGCGCCTTGCCGTCCGTCTCCAGGCGCTTCAAGGCCTGGGACTCGGCGGCGTCCAGCGCCTTGGCCATGGCCTGCACCGGTGCGGAGGGTGCGCCCCAGGGGCAGACAGGGAGCGCAGGGCCTCGCGCTCGCGCTGGTAGGCGGCGCGCACCACGGCGCGGGGCCAGGCGATAGGTGCCGGGGAGCTG
>JBKGHK010001197.1:0-2082 GCA_046520375.1 Pyxidicoccus sp. 3LFB2
GGCCCGCATGCCCCGGCCACCGAGGGCACCGCCGTCACCCCCACCGCACCGGGCGGCGTGGCGAAGGCGTAGGGCCGCGCCGACGTTCCGGGCCGGGCCCGCGCAGCCTCAGCGCGAGACGAGCGTGCGCACCGTGGGCAGCATCAGGTCCGCCCACTGCTCGTACCCCTGCTCCGACGGGTGGAAGCCGTCGTGGCAGAAGAAGTGCGAGTTGTGGGGGATCATCTCCTTGCTGGCCGTGTACAGGTCCACCAGGTGCAGTCCGTGCGCGCGGGCCACCTCGGTCATGGCGGCGTTGAAGGGCTCGATGCGGCCCTCGTAGAGGGCGCTCGGCACCAGCTTCGCCACCGGGGCCAGGGCCATGTCGGCGATGTTCACCACCACCAGCGAGGCGCCCGTCTGCTTCAGCCGGCGGGCGATGCGGTCCAGCTCCTCCTGGAAGTCCTCCACCGAGGTGCCGCGCCAGATGTCGTTGGTGCCCACCCCGAGCGTCACCAGGGTGGGCTGCGCCGCCACCGCGCGCTTCACCTGCCCGGTGAAGACGTCGCGGATGCGGGCTCCGCTCTGCCCCAGGTTGGTGAGGCCCACCGGCAGCCCGTCATTGCGCAGGCGGGAGGCGAGGCGCTCGGGATAGCCGCCCCCCCGAGATGCCCCCACCCCCACCGCCGTGCTGTCGCCCAGGGCGACGTAGTTGATGCTCATGCGCCTTCCGTGTGTCCTTTTCTCAGGGCACCCGCAGGGCCCGCAGGTTGCGGTTGCCACCCGGCCCGGCGACGCGCAGCAACAGCGTGCTGCCGGACGGGGCGCCCTTGATGACCTTGGCCAGCTCCTCCGCGCTGTTCACCGGCTTGCGGTTGGCCTCCACCACCAGCATGCCGGGCTCCAGCTGCGCGCGGTCCGCGGGCGAGCCGGGCAGCACGTCGGTGACGAGCGCGCCCTGTCGCTCGGTGAAGCCCGCCTGCTGCGCGGTGCGCGCATCCAGGTTCTGCAGGCTGACGCCCACGCGGCGCGAGCTCTCCTGCTCGTCGCCCGCGCGCGGCTGCTTGGAGGCAACGCCCTCCAGGTCCGGCCGGGTGCCCAGCGTCACCTTCACGTCCTGCTTCTTGCCCTCGCGGAAGATGCTCAGCGTGGAGGTGCTGCCCGGGCGCTTGAGCGCCACGGTGCGGGTCAGCTCACCGCCGGAGGTGACGGGCCTGCCGTCGATGGCGGTGATGACGTCGTCCGTCTTCAGGCCGGCCTTCGCCGCGGGCGAGCCCGGGTTGATTTGCGTGAGGATGGCGCCGTCCGTCACCGGCAGCTTGAGCGCGCCGGCCAGGTCACGCGTCAGGTCCTGGATGCCCACGCCCAGCCACGCGCGGGTGACGGAGCCTTCCTTCTCCAGCTGGGGCAGCAGCGCCTTGATGAGGTTGCTGGGCACCGCGAAGCCGATGCCCGTGCCGCCACCGACGATGGCGGTGTTGATGCCCACCACCTCGCCCCGCATGTTGAAGAGCGGGCCGCCGGAGTTGCCGGGGTTGATGGCCGCGTCCGTCTGGAGGAACTCGTCATACGCGCTGGCGCCAATCTCGCGGGCCCGCGCCGAGACGATGCCCAGGCTCACGCTGGAGGCGAGGCCGAAGGGGTTGCCGATGGCCACCACCCAGTCGCCCACGCGCAGCGCGTCCGAGTCGCCCAGCTTCACGGTGGGCAGCCCCTCCACCTTCTCCTTCAGCTTCACCAGTGCCACGTCGGTGAGAGGGTCCCTCCCCAGCACCTCACCGGCGAAGCTGCGCCCGTCGTCCAGGCGGATGGTGATGGAGACCGCGTCCTCCACCACGTGGTTGTTGGTGAGGATGACGCCCTTGGACTCGATGATGAAGCCGGAGCCCGCGCCCTGGCGCAGCGGCTCGCGCTGCTGACCGCCACCCCGTCCCCCACCGCCGAAGAAGCGGTCGAAGAACGGGTTCTCCTCCATGCCACGCATGCCGCCACCGCCGCGCGCCTGCACGTCCACGTTGACCACCGCGGACTTCACCGAGTCCACGAGCGGCGCCAGGGACGGCAGCGCCTGCGAGTCCCGCGTGGCGGGCTGGAGGACGTTGG
>JBKGHK010001198.1:0-2075 GCA_046520375.1 Pyxidicoccus sp. 3LFB2
GGCGCGCTGGCGCTCCGGCGGCGGCGGGCGCGCGAGGAGTGATTCGCGCGCGGGGGCGTCAGGTGGAGCTCCGCCTGGCGCCCGTGGCTGCCTCGTCCAGCGCCTCCACCAGCGCCAGGGCTGGAGCAATGACCGCCTCCAGCGCCTCGACGGTCTCCGGGACTCCCCGGTGCTCCGCTTCGAGCAGCCGCTCCTCGATGGAATAGCGCGGGTAGTGCTGGCCCAGCTCCAACAGGTGCCCCCGCACGCGGGGCTCCTGGAGGACTTGCCGCACCTCGGTGGTGACGAGCCCCTTCTGGATGGCGAGGCCCAGCGCCGCATCGCGTGCCTCGCCCTGCTTGTCGTTGGTGAAGTTGAACAGGCGGTCCTCGGGGGAGAGCGCCAGCCGCCGGGGGACGGAGTCGCCCAGGTCCACCCGCAGCACCGTCACGTCGTAGCGGCTCTTGCCGCTGCCACGATGCTCCGTGAGCAGGGAGACCTGGTGCCCCTGGTGCAGGCCCTGTATCTCCATGACCGTCGCGAGCTTTCCCGTGGCGGTGAAGTCCCAGTCACGCCGCGCCGCGAAGGCGCTCCACACGCTGTGCTGTTGGCGGGTATCGCGCCAGGCCAGCCAGAAGAGGCCCCCCACGAACAGCAGGGGCACGACGATGGGCAGGATGTAGTTCAGGGGGCCGTCGGCCATGCCCCCAGAGCATCTCCTGCCCGGCCCCGTGGCGGCCAGTCACCCCTGGCGTGGGGCCCGTCAGCCCCGGACGCGCTCTTCCGGGTGCCGGGCCACCACGTCCAGCGCCTCGGCCAGGGCCAGCGCCGGAGCCACCCGGAGCTCCAACGCGCCGAGGGTCTCCGGCATGCCGCGTTGCTCCGCTGTCAGCCGGCCCGACTTGATGGAGAAGTCCGAGGACTCGCGGTGCAGGGCCAGCAGGGGCTCCCGCACCCGCGGTGCAAGCAGGATGGAGCGGGTTTCGGGCGAGACGTTCTTCAGGTCGAGCGCAGCGTCCAGCGCCTCGTCCCCCACCTCCTCGCCCTTCCTGCCGAAGAGCTTGAGGAACTTGTCGCCGAGCCCCTCGGGTTCCAGGACCAGTGACTGCGGCACCGTGTCACCCAGGCTCAGCTGAAGCACCGTCACGGTCTCACGGTTCTTGCCCCTGCGACGGGTCTCCGTGCGCAGCCGGAGCTCCCCGCCGAGGAATGGACCCCGCACCTCCAGGTCGCCCCAGGACTCCTTGAGGCTCCAGTCATGCCGGGCCGCGAACTCGCTCCAGACCTTGCGCCGCCGCTGATGCACGCGCCAGCTGACGTAGGCGAATCCCCCCAAGGCGGCCACGAGGAGGAGCAGCTGGAGAATGAGCTTGGGGGAGGTGCCGGACATGGACGCGAGCATTCCACGGAATGCCGACGGAGGGTTTCCGGGCGTGAAGGGTGCCTACACCCCACGTCTGCCCTGGCGGGAGAACCTGGCAGGGGAGTCACCTTCGTAACTGCTCGTACTTCCAAGAACTTGCGCGCATGTCAGAGCGAGCGAGTAAGGGAGCAAGCGCCCGCCGCTTGGAGCGCGTGGCTTCCCCAGGGGAGGCTGCCCGCGGCCCGAGCGCCGTGGGCGAGGGAGGGTGAACGCCGGATGCGCCTGCTGCACACGTCGGACTGGCACCTGGGACACACGCTGTACGACGTCTCGCGGGAGGCGGAGCACGCGGCCTTCCTGGACTGGCTGCTGGAGACCCTGGAGGCGCAGGCGGTGGATGCGCTGCTGGTGGCGGGCGACATCTTCGACACCGCCAACCCCAGCGCGGACGCGCAGGCGGCCTGGTACCACTTCGTCGCCCGCGCCCGGCGGCGCATGCCCCGGTTGGACGTCGTCGTCATTGGCGGCAACCACGACTCGGCGGCACGGCTGGATGCGCCGGACCCGCTGTTCGCCGCGCTCGGCGTGCGCGTGGTGGGCGGCTTGCCTCGCACGCGGGGCGAGCTGGAATTGGAGCGGCTGTTGGTGCCGCTGCACGACGCGAAGGGCCGCGTGGGCGCATGGGTGGCGGCGGTGCCGTACCTGCGGCCCGCGGACCTGCCCTCCGTGCCGG
>JBKGHK010001199.1:0-2066 GCA_046520375.1 Pyxidicoccus sp. 3LFB2
CCTGGCGCTGGCCGCCTTCGGCACCGTGGGCGAGGCGGTGCTCCTCCGGGGGCTGCTGGAGGTGGGCGGCCGGCTCAGCCTCGTGTCCCAGTGGCTCCAGGCCCTGCTGGCGCTCTGTGTCTTCCTCTTCATCTGCCTGGGGCTGGACCTCGTGAATGGCCTCTGCCTGCGACGCATGGGACGGCGGCTGGAGGTCCGCTTCCGGATGGCCTTCCTGGAGAAGCTCCCCCGGATGCATGACCGCTACTTCAGCAGCCGCCCCCACTCGGACATGGCGGAGCGCTGCCACAGCCTCCACCGGCTGCGGCTGCTGCCCGGGCTGGGCGGCCAGCTCGTCCTCGTCGCCTTCGAGCTGCTGCTGACCACCGCCGGCCTCATCTGGCTGGACCCCGCCAGCGCGCCGCTGGCCATGGGCCTGCTGCTCCTGACGCTCCTGACGCCGCTCGCGCTCCAGCCGGTGCTCGCCGAGCGCGAGCTGCGCGTGCGCAGCCACTCCGCATCGCTGTCCCGCTTCTACCTGGACGCGCTGCTCGGGCTGGTGCCTGTGCGGGCCCATGGCGCGGAGCGCTCCATCCGGCGTGAGCACGAGGGGCAGGTCGTGGAGTGGGCGCGCTCGGGAGCGGCGCTCCAGCGGCTGTCGGTGGTGGTGGAAGGACTGCTGGCGCTGGCCGGACTGGGCCTCGCGGTGGCGCTCGTCTTCGGGCACCTGTCGCGGACCGGCGCCCAGCGCGGCACCCTGCTGTTCCTCTACTGGACGCTCAACCTGCCGCTGCTGGGACAGCAGCTCGCCCAGGTCGCGCGGCAGTACCCGCTGCACCGAAACGTGACGCTGCGCCTGATGGAGCCGCTCGGGGCGCCCGACGACGCGCATGCCCCCATCAGCGACACGGACGGGAGCGGCCCCGCGCACGTCCCCCATGTGGCGCACGGCGTGGCCCTGGACTTCAAGCAGGTGGGCGTCCTCGCCGGAGGCCACACGGTGCTGGAGGACGTGGAGCTGTCCGTCGCCCCTGGCACCCACGTGGCCATCGTCGGCCCCTCGGGTGCGGGCAAGTCCAGTCTCGTCGGGCTGCTGGTCGGCTGGCAGCGGGTCTCCGCGGGCGCGCTCCTCGTCGATGGCAGGCCCCTCGACGGGGTGCGGCTCGAACAGCTCCGGCGGGAGACGGCCTGGGTGGACCCGGCCGTGCAGCTCTGGAACCGCTCCTTCCTGGACAACCTCACGTACGGCGTCGCGTCGGAGCTGCCTCCGTCCTTGAGCCCGGTCATCGCCACGTCGGACCTGCACTCCGTGCTGGAGCACCTGCCGGACGGACTGCAGACGGCGCTGGGTGAAGGAGGCGCGCGCGCTCCGGCGGAGAGGGGCAGCGCGTGCGCTTCGGCCGGGCCCTGCTGCGGCACGACGCCCGGCTGGCCATCCTCGACGAGCCCTTCCGGGGGCTGGAGCGGGGCAGGCGCCGTGAGCTGCTGGAGCGGGCCCGGAGGCTGTGGGCGCAAGCCACGCTGCTCTGCATCACCCATGACGTGGAAGAGACGCGTGGCTTCGACCGGGTCCTGGTGGTGGAAGCCGGGCGCGTCGTCGAGCACGGCGAGCCCGCGGAGCTGGCCTCCAGGCCGGGCTCCCGGTACCGCGCCCTGCTCGAAGCAGAAGCGCAGGCGAAGGCGGAGGTCTGGTCCGGCCCCACCTGGACCCGGGCCTGGATGAAGGACGGCCGGCTCGTCATGGCGCCGCGAGCGGTGCCGGAGCCGGAGGAGCCGCGGGAGGCAGCTCCCGCGGAGATGCCCTCCGTCCGCGACACCTGGAAGGAGGCCGTGGGATGACGCATGCCCTGTCCGCACTCTGCTGGCCCGCCGCCCGTCTTGGCGAGGCACTCCAACGGCTCGCGCACCACGCCGGCATGCCGGGCCGGGCCGTCTCGCGGCTTCCCGTGCCCGACGCTTCATTCCAGCGCGGCGACCAGCCCATCGGCCCGTGGCTCGAGTCCGCCGCCACCTTCCTGGGCTTCGAGGCGGAGCCGGTGGGCACGCGCTACTCGGAGCTGCCCGCCCTGCTGCACCGCGCGGGGCCG
>JBKGHK010000119.1:0-19213 GCA_046520375.1 Pyxidicoccus sp. 3LFB2
GTCGGGCCCAGGCCCACGTCGGGCCGGCCGCCAGCGAGCCAGGGCCCTGTCCTCCGGCAGGCGCCCCCGTCCGCGTCGGCCAAGGTGAAGGAGTCGCCAGCGCAAGAGGCCCTGAAGAGCCCCGAGACGTACGCCAAGGCCCTGGATACCGGCCTGACGGTCCGCCAGCAGGCCGCGGACTACGCGGGCTCGCGGCAGCACTACACGGACAGCCGGGCAGCCGGGAACAGCCGGGTCCGCAGCGTGGTGACGGGCGCCCGGAACACCCTGCGGGACACCGTCCAGGGCGGTCAGAATCCGAAGGACCTGAACAGGGCCGGCATGCTCGGCAAGGCCAACAACCTCCTCAAGGTGGGGATGGGCGTCAATGACCTGGTGGGCGACAAGGGCCGCAAGGCCGTGGATGCCCTCACCGGCGGGCTCGTCAATGGCACGCCCCAGGAGCGCAACCAGGCCCTGGGCGACCTGGGTGACGGGGTGAAGACGCTGGCGGAGACCGCCAAGGCGGGCCTGGAGACGGCCCGCGACGTCCAGAAGTACGGCAGCGCGTACCGGGCCGCCAACAACTCCATCAAGGCCAGCGGCGTCGACCTGGCGAACCAGGCGCGGCGTGGCATGGCCCGCGACATCGCGAAGCAGGTCTTCAACAAGGTGGACCCCGGGGATGCGGCGAGCGCGCAGGCAGCCGGCAATCGCTACAGCGCGCTGCACGCGGCCAACCGGGGCACGGCCATCGACCGGACCGCCGCGGCGCATGGCATCAGCAACAATGATGCAAGAGACATCCTGAAGGCCGGGCGCAACAAGGGCCTGAAGGTCGCGGACGACGCCCTCAAGCAGGGCATCGAGGCGGGCGCGAAGTCCGCCGCGGGCACGCTCGCCAAGACGGCGGGCCGCTTCGCGCCGGGGGCCAACGTGGCCATCGCCGTCGCGGACACGGCCAAGGCCATCTCCACGCTCAACTCGGATGCCAACGCCGGGAAGAAGATTACGGCCGGCATCACCGCGCTGGGCTCCATCGCCGCCGCCACCAACATCCCGGTGGTCAGCCAGGCCGGCGCCGCCGTCTCCGCCGTGTCGGACTTCGTCGGCAGCTTCTTCTAGGAGCTCGCGCCATGCCTGCTTCCGAAGACAGTGGAAGGAAGGCCGCGCCCCGCTCCACGGCGGAGCTGCAGGGCATGGCGCTGTTGAACCGGTCCCCGGCGGCCCTGGCCTTCCGGGGGCCTGCTTCGCTGCCGCTGCCCGACGTGCGGGAGGCGCCGTCGCTCGACGGGCTCGAGGTGGCCATGCCCGCTCCGGCGGGTGTGTCCGCGGAGGCCCTCATCGAGCGCTTCGATGCGCTGTGCCGCGCGGTGGCACCCAGGCGGGAGCGCGAGTCGGGCGAGGCCGTGGCGCTGGGAGACGACGTGCTCCTGGACGTCATCGGCTCGGTGGACGGAAGGCTCATTCCGTTCTCCGCGCGCGTGGACTGGTGGACGCAGGCCACGCCGGACCCGCTGCTGCCCGGCTTCTTCGAATCCCTGTCGGGCGCCCTCGTGGGCGAGGGCCTCGCCGTGGAGGTCGTCCTCCCTGACGACTACGCGGTGGAGTCGCTCCGGGGCCGGCGCGCGCGCTTCGGCGTGGAGGTGAAGGCCGCGCGCGAGGTGACGCCGCTGGATGAGGAGTCCGAGGCGCTGTTCACCGCGCTTGGCCGGGGCGCGACGATGGACGAGGTCATGGAGCAGCTCGCGCGGGAGCTTGCCGACGAGGACGCCGAGCGGCGCGTGCAGGACTTCCGGCAGCGGGTGCTGGAGGAGGTGGCCCGCCGCACGCAGGTCGACGTGCCCGACAGCCTCGTCGACGAGTCGCTCCGCGCGCGGTGGTCGGAGAACGAGTATCCGCTGCTGGTCCGCCTGGGGATTCCCCCGGAGCAGCTCCCGGAGGCCTTCGAGGGCTGGCAGAAGGATGCCGCCACCCGCGCCGAGGCCACGTTCCGGCTGCGGCTCGCCCTGGGGCTTCGCGCCATCACCGAGCGCGACGGCGTGCGGCCACAGCGCGAGGACGCGGAGGCGCTGTTCGACGGCCTCGTGGACAGCGCGGGGCTGCGCCGTGAGGAGCTGGGCCGACTGCTCCAGTCCGACAAGGCGCTGGGCCAGAAGTTCGATGAGCTGGCGCTGCACGTGGCGGCGGTGGGCCATGTGCTGTCGAAGGCCATCGCCACTCCGGAGCCGGTGGCCTCGGCCTCGGAGTAGGCGCGCCGCTCAGCAGAGGAGCGGGTAGTTCGCCGGGCGGAGGAGCAGCCGCCACCGGTCGCCTTCACGGAAGAGGAGGCCGGGGACGGAGTGCGCCTTCAGCCCCACGCGCACCAGGTACAGCTCCTGCTCGCCGGTCTGGAAGGTGGCGAGCCACTCGGTGGTGGGAGCGCTGTAGTCGTCGAAGCTGGCGAACAGCAGCCGCTGCTCCGCGTACAGCAACGAGGCGGTGGGGCAGAGGAGGCGGGTGAACGGGGGCTGCCGCTCCTGGCGACAGTCCGCGAGCGAGAACTGGGCCGTGAAGGCGGGGCCTCCTCCGTGCCGCGCGTCCAGGCCCGCGCTCCCATCGGCCCGCGGCACCCAGCGGAACGCCTGGGGGAGCATGCCCTCGACAACGGGCGCGGGCGGGGTGCGCTCGTCCACGGGGACCTGGAAGTCCTTCGAAATCCACTGCTTCGCGATGGGGGACGGCTCGGGCACGGCGGGCGGGGGCAGGCTCAGCTTTCCCTGGAGGCGTCCGGGGAGGGCCGCGAGCCCCTCGCCGACGTCCCCGGTGCCGGGCTCCTGTGTGTAGACGCCCACGCTGTGGCAGGCGGGCCGCTCGCCCTCGCACGGGTCCGCGCAGACGCGCTCCAGGCGCTGGAAGCGGGCCGTGGCGGTGCCCTTCTTCCCGAGGAGCGTCATGACGCCGAGCCGGGACTTCACGCCGGCCGGCGCCTTCTCACCGAAGATGACGCGGAAGGTGCGGCCCTTCTGGTCCTCCAGGGCATAGGGCGCCGGCCAGCCCTCCGCGGCGGAGGCTGCGAGTGAGGCCAGCGTGAGTCCGAGCACCAGGATGTTTCGCATGAGGTCCTCCCGAAGCCTGTAGAGACTGCAAGGCGTGTTCCCACGCCAGGGCGGTGGGGATGAGGCCCTGAGGCCACGTCCGCGCCGCGCTGCCCCTCAGGATAGCGCCTGCCTGCCCCGGCTCGCGGAGGACTCGCGAGCAGACCCGAGGATCCGCCGATTCCGCGCGAAGCCGCGCCCTCCCGGGGCGTGGGGCTCGCGAATAGCAATGGAGCATGACGACCGAGACCCAGGACGTGTTGATTGTGGGCGGAGGCCCGGCGGGCCTGAACGCGGCGCTGGCGCTGGGCCGTGGCCGCAAGAAGGTGCTGCTCTGTGACGCGGGCCCGCCCCGCAACGCCGCCGCCGAGCACATGTTCACGTTCCTCTCCCGCGACGGCACCCCGCCCAAGGAGATGCGCCGCATCGGCCGGGAGCAGCTGCGCCCCTATGACGTGGAGGTGCGCGACGTGCGGGTGCTGAGCCTGGAGCGCCTCGGCTCGCGCTTCCGCGTGGAGCTGGAGGGCGGCGGCCGGGTGGACGTGCGGCGCGTGGTGCTCACCACGGGCATGGTGGACGTGCTGCCCGAGCTGCCCGGCTACCGGGAGCTGTGGGGCAAGGCCATCTTCCAGTGTCCCTACTGCCATGGCTGGGAGATTCAGGACCGGCCCTGGGGCGTGCTCGCGCCCGTCGAGCCGATGGTCGACTTCGGCGCCTTCCTGACGGGGTGGACCCGTGACGTGATGGTCTTCACCGAGGGCGCCTTCGCGGTGTCCGCCGACAAGCGCGCCATGCTGGAGCGGGCGGGGGTGCGGCTGGAGGAGCGGCGCATCCGCCGCTTCATTCCCCGGGCGGATGGGCAGGGCATGGAGGCGGTGGAGCTGGAGGATGGGGCGCGGGTGCCCCGGGAGTTCCTCTTCGCCCGTCCGCCGCAGCGTCAGGTGGCCCTGGTGCAGCAGCTCGGGCTCGCGCTGGACGAGCAGGGCTACGTGAAGGTGAGTGCGCAGATGGAGACCTCCGTCCCCGGCATCTACGCGGGGGGAGACCTCACCACGCCCATCCAGGGCGCCATCATGGCCGCGGCGGCGGGCATGTTCGCGGCGGCCAGCGCGAACCACGGGCTGAACCTGGAGCTCGCGGGCGCCACCCACGGGTGATGTGGGGTTGAGGTCCGCGCGTCCGCCCGCTACGTACGCTGCATGCCTTCCGAGCCGCACTCTCACGGCCGCGTCACCTTCCCGCCGATGCCTCCGGACTTCGAGGGAGGGCGGCTGCCCATCCTGGTGACGCGGCTTCAAGCCCGCGACGCGGGAGGGGGACACGGCTCCTCGGTCCACACGTACGCCGTCATCATGCTGGTGACGCGGGGCGAGTCGAGGATGCGGCACGCGGGGGAGCTAGTGCTGCGTGCCGGAGACATCCACCTCATTCCCCCCGGGGATGCGCACCGGGGCGGACACTCGAACGCGGAGGGCTGGGCCCTGGCCTTCCATCCGGAGGTGCTCGCTCGGGGAGAGCCGGGAGCGGAGGGCGAAGGGGCGTCGCGGCTCGGGCCGTTGCTGCGGGTGCGCCAGGGCTGTCACCCCGTGCTGCGGCCCACGCCGGTGCAGCGCCGGCGGCTGCTGCGGTGGATGCGGCTGCTGGAGGAGGAGCTGGAGCACGAGGAGCGGGGCCGCGACGAGGCCGCGATTGCACTGCTGCGCCTGGTGCTCATCGAGCTGGAGCGCATCGCCGCGCCGGTTCCGGCGGCGGAGCCGGCAAGTGGAGGACTGGGCCGCAAGGCGCTCACGTACATCGAGACCCACTGCGTGGAGCCGCTGTCGCTCGCGAAGGTGGCGCGAGCGCTGGGCCGCTCCTCCGCGCACGTGGCGGGAATCGTGCGGCAGGAGACGGGCCGCACGGTGGGCGAGTGGATTCTCGAGTGCCGCATGGCCGAGGCCCGACGCCGGCTGCGCGGCACGGATGAGCGCGTGGACATCATCGCCGAGCGCGTGGGCTACGCGGACGTGACGCACTTCATCCGGCTGTTCCGCCGCGTGCACGGTGTCACCCCGGCCGCGTGGCGGCGCCGGGTGACTGTCCCGGCGCCGTGAGCGGACAGGCCGAGCTCAGCGGTGGAAGTCACTCCAAACCAGCTGCCCCAGCTCATTCAGGTTCGTGGGGTTGGTGCACGAGTTGATGTCATTGCCCGTGAGGCCACCGGTGGTGGTGAGCGGGGTGTCACCGCTGTTGTGGTGCCAGACGAGCCGGCCCACGCCCAGGTTGTGGGCGACGGAGACCATGGCCCGCGACACGGCCATGTCCGAGTGGTTGAACTCTCCCACCAGCGGCGTCATGCCCTTGGCGCGCACGTCGCGGAAGAACTGCTCCAGCCGGGGGCCGGGGTTGGTCCTCCAGGCGCCGTACGTGTGCACGGAGAACAGCACGTTGCCGAAGGGCTGACCGCTCGCGTTCGTCATCGCCTGCGGGCCGCCCCGGAGGATGGCGCTGTCACGCTCCGAGACGCGGCTGCCCGAGCCGTCCTCGCTGTCCTGTCCCCACGTCATCCCGTCGATGACAATCATGTTCTGCGCACCCGTCGCGCGGATGGCCTGGATGATTTGACGATTCACGTTCACCCACCGCGGCACGGTGGAGTACGCGGGGTCGCCATAGTGCCCGTCCTCGTACGGCGGGCCGCCGGGCTCGTTGATGAGGTTGAACCAGACGTAGGGGTTGTTCTTGAACTTCTGCGCCAGGTCCACGAAGAAGCTCTTGATGGCATCCGTGTGCGCCTGGCCCGAGGCGTACGGCCACGTGCCCACGTGGTTCCACCCGCTGGGCTCGTCGCCGATGTGGCCAATCTCGTGCCACTCCACCATGGCCACCACGCCCTGGTTGGCGAAGGTGGTGAGCGTGTTCTCCAGCGCCCACTGGTTGTACCAGCCGCCGTAGTCGAACCAGACGTGGTTCACCCGGACGGTATTGGCCTTCCAGCAGTTGACGATGTTGTTGAACTGGCCCGCCGCGTCGGGCCAGACATTCACGCCCCGGGGAAGGAACATGTTCCCGCTCGGGTCGTAGATGCGCCCGGCGTAGAGCTGGAAGTTGCCGTTGGCCGGCCGCGTCGCGGGCGGGTTGTTCGGGTCGCCATTGGGCGGAGGAGGCGTCGTGCCCTCGAGGCCCGAGGCGTAGAAGGCCTGGTTCGCACCCGTTCCGCACTGCCACACCGTGAGCTCCGCGCCGTTGTCGGAGGAGACGCGCGCGATGTCCAGGCAGCTCGCGCCGTTGGCGGTGGTGAAGGAGTACGCGCCGAAGCCCCGGGACACCACCTTCCACTTCTGGCTGGTGGCGCTCCCGCACGCCTGCTGCCGGACGATGGTGCCATTGGCGGCCGAGCCCGCGTCCAGACACAGGCCCGAGTTGCGCGGCTTGACCTGGTAGAAGCCGTCAGCGGTGCCCACGAGATGGAAGTCCTGCTCGGGAGCGCCGGCCACGCAGTCCCACTGGGCCAGCCCCACGCCCGGAGCGGTGGAGGCGCCGGGCACGTCCACGCACTTGTTGCTGTGCGTGGCCACCAGCTTCGTCGTCTTGCCGGAGTAGGGGAGCGGCGGCGTGAAGCCCGGCAGGTCGAACTTCATGTTGGCGTCGGCGGCGCACGCGTAGGTGATGAGGGCCGCGCCATCATTGGAGTTCGCACCGGCGAGGTTGAGGCACGCGGCGCCGCTCTGTGTCTTCACCTGGTACGCGCCATCCGAGCCCTGACTCACGCTCCACTTCTGCGCGGTGCGCGTCGTGGAGCACGCCGCCTGCGTCACCTGGGCGCCGGTGCTCGCGCCCGCGTCCAGGCAGAGGCCGGCGTTGGTGCCCGAGACGATGCGGTAGAAGCCGTCCCCCGTCGCGTTGAAGCTGAAGCTCTGGGCCGCCGTGCTGTTGCAGACCCACTGCTGCAGGCCCACGCCCGCGCTGGTGGAGGCGCCGGGCACGTCCACGCACTTGCCGCTGTGCCGCGCCACCATGCTTGTCGCGGCCCCCGCCGTCACCGGCAGCAGCCCCGCCGCCAGGAGTCCCGCGAGTCGAAGCCTTCCTCCGAAGCTGTCCCTGCTCATCGTGTCCTCTCGTTCGCGTGTTGATGCGGCCCGGGCCTTAGCCCGACACCGAGAGCATCAAAAGCCGAGAAAGCAGGAAGAGCTGTAACGGGGAAAAGTGCAGTCCTGCTGCGGCCGGCGTCCGCGCCCGCTGCCGGGTAGCGAACAGAGACGTGGTCCAGGGCGCCAAATCCAAGGCCGGTCCCGCCCTTTCTTCCTTCGCGCGCGGGACGCCGCGCATCGACTGCTCCACCGAGGGTTGGAGGCTCGCCTTCCACCCGAGGTGCTCGCGCGTGGAGAGCCGCGAGAGGCAGGGTGCTCCTCCACGCACGTGGCGCACTTCATCCGCCTGTTCCGCCGCGTGCACGGAGTCACTCCAACTGCGTGGCGGCGTCGGATGTTGAACGGCGGGGCATGAGAGTGAACCAGGGCTCCGCCGCGTCGTTGATCGCCGCCGCTCCTGAGCGGGGCATCACTCCTGGTCATCTGGCCTGCGGCGGGGCAGCTACAGCTCGCCGAGAATCCGGCCGGTGCTGTCGATGGCGTAGGTGGCTCCAACATCCATGATGGGCGTCTCCAACTCGATGCCGCATCTGGAGAACCTGGGGAGGATGCTGACGAAATAGAGGTCGTCACTCTCCTTCAGGACTGTGACGTCGTAGGTGTCTCTGCGAGAAAGACATTTCGCCAGTTGTTCCGACCGGGCCTCTGCCTTCGCATCAGGCGGAAGAAACTCGTTCATCGCGACTTCGAGTGCTGAGACGGCTGGGCCATCGAGATGGGTTCCCTGCTCCATGGAATCCGGAAACGAGATCTTGGCAGCTTCCTCGGGAGGCGCTCGCTCGGCCCTCCTGATTCTGTGATAGCCGAAGAGAGAGCAGCCATTCAGGACCAGGGCGAAGCAGAGAATGGCGGTGAGTGTGGATGGTTTCATGAAATGCCTGCTCAGGGCTGCCAGCCCATTCCGTCGTCCATTCGGATGTTCCCGTTGTCGTCGTAGACGTAACCAATTCGTACCCACCTGCGCTCGCGCAGGGCCGAAACGACTCGCGTTGCATAGTTGAAGCTGAAGGCCGTGCACTCACCGCCGCCACGCCGGTGAAAGACATAGAGTTCGCGCTGCAAGATGCGCCCTGTCCGCTGAGCCACGGCGCGAGCGGGGTGCCAGGTGCCGCTCAGGTCCCCAGCGGAGAAGCGCGCGTTGTGAGGGTGGGTGTGGCCACCTCCTGTAATGATGGAGTTCAGCCGGGCAGGGTCATTGAGGGCTTGTGGCATCGAGCACGTCTTTGCTTCTCTTGTGTCCTGTCGCTCTTTGATGTCGGAGAGGTAGCTCAGGTAGAAAGCCTCCTCGGCGGGCGCATAGTAGTTGAGCGCGCAGTACTCGGAGCCCTGGGGGCCTCCCGAGGCTCCTCCCTGCCGGGTCATGATTTCGCAGCCCGCGGCTGCCAGTTCCTCTGTCGTCTTGAATGGACCGGCCATCGGGCCATCGACCTGGATGCGACCGCTTTCCATGCGGCGCACCCGGACGTTGGGATTCGTTCCGCATCCCAGGAGCCACCCGGCGAGTATCAGCAGCGTGACCAGGTTCGGATTCAAGGGCGTGCCTGCTCTCTTCCGGCGATGCCCTTGGCCGAAGGTGGCTCGCGACGCCACGGTAGCAAAGTCCTGAGAAACGCTGCCAGCGCCCTCGCGCCTACGCAGCCCGCCCCGGCTTGCGAGCGGCCCACGCGGTGACGAAGTCCGCGAGGCCATTGAGCTGCCGGTCATTCAGCGTGGCCTGCCAGCGCGCCTTGCGCACCTCGCGGTAGGCCACGGGCGCATCCGCGCCCCGGGCCACCATGATGGCGAGCCCCATCAGCGGACCCCGGCCCACGCCGTGCTCGCAGTGGGTGAACACCTGGCCGCCCTGCTCCAGCCGGGGCAGGGCCCACTCCACGCCGCGCATCAGCTGCTCCACGGAGGGCGGGTAGCGGTCCGTCACCGGCAGGTTCAGCAATTCAATGCCCAGCGCCGCCAGCGCCTTCTCGTCGTCGCAGCGCTCACCGCGCATGTCGATGACGGCGGTGACGCCCAGGGCCTTCAGGTCCGCGTAGCGCGAGCGCGGCACGCCGCCGCCCACGAACAGCCAGTCATTCACCCGCGAGACATTGAGGCCCTGGCCGGGCAGCTTGGTGGTCCACTCCACGCACCGCGCCACCGAGCGCAGCACCTGCTTGCGGACCCACCCGCGCACCCCCGGCACATGGTGCACGTCACGGAGCAGCGAGACACTCACTACAGGTCTCCTTCGAGCGAGACCTCCATCAGCCCCGCCACCGGCGCCTTCCCGGCGCGCTCCAGCACCGCGCGGTGCAGGTACGTCACCGGCGAGCCCACCACCGGGCGCACCAGGCCGCCCAGCATGCCCAAGTCCTCCACCGGCGCGCTGCGCTGCAACAGCGCCGTGGAGCGCAGCACCAGCTCCGCGCCGGCGCCATTGAACAGCTCCACCTTCCACACGCTGCGCTCCTTCGCGCCCTCGCGGCTCAGGGTGAAGTGCTCCAGGGACTGGGGCGTCTCGCCCTCCTCCCACGTGTACACGGGGCCGAACTCACCGTCCTGGCCCTCGCGCGCCAGCAGCACCAGCCGCTCGCCACCGCGCAGCGCCCGGAAGCGCACCCAGCGCTTGGCCAGCTTCGCCGGCGCAATGGTGGAGCGCGTGTGGTCTCCGTAGCCGCCACCCAGGCGCGTCTCCTCCGTGCCCTTGGGCAGCTGCAGCAGCACCCGCACCGGACTGAAGGCCAGCGTCACCTCGTGGCGGTAGCGCGCGCTGCCCACCTCCACGTCCGAGCCCTCCGGCGACTGCGGCTCCACCGGCGCGGCGTACTCCAGCACCACCCGGCCACCATCCAGCGGCGCCTCCACCCGCGTGGAGCCGCCCACCGAGCGCGCTGAGCACGCGCCCACCTGCAGGGTGCCGGTGCCCGCGTCGTAGCCCCACTCCTTCTCGCCCACCTTCTTCTGCGGCGTCCATGCGCGCTGGCCCGGCTTGAGCACCGACGCCCGGCAGATGCCATGGCGCGAGCCGGGGCCGATGTTCGTCACCGACAGCTGCACCAGCACGAAGGTGCCGTCGTCCAGGTCTCCGATGAAGGTGAAGCTCTCTCCGTAGTTGTCGTGCGGGGAGGGCTTCGGCTCCAGCGCCCCGCCCGCCAGCGCCACCGAGGGCAGCGCGAGCGTGGCGAGGAGCGCCACCATCATCGGAAACAGGCGACGGTTTTTACGCAGCATGGGGGCGCTGCTCCAGGAGCGCATCCGGCGAGGCGTTGTCGTTGAAGACATAATCGCGCTGCAGGGGCAGGTTCCACGCGAAGTACACGACGCCGCGCACCAGCCACCAGACCAGCGTGTACGCCAGCTGCGGATGCAGCGTCAGCAGCGCCACGCCGCCCGCGTTGAGCAGCGCGCTCGTGCTGCTCACCACCGCGTAGCGCGCCAGCTGCCGCGACACCGCGGCCGTGCTCTTGAAGGTGAGCACCCGGTTGATGGAGTAGTTCACCACCGCGCCCAGCACGGAGCCCACCACCGTGGCCCAGGCGGGCAAGAGCCCCACCCACTCCACCAGCGCCAGCACCAGCGCGAAGTCCACCGCGGTGGCCACCGCGCCCGCCACGGCATTGAAGCCCAGAATCGCCTTGCCCGAGCGCGCCTCCTGGCGCTTGGGCGCCAGCGTGCGCACCAGCGTGCGGAAGCGGGTGATGGCCGTGTAGTTGCTCATCACCGCCACGAACACGAGCCCCACCACCGCCAGCCAGTGCATGGGGTGCTTCTCCTCGGGCCAGAAGACGGCCTCCAGAATCGGAGACAGCGCCGTGCCCACGCCCAGGAAGAGCACCCGCTCCAGCCGCTGCATGGCGCCGTCCCGGACACTCACACCCAGGCCCTCGCCCTTGGCGCGCACGTACGGCACCAGCGACGAGCCGAGCAGCGCCATCAGCGCCGGCAGGAGCACCCACGTGTCCCGGTAGTACCAGGCCAGGCCCATCAGCATGGCCGAGTCCACGTACCGGTCGAGCACCGAGTCCAGCGCCGCGCCCGCGGGGTTGGCCTCCTTGCGCGTACGGGCGATGCGCCCGTCCATGACGTCGAGGATGCCCGCGAAGAGGAAGAGCCAGCCGCCCAGCGCGAAGCGGCCCGCCGCCAGCGCCACACCGGCGGAGATGCCCAAGAGGCCCGACAGCATGGACAGCGCGTTGGCCGGCAGCCCCGAGCGCAGAATCACCGCCCACAACGGCTGGATGACCCAGAAGAAGTAGTGCCGCAGGAAGAAGCCCACCAGCACGGTGCTGCCGCGCTTGAGCGTCTCCTCGTCCCTCGGAATGCCCTTGATGGCGCACCGGATGCAGAAGAGCAGCAGCCCTCCGAGGAAGTAGGCACAGGCGAGGATGGCGGGCGCCAGCGCCGACCAGATGCGGGCGGACGGAGACAGGTTTCCGCTCAGCCAGGCCACCAGAGTCTCAAGCACGGGTGTCTCCTCTAGAAGTCGTCAGGGGCATGGACGCTGCCGCCGGTGCCGCCCGGCGCGAGAACACGAGCTCCACCACCAGATAGGCGGCGATGGCGAAGACCATGCCCAGGAGCACGTCCAGGATGTAGTGGTGCGTCAGGTAGATGGCGGAGAAGATGACGAGCGCGGAGAACGCAATCGCCGGCACCCGCCAGGTCCAGCCCTTGTGCCACAGGTAGAACACCACCATGAACGGGTAGGCGGCATGCAGCGAAGGCATGGCCCCGAAGACGTTGGTGTTCCGCGAGTAGAAGCTGGCGAAGTAGTTGATGCCCAGCAGCGCGTCGAAGCGCGCGGTGCCCGCCGGGCTGGGCGGCGCGGCGAGGTCCGCCGGGCCGGGGCCGTACTGGAGCACGTACCAGGGCGGCGCCGCTGGATAGATGAGATAGGTGATGACGCCCATGGCGTTGACCACCAGGAAGGCCCAGCACAGCTTCTCGAAGCGCGCGTCCTTCTTCACGAAGAAGAAGATGGCCACGAGGAAGACCTCGTAAAGGTAGGCCGCGTACGAGAAGCCGCAGAGCAGATCCAGCACCGGGTGGAAGCGCGTGGCCCACCAGTCCGGCCAGTTGGTGCCGCCCGGCGCCGGGAACAGCCGGCTCTCCAGCGCCCACAAGTCACCGGTATGGATGGTGCCCCGCACGGACAACCAGAGCCCCTGGCTGTCCAGCAGCATGCCAGTCAGCCATAGCGGGAGCCCGCCTGCCAGGAAGCGCCGCGAGCGGGGGCCCGCCCAGGCCACCCCCACGAGCAGCGCGTCCACGACGACGTGGTCCCACCGGAGCCGTCCGGTGGCCGCCACCAACAACACGTGGCCCACACCCAGGAAGGTGCAGAGCCACGTGAAGGGGGTCGCTCTACTTGGAGAGTGGGAGGTCATCCCCGTAGTAGTCGAGTCCGAGGTGGGTGATGGGCTCTTCACCGGCGACGACGCGCAGCGTGTTCTTCAGCTTGGTGAGCTGGATGAAGAGGTCATGCTCCACCGGCAGGCCCGGGTGGGCCATGGGGCTCTTGAAGTAGAAGGACATCCACTCCTGGATGCCCCGCCACTCCAGGCGCTTGGCCAGGTCCAGGAACAGGGCGATGTCCAGGACGAGCGGCGCGGCGAGGATGGAGTCGCGGCACAGGAAGTTGATCTTGATCTGCATCGGGTAGCCCAGCCACCCGGTGATGTCGATGTTGTCCCAACCCTCCTTCGCGTCGCCGCGGGGCGGGTAGTAGTGGATGGACACCTTGTGCGCGTACTTCTTGTACAGGTCCGGGTAGACCTCGGGCTGGAGGATGGTGTCCAGCACGCTCGACTTGGTGACTTCCTTGGCCTTGAAGGCCTGAGGGTCGTCGAGCACCTCGCCATCGCGGTTGCCCAGGATGTTGGTGGAGAACCAGCCGTCCAGGCCCAGCATGCGCGCCTTGAGCGCGGGGGCGATGACCGTCTTCATCATCGTCTGGCCGCTCTTGAGGTCTCGCCCGGCGACGGGCACGCCCTCCAGCTTCGCCAGTTCCTGCAGCGCCGGCGTGTCCACGCTGGCGTTGGGCGTGGCGTTGGCGAAGGGCACGCCCTCCTTGATGGCCGCGTAGGTGTAGAGCGCGGTGGGGTTGATGTCCGGGCTGTTCTCGTCGAGCGCCTTCTCGAAGGCGGCCAGCGTCTTGAACGACTCGGGCAGCGGGCGGAAGGTCTCCACGCTGCTGCACACCACCATGACGGCGCGCTTGGCGTTGAGCTCCTTCTTGAAGTCGCGGATGTCCTGGCGCAGCGCCTCGACGCTCTCGCGGTGCGTCTTGGTGGCCTTGGTGTGGTTGGCCTCGATGCGGCGCACGAACTCCGCGTCGTGCACGCCCTGCTTCGGCTTGATGCCCTGGAGGAAGGGCTTCACCTGCTCCAGGTGCTTGTCATTCAGCACGCCGGAGCGCACGGCGACCTGGTACGCGTCCTCGCTGATGATGTCCCACGCGCCGAAGACGACGTCCTGCAGCTCCGCCAGGGGGACCAGCTCACCCAGCTTCACGGTGCGGCCATCGGTCCGCTTGCCCAGGCGCGCGGTGCCCATCTGCGTCAGCGAGCCGATGGGGAGCCCCTTGCCCTGACGCGCCAGCTCCACACCCGCCATCAGCGTCGTGGAGACCGCGCCCAGGCCGGGCACCAGCACCGCCAGCTTGCCCTCAGGCTTCGTGACCTTCCTCTTGTTTTCCATCTCGGGGTTCCTTCAAAGGGCGGAGTCCGCGCCGCCTCGCTAGACGTATTCGAGTCCGCCGTATGCAATGCCGTCGGTACGATACCTATGGGGCATGCGGAAAATCTCGAAAGCGGATGGTTGATACCCTAAAGCGTTTCTGACTTCAACGGGATGTGGGGTGCGGGGCTGGTTACCACGCCGGGCGCCGGTCTGGATGGATCAGCCCCCCCGCAGCTACAAGTCGGGGCGAACGGGGCTGTCAGAGAAACACCACGGCGTCCAAAGAGTGACACCGGCCACACTCGGCTCTGACAGCAGAGTCGCGGGTCGTCGATGACCCAGGCGGGCACGAGGCAAAGCGGCGGGGTGGTGGGGGCTGCGGGTGGGGTGTGGGTCCGGGCGACAGGGGTGTGGAACAGGCCAGGCAAGCAGGCCCGGCGGGCGCAGTCATGGCGCCCGCGCCTTCCCGGCGCAACCGGAATTCTCAACAGGAGGGACGACCCGGCGTGGTGGGGACGTCCCTCCTTATAGAGGGGCAAGGGGCTGGCCCCCGGAGGCGGCGCTAGTGGGCCAGCGGGGCGTCGCCCATGTCGAGCTTCTGGTTGTCGCCGGGCTTGTACGTCTCGCCGGTGAGGGCGGCCTTCACCATGCCGGCCAGCTGCACCATGCGGCTGTTCGGGGTGTCCCAGTACTCGGCGCGCTCCACGTGGACGCACAGCAGGGCCAGCTCTGGATCATCCAGCCCCTCCGGGAACCAGGCCTTGAGGGTGGGGTTCCACAGCTCGCGGGCCTTGTCCTTGTCCAGCACCAGCCGGCAGCGGCCGCTCACGGAGACGTAGCGGTCCTTGCTGGGGTCCGAGTACGCGAGGCTGACGTGGTGGTCGTGCTCCACCTCGCTCACCTTGGGCGTGTGCTCGCGGGTGAAGAACCAGAGTTCCCCGTCGAAGTCCCGGTCATGCGTCCACATGGGACGGCTGCGCAGGCTCCCGTCCTCCTCCACCGTGGTCATCATCGCGACCTTGATGCCCTTGATGAGGTCCCCGAAGTGCTGGACGACCTCGTGCGTGTCCTTCTTCTTGCTCGCCATGGCCTTTCCTCCCTGGGGGCTCAAGGTAGGTCGTGCGCTGTGCGGGGGCACACGGAGGGTCAGCCTGCTCGCCGCCAGGGCAGGCAGGCGGTGTGGTAGGTGGCTGGGCACGGCTGAAAGCGAGGGTGACGGATGCTGAAGACGGCGTGGAACGAGTGGAGCCTGAAGGCGCTGCAGCTGGAGACGGCGCTCTTGGCGCTGGAGGAAATCGAGCTGCCGGAGGAGATGCACGGGCTCCAGGACGCGGCGGAGCTGAAGGTGGTGGAGCTGGCGCGCGCGTGGAAGGGCAAGCAGCCGGCGAGGGAGTCACGCCAGTGGGAGCGCCAGACGCTGCCGGGCGGAGCGCCTCAGGACGCCGAGCTGCAGGAGCTGGTGGCGGGCTTCCGCGAGGATGGCAAGGAGTGGACGCTGCTGCGCGCCACCAGCGACAAGCGCGAGGTGGTGGAGACGGTGGTGTCCGAGGGCCGCGCCTGCATGGCCGCGGGCGGCGAGTACTACCTGGGCCAGTGGGACGCGAGGGACTCCGTGCTGGAGGTGGGCCGCGACGACGACGCGGGCGAGCCGGGCACGGGGCTGGTGCTGGAGCCCACCGGAGAGCTCCAGTACACGCCGGACCCGGAGCTGTAGCGGGGCGGCTCAGCCCTCGAGCGCGCGGGCCATGCGGGCGCGCTGCTTCTCGTCGGGCAGGCGTCCGAAGCCGGCGCGCAGGTTGTCGGCGACGTGGTCGGGCTTGCTGGTGGCCGGCAGCGGGCAGTGCACGGCGGGGTGGCCGAGGATGAACTTGAGGAAGAACTGCGCCCAGCTGGTGCAGTCGAACTCGGCGGCCCACTCCGGCACGGCGCGCCCGCGCACGCGCTGGAAGAGCGAGCCGGAGGCGAAGGGCTGCATGACGAGCACCGCCACGCCATGCTCGGCGGCGGCGGGCAGCAGCCGCGCTTCCGCGTCGCGCTGCGCGAGCGAGTAGGGGAGCTGCACGAAGTCCAGCTTCTCCTCGCGGATGGCGCGCTCCAGGTCGTCGAAGGCGCCGCGCGAGTAGTGGGTGACGCCGACGTAGCGGATGCGGCCGGCGGCCTTCCACTCGCGCAGCACGGGCAGGTGCGTGCGCCAGTCCACGAGGTTGTGGACCTGCATCAGGTCCATGCGTCCCCGGCCCATCTTCTGGACGGAGTCGCGCAGCTGCGTGAGCCCCTCGCTCTTGCCGGTGGTCCACACCTTGGAGGCGAGGAAGGGTGTCTTCAGCTCGCCGATGGAGTCGAGCACGTCGCCCGTCACCAGCTCCGCGCGGCCGTACATGGGCGAGGAGTCGATGAGGCGCGCGCCCGAGGCGAGGAAGCGGCGGAGGACCTCGGCCAGGGGGGCGCGCTCGGACGCGGCGGCGCCCACGTCGAACGTCTGCCAGGTGCCGAGCCCGATGACGGGCAGCGCTTCGCCCGTGCTGGGGATGGGGCGGGTGAGCATGGCTTCTCCTCGGGAGGTGGGCTTCGCGGGTGGGGCCGGCTTCGACGGGGGCGCGGCCTTCGTGGGAGCCGGTGAGGCCTGGGCGGCGGCGACTCCGGGCAGCAGCAGTCCGCCGAGCCCGCGGCGAGCACCTCGCGGCGGGTCGTCGTGGACGGAGGGGGTGGCTCCGTGTCGGAGGGCGGCTTCGGGGGCATGACGCGGAATCTAGCGTCGGGCCGACGGGGCCCGCGGGACGCGGGAGGCGAGTGGGTGGACAGGTGACAGTTCAGCGCGCGTTCTGGGGACAGGGTTGCCGGATGCAGGACGGTGACGGGGTCCTCCTTGAAAGGTGCGGGATGGGCATCCACCCGGGCGTCGACAGGGGGCGGTGACAGCTTCGCGCGGTGCCGGTGTTCCCTTCCACGTGAGGGGGCGGCGACGTCCCCCGATGAATCCTCTGTATGGCCCCGGTGCCCGCACGGTGCGGGCCGGGCCGCTCTCGGAACAGTTCCAGGAAGGTCCAGGCGATGAAGCGCAATGTCTCTGTGTGTGCGGGGGTCGTGGCGGCGGTGGTGGCGTTCTCGGCTGGAGCCGAGGAGCCGAAGTCGGCGGACGTTAAGGCCCCGGAGACAGAGCAGGCGGCCGAGCCGGGTTCCTCGCGCCCGGACGCGGGTCCGGCCGCCGTGGCTGCTCCGGCCGTCGACGGTCCCGGCACCGAGCGCGTCCTGGTGACGCCCCCGCTGGTGGATGCCGCGGTGGGTGGCGCCGTGAGCGCGGCCCCGGCCGCCTCCCCGGTGCAGGCCCAGGCAGCGGCCCCCGAGGCGCAGGAGGTCCACATCCCGTTCAGCCTCTCACTGGTGCCGGGCCTCAGCACCTCGGGCTTCCACACCGGCAACGTGGTCAACACCGTGTCCATCGGCCTGGTCGCCACGCATGCGAAGCGGGTGGACGGCCTGGCCATGTCGATTGGCGGCAACTGGGTGACGGCCGGGCTTCGCGGCGCGCAGCTCGCGGTGGGCGCCAACGTGTCGCAGGGGCCGGTGACGGGCACGCAGCTCTCGGTGGGCGGCAACGTGGCCGGGGGCGACTTCTTCGGCATCCAGTCCAGCGTGGGCGTCAACGTGGTGCGCGGGATGATGGAGGGCGCGCAGCTCACGGTGGGCGCCAACACGGTGGCGGGCGCGGTGAATGGCGCGCAGATGTCGGTGGGCGCCAACGTGGCGACGGGCAGCGTGCGCGGCGCGCAGCTTGGTGTGGGCCTCAACGTGGCGGGCGGCCCGGTGGTGGGGCTCCAGGCGGCGGTGGGCGCCAACGTGGCGTCGGAGATGTCCGGCCTGCAGATGTCCTCGGGTGTCAGCTACGCGCGGCACATCTCGGGTGGACAGCTCTCCCTCATCAACGTGGGCGGCCAGGTGAACGGCGCGCAGGTGGGCCTCGTCAACGTGGCGGGCCGCGTGAAGGGCGCGCAGGTGGGGCTCCTCAACGTCGCGGGCCACACGGAGGGCGAGTCGGTGGGCCTGCTGAGCTTCGTCGGCAATGGCCAGGCGCACGTGCAGGTGTGGGGCAGCGACGTGTCGCTGACCAACGTGGGCCTGAAGCTGGGTGGCCGTCACCTCTACACGCTGCTCACGGCGGGCTTCACCCCGGCCCTCGACGGCGAGAGCCGCCGCTACGTCCTGGGCGCGGGCTTCGGCGGCCACATCCCGCTCGGGCGCTTCTACGTGGATGTGGATGTGGTGGGCAGCACGGTCCACTCGCGGCGGATTTTCGAGGAGAGCGAGCACGTGCTCGGGCAGCTGCGGCTGATGGCGGGCTGGCAGGTGGCGCGTCGCTTCGCGGTGTTTGGCGGCGTCACCGCCAACACGCTCGTGAGCTGGGACGAGGATGAGCGGTGGGAGGACCTGGGCATCGGCCCCGAGTGGCGCGAGACGTCCGACGGCGGCCGCACCGTCGTGCGGACCTGGCCGGGCCTGGTGGCCGGCGTGCAGCTCTGAGCAGGTCCCGCTGAAGAGGCACGCATCGCCGGTCATGCAGCGCTGAGCCCGGCTCGCTGAAGAGGCACGCGTCGCCAGGTGTGCTTGCGGGTGTGCGACTCCGAGCCGGCCCGATGTGGGCCTCCATCGTCAGGGACGGTGAAGGACCCGGACCCTCGGCGGCGCGCTCCGTCGCCTGCCTGCCAGCCGCCCGGGGTGTGCTTCAGCGCGCCCCGGGCGTCGCCATGTTCTCCACAGACGCGCGAGGCGCGAGGAGAGCAGCCCATGGAAGGGAGCATGCGGGCGATGGTGCTGCGAGCACCGGGGCAGCCGCTGCGGGAGGAGTGGCTCCCCCTTCCGCGCCCGGGCCCGGAGGAACTGCTGCTGCGCGTGCGCGCGTGCTCCGTGTGCCGCACGGACCTGCACGTGGTGGACGGCGAGCTGACGGGCCCGAAGCTGCCACTGGTGCCAGGGCATGAAATCGTGGGCACGGTGGTGGGCGGAGGCGAGGGCGTGACGGCCTTCCCCGTGGGCACGCGAGTGGGAGTGCCGTGGCTCGGCTGGAGCTGTGGCCAGTGCCGCTTCTGCCTCGCCGCGCGGGAGAACCTCTGCGAGCAGGCGCGCTTCACCGGCTATGACCTGGACGGCGGCTATGCCGAGTTCGCGGTGGCGCACCAGCGCTTCTGCTTCCCGCTCCCGTCCGGATACAGCGACGTCCACGCCGCGCCGCTGCTGTGCGCGGGGCTCATCGGCTTCCGGAGCCTGCGCCTGGCGGGAGACGCCGAGCGGCTGGGGCTCTACGGCTTCGGCGCCGCGGCGCACGTGCTGGTCCAGGTGGCGCTGCGCCAGCGGCGGCGCGTCTTCGCCTTCACC
>JBKGHK010000011.1:0-40863 GCA_046520375.1 Pyxidicoccus sp. 3LFB2
GCGGGCCGGTGGTGGACACGGTGTTGATGGCGGAGTCGGCGAGCTCGGCCTGGGCGACGGGGCCGTTGGGGCCCAGCCCGCCCACAATAAGCACCCGGCCATCATCCAGCGTCGTCGCCGTGTGGAGCTGGCGGGCCTCGGCCAGGGTCGGCGTCGAGGCCCAGATACCCGTGGCCGGGTCGAACACCTCCGAGGTCGCGACAGTGCCACCGTTACCGCCCACCACGAGCACCCGGCCATCGAGGAGTGTCGTCGTCGTGTGGCCGGAGCGGCGCTGGGCGAGCCGGCCGGTCACGGAGGCCCCCGTCGCCGGGTCATACACCTGAACGTTGGAAGGGGAGGTGCTGCTGCCACCCGCGAGGAGCACCCGGCCATTGGGCAGCAGGGTCGCGGAGTGAAAGGCACGGCCCTCCGTCATCGCCGCGGCGGCGGCCCAGGTGCCCGCCGCGGGGTTGTACACCACGGCCGTGGCGAGGAGGACGCTCGCATTGCCTCCCCCTGTCACGAGCACCCTGCCATCCGGCAGGAGCGTCTGGCCGGCGTAGAGGCGGGACTGGGGGAGCGCGCCGGTCGCGGCCCACGTGCCGGTCGCCGGGTTGTAGAGCAGGCATGAGGAGTAGGTGGCGCTGGCCGCGCCCTTCCCGCCCACGAGGAGCACCTTGCCATTGAGCAGCAACGTCACCTGGTGGCTGTAGCGGATGTTCGGCAGCGAGCCCGTGGGCGCCCAGGTGCCGGTGGCCGGGTCATACAGCTCCGAGCTGGCGAGGACGTTGGAGCCGGTGACGCCGGCGCCGAGGCCCCCTGTCACCAGCACCTTGCCGGTGTTCAGCAGCGTCGCGCTGTGGAAGTAGCGAGCCGTCACGAGCGCGCCCGCGGAGGACCACGTTCCAGTGGCCGGGTCATACACCTCCGCGCTGGCGACGGGGTCGGGGCTCGACCGGCCTCCCGTCACGAGCACCCGGCCGTCGGGAAGCCGCGTGGCCTCATGGTTGTAACGGCCCTCCGCGAGCGAGCCGGTGGCGGACCAGGTGTTGGTGGCCGGGTCATACAGCTCCGCGCTGGTCAGGGGGATGTAGCTTGGGGTCGCGGGGGGAGGGGGCATGGCATAGCCCCCCACCACGAGCACCCGGCCGTCGCTCAGCAGGGTCGCCGTGTGCGCCGACCGAGCCGACGACAGGGATGCCATGGAGGTGAGCGCCGTCGCCGCGCCCTGGCCCCATGCGCCTTCGTGCTCCAGGTCGGGCCCGCAGGCGGTGAGCGCGAGCAGCAGCGCCGCGGCTAGGTGGGTGAGGGACTTCGCGGGGTGTCGCCGGGCCCGGTGATGCGCGAGCGCGCGACGCGGACGTTCCGTGGCACCGGCTGCGAGCCGCGCCGCCACCCGCCTGTCACCCGACTGAATCGTGTTGTCCCCCGTACCCATGACGCTGTCTCCCCAAGGATGTGTTTCACGTGCTGCGTGAACACGAAGTATCGGGGGACAGCCGAGGAGGAAGAATTAAACCGGATTAAATCAGCGCCACACCGTGAGCACTGCCCTGGTAGGACTTCGGGTACTAGTGCTGGTGACGTGCTCTCTCTAGTATCCGACGCGGCTGGAGCACCAGCCGCCCGAAGGGGGAGCACATCATGAAGCGGTTGCAGGACAAGGTCGCGGTCATCACCGGCGGTGGCAGTGGGATTGGAGCGGCCACGGCCGCGCTCTTCGTCCAGGAGGGCGCCCGGGTGATGTTGGTGGGCCGCAACGCGGAGAAGCTCCGCAAGACGGTGCAGGCCATCAACCACGAGCACGTCAGCTATTCCGTGGCGGATGTCTCCCAGGTCGAGGACACCCGGCGATACCTTCGTGAGGCGGTGGAGCGCTACGGCGGGCTCGACATCCTGGTGAGCAACGCGGGCATCCAGGGGGAGTTCGCGCCCATCTCAGACATCTCCGTGGAGTCCTTCGACGAGGTGATGGCCATCAACGTGCGCGGGACGTGGCTGGCCATCAAGCATGCCTTCCCCGAGCTGCAGAAGCGGGGCGGCGGGAGCATCATCCTCACCTCCTCGGCGGGAGGCCTCGGGGGGATGGGAATCTCGTCGCCGTACGTGACGAGCAAGCACGCGGTGGTGGGGCTCGCGCGCGCGAGCGCAATCGACGGCGCGCCCCACCGCATCCGTGTCAACGCGGTGTGCCCTGGCCCCGTCGACAACGACATGATGGTCAATGTGGAGCAGAAACTGGGGGCCGGTAACGCGGCCGCCATCCGGGAGTGGGTCGCCGGGCGCGTGCCCCTCAAGCGCTTCGCCTCCAACGAGGAGGTCGCCCGGCTGAACCTCTTCCTCGCCAGCGAGGACAGCAGCTACTGCACCGGCGGCGCCTTCGCCGTGGATGGTGGCTGGTCCTCCAGTCTGCCCTGAGCCGCGCGGGCGGCGCGGGGCGAGGGCTCCGCGCTGACGGAGGCCGGGGCTTTCCGTCAGAAGTCCCGGTAGGGGCCAGCGCCCGACTGGCCCAGCGGGTCCAGGCCGATGCTCACGTTGCAGTGCTGGGCGCGCTGGACGTGCTCGGGGGCGGACCCGAAGGCGCCCACGCGCGTTTCCCACGGTGGAGGCGCAAACAGACAGCACCGGAGGCATGGGTCCCTGTCTGGAATTCCCCTCAGGCTCCGCCCCGCGAGCCTCTTTCCCCCTCTATTTCCGTGGGCAGTATGGCGCCCGGAACCCGGCGTCTTCGCATTCCCTGGGGGAAGGTCCATGCGCACGATTCACCCACTCTGCGCCGTCATCGCACTGACCTGTGCGCTTCCGGCCGCCGCTCGCACCCGCGTCGTCCATCCCGGGGAGTCCATCCAGGCGGCGGTGGACCGGTCCAGGCCTGGCGACACGGTGCTCGTGCTTCCCGGCCTCTACCGGGAGCACGGCCGCCCATGTCCCACGAATGCGGCCCGGACGTGCGCGGTCGTCATCTCGCGCGACGACATCCGTCTGATAGGGCAGCCCCGGCCGGGCGCGCCGGTCGTGCTGGAGAACGCAGGTGGCCAGCACACCGGCATCGCCGTGGCCCGCGTCGGCGCGAGGGGGGCCGAGTGCTTGAGCCAGCGCCGCCAGCGCATCGACGGGTCGCGCGTGGAGGGTCTCACCGTCAAGGGCTTCGACAGGAATGGCGTCTTCTTGTTCTGCGTGGACCACTGGCTCATCGACTCGGTCTCCGCGCACGACAACGCGGCCTATGGCCTCTTTCCCTCGCATTGTGGCCCAGGGCGGGTGGTCCGGAGCGTGGCGACCGGCGCGAACGACACCGGCATCTACGTCGGCCAGTCCCATGACGTGCGGATGGACCACAACCTCGCCTACGACAACGTCAATGGCTTCGAGGTGGAGAGCAGCGTCCGAGTGCAGGTCGACCACAACGTCGCGTTCCAGAACACCGCCGGGCTGGTGATGTTCATCGAGCCGGGAGGCGACGTGCTCGTCAGCCAGGACAACCGCATCGAGCACAATGTGATGTACGACAACAACCGGCCCAACACGTGCGAGCCCGGGGACGAGGTCTGCCTCATTCCGCCCGGTGTCGGCATCCTCTCCGTGGGAGGGGAGCGCAACCGCATCGAGCGCAACTGGACCTGGAACAATGACACCGTGGGCATCGCGCTCGTGGACTCGTGCAGCGCCATCGGACTGGAGCCGGGTTCGCCCGAGTGCGACGCGCTCGGCTTCAATCCCTTCCCGAGGGACACGCGCATCCAGCGCAACGTGGCCCTGGGCAACGGCACCGCGCCCGCGCAGCCGCCGGGCGCGGACCTGCTGTGGAATGGCACCGGCACCGGGAACTGCTGGCGGGACAACCTGGCCGTGCTACTCGTGCCTCCAGCGCTTCCCCGGTGTGACTGAGAGCGGGGGCCTGCGGATAGCGCCCTCGACAGGGCTCACGTGTCGGTGGGCGTCTTCGAACCCATGCCAGCCGGTGGAGGCGGCGCGCGCAGCAGCGCCTCGCGGAATCGACCTTCCTTCGCCGCCACGCACACGTTGAAGCCGTCCAGCGCGCCGCACGCAACGCGCGCGCCCAGGCGCTGGAACAGCTCCAGCCTGGGTCCGTCGACCACGTAGAGGGTGTCCTCCGCGAGGCGTCCGCTCTCGATGTCCGCCTTGAGCGCCGCGCACACCGCCGCGACGTGCTCCTCGTTGATGCGGGCGGCATAGCCGCTGTTCGTCGTCAGGTCCTTGCGATAGGCGAGGTCTCCGAAGCGCACGTACGTGTCATCCGGAAAAGTGTTGCCGACGCAGGGAACCTCCGAGGCGTGGATGGAGGGCGGGTAGAGGACGATGTGCCGGTAGAAGGGGTCCACGTGCTCCCATTCCGGTGCCCGGAGCCGTGGCCAGGGCGCGGCCGTGAAGCGGGACTGCGACCACAGTGGCTCCGTGTCCAGGGACTGGAGCAGCGCCGCGCCCAGGAGCACGCAGGTCGCGACCCGTGGGTGTTGCCGCAGCCGCCACACGATGAGCGCGATGGCGCCCGTCATCACCGCATAGTGCAGTGGCCAGATGAACCTCCCGGAGCCGCGGAAGATGCCGAGCACCGGCATGAGCGGGACCGCCAGCTTGCGCATGGTCAGGACGCTCCTCCCTCCCAGGGTCACCGTCGACGAGAAGGCCAGGACCGCCAGCATGAGGACCATGAGCACCAAGGGCAGGCGTGCCCGGAGCTCCGCCCTCACCCGTGGCCACCATGTGGAGGGGCTCCAGAGCAGGCCCCCCGCCAGGAGCACGAGGACGCCGGTGCCGAGGTAGCCGAAGCCCTCATACTGCTCCATGCGGGTGGGCAGCCGTGGCACCCAGAACGACCAGCCCATCGGGTTGATGAGCGTGAGCATGTCCGCGCTATAGACGCCGAAGCCGCCCGTCGTGCCGCTCACGTCCTGGCCCACGTATCCAAAGACGAGGAAGATGGCTCCCACCACCAGGCACAACCCGACGAGCGCGGCCCCCGCCTCGCGCCAGGACAGGTTCCGCTCCGGCCGCACCGTGGTGACGAGCAGCGCCAGCGTGAGCGCGAAGACCATCACCGTCAGGTACGGGTGGGTGCCAGCGGCGAGCGCGTTGAGCAGCAGCGCCCACCCCAGGGTGCGCCATGCCGCCCGTGCATCCTCACGGGGGCGCAGGTACAGCCAGAGCATCGCGGTGAGCATCCAATGGGCGCACAGCGTGTCGTGGCCGAACCGGAACAGCAGCACGGGCGACATCACGAACAGGGCGGCGCCCAGCAACTGTTGCGACGGGCGGGAGGTGAACAACCCCACGAGCTTGACGCCCATCCATCCCTGGAGCGCCAGGCACAGGGCGAGCCAGGGGCCGATGAACTGGAAATCCTGGGGCAGCCAGCGCGAGAACGGCTTGAGCGCCACCGAGACCCAGGGATTCGAGTCGGACAAGCCAACCGTCATGGTGAGCGGGCTCATGAGGTCAGGCGTCCTGCCCAGTGGCAGGCCCCATGGCGCGTCGCGGAAGTGGAGCCATCCCAGGACATGTTGCGCGAGGTCGCCCCAGCCCAGCCACTCCAGGTTCGTGGGGTCGAGCGTTGGCCCTCCACCCACCGCGAGGAACCAGAGCACCCCGAGCACCGCTCCCGCCCAGGGAAGGTGCCGTGTGTGGCGGCCCTGAGCCTCGTCCGCGCGCGGAGGGCTCATGGTGAACCCCCACCCGCCGTCGTGTGGAAATACGGAACGGTGACGCTGATGGATGTTGTCGTTACCACCTGCACCTGCTCCTGGTCGGTTCCTCCTCGCGGCGAGGCTACCCGGAGGAGAGTGCGTGGGAGCAATAACCCGAGCGGGCTACCAGGACCAGCGCGGCGTGGCCCGCGTCCTGACGACCTCCAGGTTGGTACGAATTCCTGGGACGGCGGCCGGGCGGGAAGTACAGCAGCCCCCGCTGGCGAAGGAGCTGCCTCACCAGACGGCGCCGCCGGGAAGCCGCACCCTCCAGCCGCGCCAGCAGCCACGAGGAATCCCCCGTGCCCGTCGAGCCCCCTTTCTCCTCTGGAGGCTGCTCTGGAGTGGAGAGGTCGACCGTGAAACGCACGGCGGCGCTGGACGGGCTGGTGCCACCCACGTCGTTGGCCGTGGCGCTCACGGTGTGGGCCCCTCTGCCAGGCCGAGGACTGCTGGCGACTTGGTGGATGTTGCTCCCCCGACGAAGAGCACCCTGGGCGCGCCCTTCCTCGGTCCTACTGCGCTCAGCCCCGGGTGACGTCAGTACCCGGCTGGCAGCAAGAACAGGCGGCCATCTCCTGCCGCCAGCGACACCGTGAGGAGCCCCTGGGCTGGGTTGTAATTACCGAAGGGCACCTCCGCCCCTGTGTCCTTGGCCACCTCCTGCACCGAGGGTGGCCGCGACGGAACGGTGAAGGACACCGTGCGCGCGGAGCGATAGTCGCGGTTCACGACCAATACCGCCTGTCTCCCTCCCGGATTGTGGAAATGCCCGAGCACCAGCGGCTGAGCGGCATCGGTAGGGTGGAAGGGCGAAGCGTCGGGCACGGGGCGGGCGCCCAGCGGCAGCACGCCGGAGTGATAGACCCCTCTGCTGGTCAATGACAGCAGGGTGGGCGCCAATGCCTTCACCTCGCTGTTGATGGACCGGGCCGCCGGATAGAGCTCGGGATTGCGTGTCCCATCTTCGAGGATGATGGGGCGCGTGAAACAGGTGGCGCCGTCACAGCAGCTCGTCCCATTGCAATTCACACCCCAGTACAGAAAGTATTCGAGGCCCTTCGCGCCATAGGCGAGCTGGGTGTAGATGTTCCAGCGCAGCTCCGCGGCCTTGGGATTGCGATACATCCACGAGCCCAGGCCATGGGGCTGGGAGTTGTCCTGGCCTCGCATGCCACACGACTGGATGTAGCTCCAGAAGGGCACTCCGTGGGCGTTCGCGCGGTCCCGGATGATGGCGAGGTTGGAGAAGTAATCCACCCGGTCGACTCCCGCCGGGAGGAACGGGTAGTGGTCATACGACAGCAGCGAGGGCGAGCCCTTCGTCAACCACGTGTCTACATACTCCGCATACCAGTCGAGGCCGTAGACCTGACGGAAGGAGAGGTCCCAGGCCTGGGGCTGTCTGTTCAGATAGCCGGTGCCTCCTGGATAGGGATTCCCGCAGCCGGGCGCCGACTGGACGACCCACCCCTGATAGGCATCCCCCGCGCCGTTGTGGGTGAGCTCCATGTAGTAGCTCACCCCGGCGACCAGGCGGAGGTCATGGAAATAGAAGCGCTGCCCCAGGGAGTCCGGCGCGCTCACGACGGCGGATGCAAGCGGCCGGCCCAATCCCAGTGGATAGATGGTCAGGGTCAGCGACTCGCCAGGAAACCACCTGAAGGTATCCACATACAGCTCGATGTATTCGAGCGGGTGGACGGTGCCCCAGGGGACGGTGAAGGTCTGTCCCATCACATTCGCCTGGGACACCCAGTCGCCGGCCCCGCCGCAGGGCTGGGCCTGCCGTGTCTCTCCAGGAAGCCCCTCGTACACCTGGAAGTACCAGTCGTTGGGCTGGGGCTGCCCATTCACGAAGGCCTGTCCATTCGCGTAGGCGTCCGAGGTCGAGCGGACCACCCAGCCGACGGACTGGTCACCCCCGCCAGAGTGGGTCAGCTCCCAGAGGTAGGCGGTGTTCGGCGAGACGGCCGCGTCCAAATCGAAGATGGGGCGGAAGCCGTTGTTCGAGCCCGTGACGATGCCTCCAGCGGAGTGCGTTCCCGTCACGGTCCGCATGGCAAGCCGCGTGGTACGGGCGGCATCCCACAACGTCAGCGTCAACGCTTCCTGGGGGCTCCACTGGAGCGCATCGATATTGAGCTCAATCTTCTTGATGGAAGTCTGGGTGCTGCCTGTCACGAAGGTCTGTCCCAGGCGGACCGACGTGGTGTTGAGCCACGTCCCGTCCCCTCCGGAAGGCTGACTCACGGTGGGCTGCCGGGGGACGACGAAGACGTGAGACTCGGCGTAGGTCGGCAGCAGGTTGACGACGTTGGTGCTGTGCAGCGGGTCGAGCGCGCGAACCCGCTGATATTCGGCGGCGGAATGCGACAGCGCCCAGGCCGCGGGTTCGTCGTGGATGCTGTAGCCGAGAATCGAGGGATGGCCTGTGTAGGAGCGGATGTTCGCGTCCGACAGGTCGACATCCGCCACGAGATACCGCAGGTCCCCAACGGGCGAGAGGCCCTGCTGGCCCTCGATGATGTCGAGGATGGTTTCGTTCTGGAAGCGGGTGAAACCAGCGCTGCCGCTCAGGACGGTGAAGTGGGCGTCGGCCACCTCCGCGATGCGCGGCAGTGTTTGCTGTCCCTGGGAAGGCGAGTTGGCGACGATGGGGAACAAGCCAGGCACCTGCGCCTGGGCGAGCGGGCTGGAGAGCAGGGCGGCCAGGCCGAGGCTGCGGAGCAGGAGGGCGGGCCGTCCCCCTCTGGCGAAAGCGGACGATGGGCGTACTGACACGGGCATCCTTTTGGAAGGTCTCGAGGTGAGGCGCGTGGATTGTATTCATGGCGGGAGTCGGGTTGCCCTGGCCTGGCAATACGTCGGTGACATTCCGGCGGTCCCAAGGGGCAGCGAAAAGGGGAGGGGAACGCGTTCAGTTCGGGGCAGGGCCGGGGGTAATGTCCGCCCATGTTTTCAGTACAGATGGCCGACTCGCCGCCTGAGCACAACCGCGCCGCCCTCGCGGACGTCCCGTCTGGCGACATCGAGCGGGCGCGCGCGCTGCTCGCGAGCGTCCCCAGGGCGCCGCGCAAACCCTCGAAGGATGCCCGACGCCTGGTGCTCGCCTTCGCGGGGCCCCAGCGCGCCACGTTCTACTCCAGCCTGGGCTTCCTGCTCGTGGGCCTGCTCCTGTGCGCCGTCTTCCAGGCGCATCGGGCGGTGGGCGACCTGCTGCTGGACCTGCGCTCCTTCGAAGTCCCCGGCGTCGTCGACTCGGTGGAGGTGGGGGCGCGCAAGCGCAAGCCCCGTCCGCCCGTGTACTGCGCGCGCTTCCACTCGGAGGACGGCGGGCTGGTGGGCCGCAGCTGCGAGCCGGGTGGCAGCTTCCAACCGGGCCAGCGCGTGGTCCTCGAGCACCGCGGAAGCCAGGCCCGCATCCGTGGAACCACCCTCTCACCCATGGGGCAACTGGGGCTGTTCATCCTGCTGTTCCCCCTCGCTGGCGGCGTGGGCATGCTGCTCGTCCTGCGGACGAACCACCGTGAGTCGCGCGCGGCCCGCGTTGGCATTCCCATTCTCGCGCGGGTGACGTACTTCGGCGACGGAAGGCCGGCGCGGAAGAATGGGCCGCCGCCCACCGAGCTGCGCTGGAGCTTCATCGTGCGCGGCGAACGGTACGAGGGCCGCCTCTCCCTGGACACCGCGTCCGAGTTCGACTTCCTCCCCAGCCGTGATGTCATCGTCGTGCTCTACGACCCGGCGGCTCCGGTCATCAACACCGTCTACGTGCCCTGATGCGACTGGGTTGGCCAGCGCCGTTACACTCCACCCGCGCTGAGCTGAAGCACCGGACGCCGTCGCTCTCCCACGCGGAGCGGCGGCGTTCGTGCGTGGGGGCCCCAAGGCACGTCAGGGCTCTTTCCCGCCTCGTGCGCTTCTGGCGCGTCGTCCTGCACCCGGGCCGCATGGCCAGCGGCCCTGGCGGTGCGCACATAGGGCGACCACGGCATGAACCGACCTTCCGGGGCACGACGACGATGGCCGACCCACGCGCAGAGCAGACGTTCCAGAAGAGCATCCACACGCTGAATCTGAATGGCGCACCCTCGCGCACAGAGACGGACAGTCTCGGTTCCAAACAGATTCCCGCCGACGCCTATTGGGGAATCAACGTCAGCCGCGCGCTCGACAACTTCGCCATCAGTGGACGTCCCATCTCGGTGTATCCCGACTTCCTCTTCGGCTACGCCTGCGTGAAGCAAGCTGCGGCGCGTGCGAATGCTGAAATCGGCGCGCTCGACGCGGCCACGGCGGAGCTCATCGACCGTGCCTGCGAGGAAATCAAGGGCGGCGCGCTGCACGACCAGTTCATCGTGGACGTCATGCAGGGCGGCGCGGGCACCTCCACGAACATGAACTTCAACGAGGTCATCGCCAATCGCGGCCTCGAGCTGGCTGGCTACCCCAAAGGCAGCTACGAGCATCTCGACCCGAATGACCACGTGAATCGAAGCCAGAGCACGAACGACACGTACCCGACAGCGCTCAAGCTCGGGTTGATGCTGTCCATCGAGCGGTTGCTCGCGGAGCTCGAGCAGCTGGAACAGGCATTTCGCGACAAGGGGCGGGAGTTCGCGGGCATCGTGAAGATTGGCCGCACGCAGCTGCAGGATGCCGTGCCCATGACGCTGCAACAGGAGCTCGAAGGCTTCGCCGTCACGCTGGCCGAGGACCACGCAAGCCTGAAGGGAGTCATCCGGCGCCTGGAGGAGGTCAACCTGGGGGCCACGGCGATTGGGACGGGCATCGCCGCGGACCCGCGCTTCGCGGAGGCCGTCCGCAAGCATCTTTCGGCCATTACCGGACACCGCATCGTCACCGCACCCGACCTGATTGAGGCGACCACCAACGTGGGCGTCTTCATGGAGGTGTCCGGCACGCTCAAGCGCAGCGCGATGAAGCTCTCGAAGATCTGCAACGACCTGCGCCTGCTCGGCTCCGGCCCCCAGGCGGGGCTCAACGAAATCAACCTCCCGCCGAGGCAGGCGGGGTCGAGCATCATGCCGGGCAAGGTGAACCCGGTCATTCCGGAGGTCGTGAACGAGGTGGCGTTCGTGATTGCCGGAGGCGATGTGACGTTGACCATGGCCGCCGAGGCGGGACAGCTTCAGCTCAACGCCTTCGGGCCCGTCATGGCCCACGTGCTGTTCGAGAACCTCAAGTTCATGACCGCTGCCCTGGAGACGCTGCGCGTGAACTGCGTGAGGGGCATCACCGCGAACAAGGAGCGGCTCGAGCAGCAGGTCGACTCCTTCGTTGGCGTCATCACCGCCCTCATTCCACACATCGGCTATGCCGCGGCGACGAGACTGGCGAGGGAGGCCCTTGGCACGAACTCCAGGATTGCTGACCTGGTGGCGTCCTCCGGGCTCCTGACGCGGGAGCAGCTCTCCGAGCTGCTGACGGCGGAGCGGCTGACCCGCGGCCAGGCGCTGGCGCAGAGAGATGACGAGGGGGTGTAGTGAGCGGCCCGGCCACCCACCGTCTGCGCAAGCTCCTGCGTGAGCCCTACTGGCTGCTGCTGCTCGGCCTGCTCGCCGTCGGAGTGGTGCTCGGGACCTGGCTCGCCCGCAAGCAGACGGAGACTGCCCCGGTCTACTTCGGGATGGCCTGGCACGGCGACCCCAACGAGACCCGTGCCGCGCTGATGGGCCTGCTCGGACTCCAGGTCACCGTCCTCACCGTCGTGCTGTCCCTGAATGCGCCGGTCATCCAATCCGCGGCGAACCAGTACTCGCCACGGCTGGTCCCCATCTACCTGAAGAGCGCGCCGCTGCGCCGCGCCATCCCCCTCTTTGCCCTCACCACGGGCTACATCCTCGCGGCCGTCCGCGAGCTGGGCGTCCTCGCGGACGCGGGAGTGCGGCCGCGGCCCGTCCTCTCGGGCGCCTTCATCCTGACGCTCGGAGCGCTCTTCTTCCTCATCTTCTGCATGATTCGCACCTTCCGCTACATGCGCGTGGAGCGCGTCCTCGGGCTCGTCCAGGACCTGATTGTCTCGGCAACGGAGCGCCGCATCCAGGCGCGTCTGAAGCGGCTTCCGCTCGACCCGGCGGCGAGCCTGGCGCTACCGGCGGATGCCACGGTGCTCGGCGCTCCAACCTCGGGCTACCTCGCCGAGGTCGACCTCGGGCGCCTTGCGCAGCGCGCCCGGAAGTGGGGCGTGCGGGCACGCATCTGCATCACCGTGGGGGAGTACCTCGACAAGGAGGAGGTCATCGGCTGGGTGGTGGCGGACGGAGGTGGGCCCGTGGATGCCCGCGCGATACGAGCCCTCTCGGACACCGTGCTCATCACCGCGGCGCGCGAGCCCGGCAGCGACCCCGCCCTCGGGCTGCGCATCCTCGTCGATGTCGCCAACCGCGCTCTGTCCTCGTCCGCGAACGACCCGTACACGGCCCGGCAGGCCTTGCAGCAGGCGCGCTCGGTGATGCGCCGGCTGGCGGGCCTGCCGCTCGGGGATTGGAACGTGGTCGATCCAGACGGGAAGGTGCGTGTCTCCGTCGCGGCCACGCGGCTGCGCGACTTCCTCTTCATCGCTGTCGATGGCCCCCTCCACTACGGCATGGGGAATCCCGAGGTGCTCGAAGAGGTGCTCCAGATTGCACTCACCGTGGGACTGGCCGCGCGCGACGCGGAAGACCGCGCCGCGGCGCATGCGCTCCTCGCTCGCGTGCTCGCCGAGGCCAACGCCCATGGCGCCCCGGAGCGCGACCGCTTCCAGCGCCTGCTCACAGAGGTGGAGCGCGTCCAGGCGATGTTCCAGGGAGGGCGCCGCACGACGATTGAGCGAGCGCGTGCGGATTGGCTTCCTGAGTGAGGTGAAACACCGGTGGGCCGCAACTTGTCGCCGGGCCGCGCCGATACTCCCTGGAGCAGCCCACTTCCAGCTTCCGTGAGGGCCTTTCCATGGGTGTCGACTCTGTTGGCGGTTCCCGTTCCACCCGCGGAGCCTCCTCATGCTCCTCCAGTGGCCAGGGAGTGTCCTCCACGGGCACCCGCGCCACGAGCGAGACGGCGGCCGCTGCCGAGGCCGCGAAGGCGCAGGCACCGACGGGGTCGACGCCGCAGGTGGACTTCAACACGAGCTGCTTCAGCGCCGCCCCGGCCCCCGGGCTCCAGGCGCCCCAGTTCACGGCGCGGGCGATGCAGCCCACGCCCGTCGCGCAGCAGGCGGGGCTCCAGGCGCCCAACTTCACGGCGGACCTCTTCGACCCCAACCCCATGGGGCCGCTGGGTGCCTTCCAGGGGCCCGCGGTCGCGCAGGTGCCGGTGGGGCTCGAGACGGGGACGTTCGCGGCGGTCGTCACGGCCCCCATTCCCCAGCCGCGTCCCGCGAACCTGGGGAACAACGATGGCATCAACTTCGGCCCCGACGCGGTCCCCGGGGCCGTCAGTGCCCACTCGCGGCAGGTGCTGAGTGAAATCATGGCCACGGCCGGGGTGAGCGACGTGCGGGTGACGAGCACGGCGCGCACGCCTGAAGCCCAGGCCCGGGCGATGTACGACAACCTCCAGAGTCAGGGAGTGCAGGCGCAGCGGGACCTCTACGGCCGGTACGGCGACCAGGTCATCGACGCGTACGAGGCCTCCGTGCAGGCGGGGCTGAGTCGGGATGCCACCCTCCAGGCCATGGTGGACCGCATCAACGAGGTGGGGCCGTCCAACGTCTCCAGGCACCTCGCGGACCCCGCGGTGCGCAACATCATCGACATCTCGCCGCGCTCCATTCCGGAGGAGCTGCGGGAGGCCTTCCAGGAGGCCGTCCGCAACCACCCCGATGTCGAGCGGTTCCTGGGCCCGGCCGACGGAGACCCCGCCTACCACGTGGAGATCCGCCAGCCTGGCGCGGAGTGAGCGGGGCGCCTTCGGGCTCCGCGGGCGGAATGTCGGTGAGGAGACCTGCGGGGACTTCCGTGCCCCTATCGGGGGAGCGGAGCTCTGTGGGCGCACGGCGCAGCAGCCCCGCCTGGTTCAGATGGGGTGTGCGCTCCTTCACCGTCGCGGCCATCCACCCATTCTCCTCCACGGGTCCCGGCTTCGCCACGGCTCGGGTCCAATCCGCTCGACTCTGACGAACCGCATGGGCCCCAGGGTGGCCCTCAAGTCGGAACGAGACTGAGGATGGATGGGGCAGTCTGGTCTGCGCTCAATGCATTAGCCGGTATCAGCGCGACCTGCCTGGCGTTCTACGCTCGCCTTGCTGCGGGTTCGATTCCCGCCGCCTCCATGTGGTGGCATCCTTCAGCGCGGTCGGCCCTGACCTGCGGTTCGCTGGCTCGGCTGAACGGACGTGACCATGCGACTCCGCGCCTGCGCCGCACTTATCCTCTTCCTCTCTGCCTGCGCCACGACCGCGCCGAGCCCCAGAGAACCGGCGTCCCGGAACCCGAGGATTGCCAACCTCCGGAGAGCGGCGACGCTGCCTTGGAGGGACGGAGGGCGGTGCGCCGTCCAAGAGGCTTCCCAACCATGGCCCGTGCTCGCGGAGCGGTGCATTCATGCCCTCGACCGTGACCGGGTCCGGTTCAACGATCCCACGGGAAGGTGCGCGGTCGCCTCGGCGGGCGCTGCGGCCCTGGGAATCGGCTTGTGTGTCTTGGCTGCGCCCGAGATCGTTGTGGGCGCAGTCATCGTTGTTGGCGTGGTGGTGGTGGGTGTCGCCATCAAGGAAGCACTGGAGGGGTATGAGCTGAGAGGGAGTGGTTCGGACGAGGTGGAGCCCGCGCCCCGGACGAAGCCCGCCTCGCAGGAGCCCTCCGAGAGTCGAAAGCCCAAGCCGGAGGCATCAGGGCAGGATGGGTTCCCTCCGGTGCCGACCGAACCCCTGGAACAGGAGCGGCGCCCGGAGTGCAGGCCCGTCCCGGTGCCGCACGCGGGCAAGGATGGCCCGCATAACGAGTGCGCCGACAAGTTTCCGCCGAATCGCTACCCCGGCATGGACGTGCTCGTGAACGGAGTACGCTTTGATGCGCTACAAGTCGGCGTGCGCGTGCTGTGGGAAATCAAGACTCATCAATTTGACACCTACAATGGCTTTGTTCGGGATCGGGAGATCGGGACTGAATTGAAACAAATAAGGAAGGAGCGAGACGCTGCGGCGAAATGTGGATATGAATTTGTCGTTGGTGTGAGCACTGCAGAGCACAAGCGAGCACTGAACGAAGAAATTCCCACACTCAATGTTGTCGTCACGGGATGCACACGATGACCAAGCCTGGAGCCCTCACTCTCATCGTCTACGCGCCTGCACTCGTAGGCAAAGACGGACGCACAGTCGATGTTGTCCATGGGATGGAGAGCGCGCTGCCCGGCTTGCGCCTGGAGTGGCGGCTCTCCAATAGTGGACGCCCCATCGCACTGCCGCAGCGCGACGCGTGGCTCGTAGAAAGTATTGAGGACGGGGGCTTTCCTCTTGTGTGTAACGGGGACGAGAGCTACCCCGTGACGGTTATGGGGTGTGAAAACTCGGCACTCTTCAGCCCGGGCGGCCAGTCCCAATTTGAAGTGCATGCAAAACTGCCATTGGACGAGTCTGTGCGCGCGGCTGCGGCAGCTGTGCTTGAGGCCGTGGCAGAGGGGGCACGTTCGTTCTGGGGGCACGCGTCGCCGTATGGTTACGGCGCGGAAGTCGCGCAGCAGTTTCGCCGCTCGCCTCATGGCCCGGAGCGCTCGCCTCGTGGGCTTCCCATGCTCAACTTTCCAGAGAAACTCCCCGCGCCTGAGCTCCCCTGTTTCCTCGGGTGGCTGAACTATTGGTCTGCCGCTGCCGCACGCGCCATCGGGTTCCCAGACCCGGCCCGGGACGCCGAGTTGCTCTCACGAGCGCGGCGCACGGCGTCGGGCGGGTGGGTCGTGCAGCTCACGGACGCGCCGCTCGATTACGACAACCCCGCCCACCTGGAAGCGCTCCTGCGAGCCTACACACGCTTCCCAGGGATTGGCGGACGCTCAGCGCCTTGAGGCCCGCAGGTTCGATTCCCGCCGCCTCCACTAACGCGGGCCCAACTCGCGTGCCGAGCCATCCCCGGGCATGTGGCACCCATTCGCGCCGAGTGCCACCTCGGTGCCGTTGAGCCCGTCCACGTCGAGCGCCACCTCGAAAGTCGTGGAGCCCATCCGCCGCTTTAGTCGTCGTGGAGCCAGTAGAGGCGGTTCTTGCTCGTGAGCGCGCGCGCAAGAAACTCGCGGAGCGACGCGGCCACAGGCGTCACGGACGGGTAGGTGCCGTGGTACGCATCCAACAAGGGATAGGGGGGAGACGACGCCACGTCCACCAGGATGAAATCCGAGTCCTGGCAGTCCACCAGTGTCCACCAGGACGCGGGGCCCATGGAGTCATCGTCGATGCCGCGCATCCGAACGCGGGCGCGCTGTAGCTCTTCGAGGGAGAGGAGGCTGTAGCGCGCGTTGGGCAGCGGCTCGAACAGCTCCGCGCCATTGCACCGCAAGTAGAAGGCGCGCAGCTCGGCCCCGAGCTGCCAGCCCGCGCGCGATTCGAACGCGGCAATCTCCGCCTCGGTCGCGGGAGGGTGCGGATAGTGCTCGCGCACCACGGTGGCCAGGAGCTGTTCCAGGGGCGGCGTCATGGGCTAATCACTGTAAGGGAGATTGGGCCCGGGGGTGGACCACCGAGTGCCGCGCACGTAGCACTGCGGATAGGCGATGTTGAAGAGCGTGTGGACGGGGTCCGGCACGGGCAGGAGGTTGCTCGGGTCGGTGGGGTGCCCTCCGTGGCCGAGGTCGCGAATATGGTGGCCCGGCCAGTTGCGGCCGGCCGTGCTGGGCCATGCGCCGAACTCCTCAATCCAGTTGGCCCGGAACACGTCCCGCGCGTTGTCCCAGATGCCTCTGCCGCGCCGGGGGTCGACGGTCGCGTAGTCGCAGCAGCAGTGAGTGAGCGGGTAGCGGGTTCCACCCTCCGCTGGCAGGAACATGAAGCGCCCGACCCAATCGCCCTTGATGTCCGCGAGCCAGATGCAGCCCATGAGCACGCGGCCCTCGGATGCGCACCGGCGCTGGCAGCGGCCCAACTGCCCGGCGTTGCACTGCCATGGGCCATAGTAGATGGTCGTGGTTACCCGGCCGCCGTCGGGACTCGGCACCGCCGGCCCGACCCACTTCGCAGTGGCAGGGGGCATGCCGACTGCGCCGACCGTGGCCGAGCCGCACGCGGCGAGGACCGACGCGGACATCGCAACGACAAGCGGACGGTACCCGGAGGGGGTAAACACTCAAGACCGGGTAGCACCGAAGAAGCACCGCACGCAAGGCACGGCGGTGGCTGGAGGGCGTCGCGGAGGGCGCTCGTGTGTTCTGGGGCGCGCAACGCCGTTCAGTGCGGGAGTGGATGGGGTCCGAGTAGGAACCCGATTCGCCAGTGCGGCTTCGATTCTCGCCTCCGCCATTGGCTACTTCTTCGCCCCCGCGGGCTTCTGCGCCTGCATCCGCTCACCGGTGGCGAAGAACACGCCGCCAGCCAGGTGGTGGATGGGGCGGTACTCGTCTCCGGCGCTGAAGTCCCACCCGCCGTCCTTCCACACCGAGTCCTCAACCCAGGCCGCGACGACCTCGGCGATGAACAGGTCGTACTTGCGCTGGACGTCCGGCTCGGACAGCACGCGGCACTCCAGCCACCCCACGCAGCCCTCCACGAGCGGCGCTTTCACGACGGAGGCAGGAGCGGCCCTCAGCCCCGACGACGCCCACTTGTCCTCGTCGCGCCCGGAGTCCGAGCCCACGGCGTACACCTGATTCATCTGTGCGCGTGTGGGGACGCAGAGGGTGAACTCCCCCGAGGCATCCACCAGCTCGCGGGTGAAGGTGCCCTCGGCGATGACGACGGCGACCTTGGGTGGCTCGAAGTCGATGGGCATGGCCCAGGCCGCGGCCATCACGTTGGTGCGGCCCTGTGCGGCGCTCGTGACGAGCGTGGTGGGGCCGTGGTTGAGCAGCTTGTAGGCGCGGCGGAGCTCGAGCGGGACTCTCATGGCCCCGGGACTCTAGTCACCCGCCCGCTTGTCTGGGCACCGGGCTGGCATGGAGGCGGAAGGAGGCGCCTGGTGATAGAAGGAACCGGGATGAGCGCTTCTGACGCGCTGGTGCGCTCCGTCGCACTCGTGCGCACCCAAAGTGATTCCGAGGATGCTGTCGCCGAGGCCGAGCGGCGGCTCCTTGCGTTGCTCGATGAGATCTCCACGCTCGACCTGGAGGTGGAGACCCTCGCCTCGGAGCTGGCCGCGTTCTCCGCGCGCTACGAGCGGGAGCTGTCCGCCGCCTTCGCGCACCTCGAACGGCGTGAGCGCCTGGTCCGGCGGCTCCAGGCCCTGCAGGACGAACTGGCGCGGCTCGACGCCGAGCTGCGCTCGCCGAAGGTGCCCGTCCGCAAGGCGCGCAAGCCCGTGCGCTCATCGCGGGTCGCCCGGGAGGCGGAGGAAGACGCCGCGGACGGCGAGCGCCCCTGGACGCCCGGGGCCACGCTCGACGACGACGTGCCCGAGCAGCTCCCACCCCCTCCCGACCTCGCGGCCGAGGCGCAGAGCCTCAAGCGCCTCTATCGCAGGCTCGCGCGACTGCTCCACCCGGACCTCTCCCGGACGGAGGAGGAGCGGCAGCGGCTCCACCAGTTGATGATTCAGGTCAACCTCGCCTTCGAGAAGGGCGACCGGACCGCGCTGGAGCTCTTCCTCGTTCGCGTGGACCGGGGCGAGGTGCTCGACACAGCGGTGTCCGTGGACGACCGGCTCGCACACCTGGAAAAGCGCATCGCCGCCCTGGCCCCCGTGCGCCGCTCGGTGCTCGCGGAGCTCGGCCGGCTGCGCGACTCGTCCACCTTCCGTCTCCATGCCGAATGGACGGGGCTCCAGGAGCTGGGCCGCGACTACTTCCAGGAGACCCTCACCGAGCTCGCCGAGGATGCCGAGCGCACGATGCGCGACGCCCTGGCGCGCATGGGCCGACTCGACCGGGCGGCCCGGGAGCTGACCACGTTGAAGCAGTCGCTCAGCGAAGCGAAGCCCGAAGGGGCGCTGCGCACCTTCGACCCCATTCTCGAGAGCCCCCTCGTCCGCAAGGGCGCGGAGCGGCTCGAGCGCCAACGCGCCACGTCCGAGGCCCGCACGCTCGCCCAGACGCTGGAGGAGGCCGTGGAGCAGGCCCCCTGGGAGGCCACGCTGGTGCTGATGGCCTTCTTCGCCGAGCGCGCGGGACGTCCCCCCGATGCGCTCGCGAACCGTGAGGGCTGGGCCGAGCGCTACGCCGCCATGGCCACGGCGTGGCCGGAAGCCCCGTCCTTCGAGGACCTCCTCACCCGGCTGCCGCCTCCACTGGAGCTCGGGCTCCGCTACCAGGGGGGCAAGGTCCGCTTCGGGCTCCAGCTCAAGTCCGTCGAGCTGCTCGCCGGCGTGCCCATCGCGCTCGAGCGCCGCACCGTCGCGGTGCTGGCGCAGCAGGTGCTCGCGCACCTCGGCCCGCGCGAGCAGTGCAAGGGCTGTGGCGCGGCCGTCTACCTCGTCCACCTCATGCGCACGCGGGGCCTGGACGAGCTCAACGGCCTGGTGTGTCCGGCCTGTGGCCACGTGGCCAAGAGCTACTTCCTCTTCAACTGGTCCGAGGGCCAGGAGGCGTTGCTGCCCTTCGCCCTGAAGGTCGGCCTCGTCGACGAGGTGGTGGTGAAGCTCGCGGGCAAGGGCATTGCCTTCCAGCTCGTGCCCGTGACGCGCGAGGCGCTGACCGTCGGAGCGCTCAAGCAGCTCTTCGCGGACCTGTACCTCAAGCCCTATGGCATCGCGGCGGAGCCCCCGGACCTGGTGGTGAAGGCGGGGACCCGCGCGCTGAAGGACGAGGCCCCCGTGGAGGCCCCGGTGCTGTCGCTCGGCATCCGCAAGGCAAACCGGGACTCGCTCGCCTCCGAGCTGGCCGAGGGCGAGCGGGAGCTGGTGGCGCTGCTGCGGTCTCGCATCGAGCGGCGCTTCCGTCCGGGCTGACGCCGCCGCCATGGCAGCGGCGCCAGCGAGGCGTCACACCCGGAGGAAGGGCAGCACGTCGCCCGCGGCGTTCCAGACGGGGTCCGGGTACACGGGGCCCGTGGAGCCCTGGGGGCCCGCCCAGTCCGGGACGTCGTCGTACTTGAAGTTGGGGTAGCCCCGGTTCTGCGAGGTGTCCTCCCACTCCGAGCGGGGGATGCCCATGGACTGGAGCACCGTCCCCAGCCACTGGTGCCACAGCAGCCCGAACCAGCGCGGCTCTCCCGAGGGGCCCTGGCCCGTAGTCTTCGCCAGGTTGCGGTAGTCGCAGTACTGCCCCGTGCGGAAGAAGCCCTCCGCGCCGCCAAAGGCCACAATCGGCGCGCTGGTGTGGTCGTGCGTGTAGTTGCCCGACTCCTGCCCCCACGCCAGCAGGGTGTGGTCCAGCAGCCGGGTGCCGTCGCCCATGTCCACCGCTTCCAGCTTGCTCGCCAGGTCCAGGAAGACGCGGCGGAAGAAGAGCTGGTGGGCCGCCAGCAGCGTGCTGTACGCCGGCGCGCTGCTGGCCGCCTGGTGGGCAATCTCCTGGTGCCAGTCTCCCGCGAAGGTGCTGAAGGTCTCCCACGCGCCAGCCACCACGATGCGCGACACGCCGCACGACAGCGCCAGCGTGTACACGTCGTTCCACAGCTCGTGCGACAGGGACTGTGCCTCCGGGTCCCTCACATACGTCGGCTGGCCCGTGTACTGCCCGCTCGACGTCGCCGGACGCACGGGCGACTGGCAGCGCGCCACCGTGTTCAGCTTGCGGTCCAGCTCGGCCAGCCGCTCCAGGTGGTCATCCAGCCGGCGGCGGTCCGCGGACGACAGGCGCCGGTTGCCATTGCGCAGGCGCCGGTAGTTCTCCATCACCGCGCCGCTGATGAGTGGCTGGCCTCCGGTGGCATCTCCGAACAGGCGGTCGAAGAGGTTCTGGTTGGAGCCATCCACGGTGCGGCCCACCCGCTCCACCGGCCCCTGACGCAGCCGCGGGTCCGAGTGCGCGAACGACAGCTCCCCATTGATGATGGCGCGCTCACGCACGCCCGCCGCGTTCCCATAGAAGGACGGCGACCAGGCCATGATCTGGTCGATGGTCTGCCGGATGCCGTTCTGCTTCACCGCGTCCGGCGCCTGGTCGCTCGCGGAGAAGTTGCCCAGCGTCCCGCCCCGGTGGTGGCCGATGTAGAAGGGGATGTCCAGCCCGTTGAGCACCCACATCTTGCTCACCATCCCAGCGGTGAGCTCACTGGACGGGGCTCGCAGCACCGCCGACAGGCGCGCCTCGCCATCCGCCACGGCGGCGCTCAGCTGGCCCCGGCGCACAGTGTGGCCCGCGTACGGCAGCGACTCCGTCAGCGTGGCGTCCGCGGGGAACATGTCCCGCTGGAGGATGCCCCCGTGCTCCGTGCGCAGCATCACGAAGCACTTGTGGGACGGCGCTGACTGGGCGCGCGCCGTCGTCGGTAGGAGGCTGGGGAGGAAGGGCAGCACCAGCCCCGTTCCGCCCAGGCGGAGCAGCGTGCGGCGCGAAATGGTGGGCGTGCTCATCGGAAGTCCTTCCGCTGGAACTCGGGGCGCAGCGCGACGGAGGCCAGCACCGCGCGCAGGGACTGGCGGCTCCTGGCCGCCGTGTTCAAGGCGTCCAGCATCGGCTGGTCGGCCTGGTCGTTCTCGGCGCGGGCAAACGTGTACCGGAAGTACTGGCGGGCGAAGCAGTCCTCGTACTGGCCGCTCTCGAGGATGAGCTGGGTGACCTCGGCCATCGAGGACACCGAGCGGGTGTCGCCCGGCAACAGCGCGGGCACCGTGTCGGTGCGCACCGGCCGCTCGCCCACCTGCTGCCCATTGCTGTTGAAGAGCCGCTGCGTGGAGCGGAAGCGCCCCAGCGCGTCGAAGTTCTCGGTGACGAACCCCAGCGGGTTGAGGCGCGTCCGGTGACAGGAGGGGCAGGAGCCCTGCGTCTCCGTGAGGCGCTCCACCACCTCGCGCGTGGTGAGCTCCGGCGACAGCTCCACCCGCGTCATCATGGCCTCGGCGGGCGGCGGGGGAATGGACCCGCACAGGAGCGCATTGCGGATGCGGTAGCCCTTGATGATGGGCCGCGTGTTGGCGGAGCCGGTGGCGAGGAAGGCGATGCGCGTCAGCAGCCCGGAGCGCTGGGGCTCGGCGAAGGTGGGCGGCTCCGAGGCGCCATCCCACTGCGGCACGCCGTAGAGCGCCGCCAGGTCGGCGTTGCGTGCGAAGGCGTGCCGGTCGGTGAGCACGTCCTGCAGGGTGCCTTCGTGCGCCGCCAGCCACGTCACCAGGTCGGCCACCTCGGCGTTGATGCGCTCGCGGGTGTCGCCGCTGGGGGTGAAGCTGCCGCGGAACGCGTCGAAGATGGGGTCTCCCACGCGCGCGTTGAACTCCTCCAGGTCGTCCAGGCGGAACCACTGGCTGAAGAACTCGCCCAGGGCCCGGTGCGCGCGCGCGTCGCTCACCAGTCGCTCCACCTGCTGCCGGTAGCCGGCCTCGGTGAGCAGCGCGCCCGAGTCCGCCGCCGCGGCGAGCGCCTCGTCCGGCATCGTCTGCCAGAAGTGGTACGACAGCCGCGCGGCCAGCTCGTGCGCCGTCAGCCGCGACACGGTGCCCTCCGCCTCGGTCTGCCCGTGCTCGACGAAGTAGAGGAACTCCGGCGCCGTCAGCATCAGCGCCACCACCTTCTGCACGGCGAGCGCGGAGACAGGGGGCTCGCTCACCGCTTCGCGGTAGAAGACCACATCGTCCGCGTCCAGGGGCCGCCGCAGGGCCAGCCGCCCGAAGCGGGAGATGAAGTCGCTCAGGCAGGCGTCGTCATTGGCCGTGCTGGCGTCCGTGGCGCAGGTGCCCAGCAGCAGCCCCCGCCGCGAGGCGCTGGTCCCCAGCAGCTCGCCCACGCGCAGGCCCAGCGAGTACGAGAGGTCGATGTGCCGCTGCTGCACGCCCTGGTCCATGCGAAGGAAGCCGCCATGGGACTCACCGGGAATGGGCACCCGCAGGTCCTGCGGGTAACCCTGGAGCAGCGCCGCCACCGAGCCGTCGTCGAGCACCGCGCCGGCCTCCGGGGCGCCCAGCGTCCGGGTGAGGACGTCGCGCAACGTGTTCTGGAACTGGACGGCCGACAGCCGCCGCAGTGGCAGCTCCTCGGGCATCACCACCGGTGTCTCGTCGGGTGGCTCCTCGGGTGGGCCCCCGGGAGTCGCCCCGATGTCTCCCTTGCACGAGGCCAGCAGGGCCGCCGCGACAACGAAGAGGGTGCGTGTGAGTCGAAGCTGTTGCACCTGGCACCTCCACCTGGAACCGCCGTGAAGCTGCCCATGATGTCATGCGAATGTCCTGGAATCCACGGTCAGCCGGAAGTCCATGGGCCTGCGCGGAAGGGGGGCTGAGGCTAGGGAGAGGTCGGCACGCGGGCGCCGACGCTCCAGCAGGCAGCGGTGAAGCGGACCTCCGTTCCTTGCACATAGGGTTCGAAGGCGGCACGGACGGCTTCGATGACCTGCGTGCGAGTCCGCTCGTCCGCCTTTTGAAACAGCATGCCGACGGGACCGAGCCGGGTGAGATACCGGACCAGGTCCTTCTCGGGCAGGGTGCAGGTGGAGTCCAGCGGCTGGATGTCGATGTCGGCCCAGCCGCTCTCCTCCAGGATGGAGGAGACCCGGCGCGGGTCCTCGAAGGCGAACTGCCCTGGCGCTCCCGGCTTGCGGGCGGGGAGGTCCGGCAGGAGCGATGCCGCGGCGCGCTCGGCGGTCGTCATGAACGAATTCTCCGCGGCACTCCGCCAGGCGATGAACCGGAGCCCGGCACCGGGCCTCGCGGCCTGCCGCAGGTTCGCAAACGCGCGGACAGGGTCGTCGAAGAACATGATGCCGAAGCGCGAAATGAGCATGTCGAAGCTGGCGGGCTCGAAGGCGTGGCTCTGCGCGTTGGCGCGGAGGAAGCTTGCCGGCGTGCCTTCCTGTTCGGCGCGGGCCCGGGCGGTGTCGAGCATCGGCTCCGAGATATCGATGCCAGTGCACCGGCCCTCCGCTCCAAGCCGCCGCGCGGCGGCGAGGGTCGTGCTCCCCGTGCCGCAGCCGATGTCGAGCACCCGGCCTCCGGGGCCGGTAGAGACTGCTTCGACGAGCAGGTCTTCCAACGGTTGGTACATCCGGTCGAGCAGCTCCTGCATCTCGACCCAGGCATGTCCGGCGGTGCCATTCCAAAGCCGCGTCTGCTCGTCATCGCTCGGGGGCGTGACATCCATATGTGTCTCCTCTGGCTGACTTGCCTTCATGAAGTCGACGCTGCACTCTGCCACTTCAAGTCGACTTGAGGTCAAGCGCGTGGGAGACCTGGACATCACCGAGGTGGCGCGGCGGTCTGGCGTTCCTGCCTCGACGCTGCGCTTCTATGAGGAGAAGGGGCTGATTGCCTCCATCGGCAGGCGGGGCCTACGCCGCCTGTTCGAGCCTGGCGTGCTGGAGCGGCTGGCGCTGATTGCGCTGGGGCGCGCCGCGGGCTTCTCGCTCGCGGAGATTGCCCTCATGTTCTCGCCGGACGGGCAGCCGCGTATCGACCGACAGCTGCTCGCGGCGAAGGCGGACGAGCTGGACAGGACGCTTCAGCGGCTCAGCGCCATGCGGGACGGCCTGCGGCACGCCGCTGCCTGTCCCGCGCCGAGCCACATGGAATGCCCCACCTTCCGCCGCCTCCTGCGGAACGCCGCGGCAAGGCGCTAAGCTCACGCGCCATGACCCAGCCGAACTCCAAGAACGTTACCGGCCGCATCCTCTGGTACGAGCTCCTCACGAAGGACATGCAGGGCGCGCTCGCCTTCTATCCCGAGGTCGTGGGATGGCAGCCGCAGGCGTCCGAGCTCGGCGGGAACTACAAGATGTGGGTCGGCGGCCAGGGGCCACTGGGCGGCGTGACGGAGTTGCCCGAGCAGGCGAAGCAGTCGGGCGCGTCGTCCTACTGGCACGGGACGGTGCAGGTCGCGAACGTCGACGAAACCGTCGCGGAGGTGACGCGCCTCGGCGGCCAGGTCTATGCGAACTCGAATCTCCCTGCCGTGGGCCGCTTCGCGGTGATTGCGGACCCGCAGGGCGCCGTCATCGTCTTCTTCACGCCCGTGAAGGACATGCTTTCGCGCGACCTCGCGAAGCAGGGCGAGTTCTCGTGGCACGAGCTGTACACGACCGACCCGGAGGCCGCGTTCACCTTCTATGAGCGCATCGCCGGCTGGGAGCGCCTGGGCGAGCTCGACATGGGCGCGATGGGCAAGTACCTCTTGTGGGGCCGCGACGGAGTGCAGCTCGGCGGCATGCTGACCCTGCCGAAGGGGCTGAAGCGGCCCGACGGGCGCGACGTGCCGCCGTCGTGGATGTACTACGTCACCGTCAACGACCTGGATGCGGCGCTCGCCCGCGCGACGGCGAAGGGCGCGCGGGTGCTCAACGGCCCGATGGAGGTCCCCACGGGTCAGCGCATCGTTCAGCTCATGGACCCGCAGGGCGCCGCGTTCGCGCTCACCACGCCGCCGACGTCGCGGTGAGGGGCAGGGGACAGGCCCCTCACTTCCCGCCATGCCTTACGGCGCGGCGAGGACCTGCAGCAGCTTGCGTGTCGTGATTCCCGGCAGGCTCACGCCCTCCTTGTTGGTCATCACCGCCAGTGAGGCCTTCTGCCGGGGCAGCCAGGCCGCGACGGCCGAGAAGCCGGGGATTTGTCCGTCGTGGCCCTGCATCGGTGTCACGTCGTCCGCCCACTGCACGAGCCCCAGGCCATAGCCGTCCTCGTCGCCTGGCGCCTGGACCCAGTGGGTCAGCTGCGCACGCGCTTCCGCGGTGAGCAGGTCTCCCGTGAGGAGGACCTCATAGAAGCGGCTGAGGTCCTCCGCGCTCGACACCAGCGCTCCGGCTCCGGCCGCCGCGGACGGGTGGAGCATCCCTTCCAGGTTCATCCATGCGCCCCCCTGCGGGTTGCGGGTGTAGCCGCCCGCGGTGAGGGGCGGCAGGCTCTCGGCACCATCCAGCCCCGTGCTCGTCAGGTTCAGGGGAGTGATGATGCGGGTGCGAAGCTGCTGTGCCAGCGAAGTGCCCGACACGGCTTCGATGATGTGGCCCAGGAGGATGTAGTTGGTGTTCGAGTACTCCCAGCGCGCTCCCGGCTCGAAGAGGGGCGACCGGGCGGCGCCATAGGCCATCATCTCCTCGGGCTCCCACACCTTCCCGGGGTTGTTCATCACCTCGGCGAGGAAGTCAGGGTTCTGGGTGTAGTTGGCCGTGCCGCTGGTGTGGTTGAGGAGCTGGCGCACGGTGATGCGGTCCGCGCGGGGGAAGTCCGGGAGCCACGTGGACAGCGGCGCCTCCAGGGACAGCTTGCCCTCGGATTGCAGCTGCAGCGCCACTACCGCGACGAAGGTCTTGGTGATGCTTCCCGCGCGGAGCCGGTCCTCCACCTTCATCGCCGTGCTGGACTCCACCCGGGACAGGCCCGTCGCGCCCCGCCACGTACACTCCGGGAGCCGGAGCGAAACGATGGCGCCGGGGAGGTCATCCGCCGAGGCCCCCTCCTCGAGTGCGCGCTGCAGTCGGGGCGCAAGTCGCTCGCAGGGGGTGCCCTGGGGGTCGGGGTCCGGCTCGTCCTTCCCGCAGCCCACGAGCGAGAGCAACAGCGATGCGCCGAGCGCGAGCCGACCGGAAAGATACCTGCTCATCTCAGTCCTCCAAGTGAGTGACATGGTGCGAGCACCCGAACACCGGAGGACGGATTTCCTGTTACCGGGCTGCGCGTTTTTGGAGCACAGCGCCTTCGACGGCTTGCCACCCAGCGAAGGCGCTGCTGCTTCCAACGCGCCGCGGTCTACTTCAGCGCGCCCGACGGAATCTCGACCACGTACGCATCGACGTCCATGTCGCTGCCAGTGCCCCAGTTGGAGGTGAAGGCCACCCGGGTGAAGTCGAGGTTGACGCTGGCGTGCGGCTCGGTCCAGTAGCCATTGGGCGCGCTGCGGTGGTGGGCGAGCATGTAGGTGGTCGGGTTCGCCTTCAGCTGCACGGCCATCACCTTGCGGTGCAGCCACTGCAAGCCGCCGTAGTCGCCATAGGTGCTGACCACCACCCAGCCGGGCCGGGCAAAAGCCTTGCCCGAGATGTGCAGCGCTGTCGCGGATCCATTGACGTACGTCGGGAACAACACCGTGCGCACGCCCGTGCGCAGGTTCACCATGAACACGTCACCCGCGTTGGACTGGTAGTCGACGGCCACATAGATGTCGTCCCCGTTGGCATCCAACGCGAGGTCCGAGTGCTCGGACTTCGTGTGCAGTGGGATCTTCTTGCTGAAGTCCCGCGAGAACGCCGCCGTGCCCAGCGCCAGGTCCGTGGACACGACGCAGGAGTTGCCGCTGGGGGACATGCTCACATGGTCCGGCCGCTCACCGTGGGTGTCGTACATGCCCAGGATGGTGTTGGTGTCGCGGTCCCAGGTGAACACGCCCAGGCTGCCCCAGTTGGCGTCGTCGACCATGAAGCACCAGTAGCGCCGGTCCGCCGAGGGCGAGCCCTCGTTCCGCGTCGAGGCCGCGACCGCGGTGGGCCACCGGGCCTTCAGCCGTGCGGCGAAGTCGCCCACGACGCGCGTGGTATTCGTCGCGACATTCAGCTCGTAGAGCTTCATGCCGACGCCATTCGTGGGCAGGTAGTAGAGCAGGTCCGGATTCGTCGGGTGCCACTGCGGCTCCGCGTCCGAGGCCGGGCCCGACAGCTGCTTCAGGCGCACGCGGGTGTTGGCGTCATACACATGCCAGGTCCCCAGGTTGTAGCCGTAGACCAGCTGCATCGTGCTGTTCGCGTTGAAGGCCTGGCGGCGTGAGTAGTCGTTGCGGGCAAAACCCGAGACGCCGTCAGCCTTGTAGTCGGTGGCGCGCACGACACAGGTCTTGTACGTGGGCTCCGAGAGCGCGACGCCCTTGGCGGGCTTCGCCAGGGCGGGAACCGGCTGCGCCACGCGAGCACTGGAGAGCGCGAAGTCGGGGGCATAGAAGTTGGCACAGGCCGGGCTGAGCGGCGCTCCGCCCACCGGGCCCGGTTGCGTGCGGCGCTCACATGTCTTGAACTGGCCAGGCGCGGGGTCCGGGTTGAAGAAGCAATACACGCGGCCCGCCGGCAGCTCCTTCGTGACCCACTTGTCACCCACCCCGAAGCGGACCGTCGAAGGCGTGGCCAGCGTGAAGCTCTGATACTGGTTCGCCACGGTCTCCCATCCCTCGGGGGCCAGCGCGGAGCTGGCCGAGCCAGGGGCGGGCGCGGTCTCCGCCTCGGGCTGAACCGCGTCGCCGCCACAGCCCATCAAGGCGAGAGACAGCAATGCTGCCTTCCACATCACTCCGTCACACCTCGAGCCACGCATCATGCCAGACGCTCCTTGTTGTTGGCCGAACGCAGCGCCGCACCAGTGCATGTATCGTGCTCAACAATTACAGGTGCCACGCTGATGCATCTATCCCTGGAGAGATGCCTCGCGCATCCGATGAGCAGTGGGAGCGGGACACGCGTTGGGGGGACTTCGCACTGCACAGTGTGGTCGTCGCACTACACGCGGAAACGACTCAGAATTTGTTTCTCGGAGTTCGCGAGGATGCGAGAAAGTCAGGTCTGTCCTGATTCATCTTCTTGAGTTCTTTTCACGAGCGAAGCGAGGTCCCATGCAGTTGCTGAAGCAAGCCGTCCCGTTGTTCGCCGCCCTGGCCTTGATGGGCTGCGGGCCCGTCGATGACGACAACGTGCCTCCCGAGTCACCGAAGGAACTGGGGGTCGAGGAGCAGTCGACGGTCTCGGCCTGTACCGGCCCCACCAACTCGAAGTGCTGGAAGATACCGCCGCTGGACACGGACTTCGGCGGAGCGACGACGACGTGGAACTCGCCGCACTACGTGCTGCGCCCCAACACGCCGAGCAAGGCCCACCTGGTGGTGATGCTGCACGGGGTGAATGGCACGGCCGGTGGCTTCGCCAGCACCTCCTACGCCACGGCCAACACCACCTTCTATGCGAGCGCCGTGAACAAGGGCTACCGCACCATCGGACTGACGCATCGCAACTCGCCGAACGTGCGGGAAATCTGTGGCACCAACATGGACTGCCACCTGCCCACGCGCCGCACATACATCACCGGCGTCACGCAGCCTGGCTCCGCCGTCACGGGCATGGGCTATTACGACGGCATCGAGGCCCGCCTCATCCGCGTGCTGGTGTACCTGCGCAACACGCAGGACCCCACCGGGGGCTGGGGCGCGTACCTCACCCCGGCGGACTGCACGGGCACGAAGAACTCCACGAAGCCCTGCACCCTGGTGTGGAGCAATCTCGTGGTTGCGGGCCACTCGCAGGGCGCCGGCCATGCTGCCGTCATCGGCAAGGACCACCTGGTCGACACCGTGGTGATGGTGGCGGGGCCGACGGACCACTACTCCAACACGAGCTTCCCCGGATACACGCTCGCCTCCAGCGGACTGGCGACTCCCGCGGGCGGTGGGAACTACCGGGGGTTGGTCCATACGAATGACGGTTTCGAGACGGCGGCGCTCAAGCACTGGGGCGCGGACCGGCTGAACCTCGGCACCTACGGGAAGACGACGTCCATCACCACCGATGGCTGCGGCACGTCGGCGCACAACTGCGTGGTCCAGGCCGACGAGCTCTACTCCGTCTGGCAGGGCTTCTGGCCGTGACCTGACGTGTCTGCCCGTGCCGGCTGGGCACGGGCGGGTCTGGCCTGTCTGCTGCCGTCGGAGAAATACACTCCGCAAGCAGCAAGGCCTCCAGCGATGACAGGGTGGGGGGCGTTCCGTTCCAGATGGCTCGTGGTGAGCGGTGCGCTCGCATTGCACCCGGGCGATCCCCATGTGATACCCGCAGCCCAACCCTGGAGGTGTCGTCTTGAAATGGATTGCTCGACTGTCTTCATGTCTTGCCTTGCTCATGTCCGGATGCATGTCATTGGAGGCGGATGACGTGCAGGCGCCGGAGGTTCACACGCAGGCCCTGGCCGGCACGGAGGTCATCGACTTCTCCACCGCGAGCACTCTCGCGAACACGGATGCATCCGGCAAGAGCGGCGGCATGGCCGTGCTCAAGGCGAACAGCTCGACGTGCACGGTCGGCACGTATGCCGATTGCTACGCGCACTACATCGAGTTCAGCCCGAGCTATACGGGCTACCTGACCTTCAAGCTCGCAAGCCTCACCCAGGCCGCGCCGACGCCCTCTCAAATCACCCAGCTCCAGCTGCTGACGAAGTACCAGGGGCCCGCGGTCTCCACGTCCTTCTACCGGTGGCAGCTCTTCCGGTTCACCACCTCGAGCTGGGTCAACATCGCCAGCTCACAGGGGCGCGGGGACTGGGCGTGGACGCCGGCCCTGACACTCAATCTTCCCAGCACCGAGACTGCCGCGAACTTCGTCTCCAGCACCGGCGAGATTCGCGCGCGCCTCATCAAGGGCGCGGGGACGGATGCGGCGCAGCTCGACAGCCTCCGCCTCCAGGTGTCGTGGGACATCCCCACGACGTGCACCGCGGAGACGGATGCGGCCTTCTGCACGCGGCTGGGCGCCAGCTGCGGCCAGCTGAGTGGCACCGACAACTGCGGCCAGGCCCGCACGGTCTCCAGCTGCGGTGGCTGCCTGAGCCCGGAGACGTGTGGCGGCGGCGGCACCCCGAACGTCTGTGGCCAGGGCGGGGCCTGCACCCGCGCGACCTTCCCCAAGGGCACCACCTGGATGTGGGACCTGGAGAACAGCGCCCTTCCCACGAACCTCAACGCCCAGGTCTACGTCGTCGACCTCTTCGATACGACGAGCGCGAAGATTCAGGAGTACAAGAACGCGGGCAAGAAGGTGGTCTGCTACTTCAGCGCCGGCACCTTCGAGAACTGGCGGAGCGACGCCAACCAGTTCCCTCAGGACACCTACTGCAGCCCGGGCGAGAACTGCGCCCAGTCCGTCCACATCCTGGGGGACTGGTGCCAGAGCGGCGGCTCGTGTGAGTGGTGGCTGGACCACCGCAAGCCGGCGGTGCGGACGGCGATGACGTCACGCATCCAACTGGCGCGCACCAAGGGCTGTGATGCGGTGGAGCCGGACAACATCGACGGCTACTCGCACGATGACAGCATCAACTGCACCGACCAGGCCTGCTGGGGCCTCACGGCCGCCAACCAGCTCGACTACAACCGCTGGCTGGCCGACACCGCCCATGCCCAGTGTCTGGGCATCGCACTGAAGAACGATGTCGACCAGGTCCCCGCGCTCGCCGCCTCCTTCGACTTCGCCATCAACGAGGAGTGCCAGAGGTACAACGAGTGCGGCGTCTACAAGACCTGGTTCACGGACAACAACAAGGCGGTCTTCAATGCCGAGTACCGCGTGGACTCGGGCGGGGAGTCCACGGCCTGGACGCAATGCACCGGCACGGGGGCGACCTGCGCCTGCGGCGAGAGCGGCTTTGCCCCAGGGGACATGCGCACCCTGGTCTTCAGCACCTCGGCGGTCCGCTACAACAACGTCGCCTTCACCTGCTGGTAGCACGGGCTGACAGGGGCAGGTGGCGCTCAGCCATTTCTTGCGCGCCACCTGCCCACCCGTCGTCCAGGGCGGGGGATCAAACCTGACAAACGGCTGTCACCGGGCCTTGGCATCTGTCCTCCTGGCCGAGGGGATGGACCCCGCCGGCGCGAAAGGAGCCGTCATGGCCATCCGAGGCAAGTGCCACTGTGGTGCCACCGAGTTCGAGATCAGCGAAGCCCCGGAGTCGGTGACCCGCTGCAACTGTACCTTCTGTTCGAAGCGGGGCGTGCTGTGGGCGTACATGAAGCCCGAGCAGTTCCGGCTGCTGTCCTCCCGCAACAGCGTCAGCTACAGCAGCACCCCCGAGCTCTTCAGCCACTTCCACTGCGGTACCTGCGGGTGCGGTACCCACAGCGATACGCCGGTGTGGGAGACCATGGACACGCAGCCCGGGCTCCGGAAGGTATCGGTCAATGCCAACCTCCTGGAGGCGTTCGACCTGGATGCCGTCCCCGTGGTGGTCGTCGACGGAAGGAACAGCTGGTAGCGCGCCTGCCGGACACGGCGCGTCGGCGTCCCGTCAGGTTCCGGGAGCAGCAGGCGCGAGGAGGTCCCTCCACGCGCCATAGCCCTCCGCGGGCGCGCCGCGCTTGAAGAAGTCGCGCACGTCGGAGTTGAACTCCCGCAGGATGCTGCCCACGGACTGGCTCATCCAGTCTTCGTCGCTGCAGGCCAGCAGGCTTCCGGCGGCATGGAGCGCCGGGGCGCCTGGCTTGACGGCGAGAATGACACCGAGCTGGTGACTCTCCGCTCCCCGCACCGGGGGCTGCGCGAGGGCTTCCAGGTACCAGCGTGCCCCCGTGCCTCGGAGTAGCTCCGTCTTCGCGCGCCTCCGGACCCCTTCGGAGACGGGAGGGCGCAGGCCATCGTTCCCGTAGCGCTCCACCGCGGCGTCCGCCGTCGAGCGCGCGGTGGGGTGGGGCACCCAGATTCCCAGGTTCACCAGCGTGTCGATCTGGAGCGAGCCGCTCAGCTCCGCGCGCGACTTCACCTCCGAGCCCTGCTCCGGCAACAGCTGGAGCACGTGAAAGGCGTCTGGGCTCTCCTCGTCCGTGCTGAACTCCACGCGGCACTCGATGCGCGAGAAGCCCGAGTCCCTCTTCGGGAACAGCGTCAGGGGAAGGTCCACCCGCCACAGCGAGTACCCGTCCGGACAGGGAACCTCCGGGCCCCGGTACGGCGTCACCGTCAGCTCGTGGTGAAACGAGACCAGCTCCGCGTTGGCCAGACTGCGCAGTTGGATGAAGTGCCACCCCAGGTGCGGGTGTCTGGCCAGGGCAGCGGGTCGCGACCTCAGCCGGAACGCGTCATGCACCGCCTCATCCCATCGCTCCGCGGAGCCCAGCATGGGATGGGCTTCCAGGAAACGTTGGAGTGCGTCGCTCATCACCTGATGCTACCGCGCAACCTCCAGCGTCCGGGCCTGGGCGTCGAACATCCACCTCACGTCGGGGAGCTTCACGTCCCCCACCGTGATGAGGAAGCGGCGGGCGGAGGCTTGAACCGGGGTGGAGAAATCAAAGCCCGGACCCTTGTCCGTCGAGGACACGAAAGTCCGGCTGGACGTCGACGCCTGTCCTGCTTCATCGCTTACCCGGAGCCACGTCCGGTCGGGACAGCGCTTGCGGACGCCCTGGGCTTCACAGTGGCCCTCCAGGAGGAGGTCCCGGCGAGGGCCTCGAAGGTCTCCGAGTGACACCCGCTCGAGCCTGAAGGTCAGGACCGGGCCGCCGGAGACGGAGGCGAGGGACACCTGCTCATCCACCTCGAGGCGGAGCGCGGGAAGGGACTCCTCGACGGGGGCCTCAATCGGGGCCTCGACGCGCGCCTGGACGGGCTCGGGAGGCTTGACGGTGGGGCGCGGCGCGGCCACCTCGACGGGAACGGGCGGGGCAGGGGGGCCGCTCACCTGCACGGGCCGGGGCCGCAGCCCCCAGGCCGCCATGGCCAGCAGCGGCAGCGCGAGCAGGGCCCAGGGCCAGCGCTTCGCTTGTGGTGTCTCGTGCGGCGCCGGCGCCCTGGGCGCTTCGAGCGCGTCGAGGGCTCGCAATGCCTCACGCGCGGTCGTGAAGCGCCGGGTCTCGTCGGTGGTGATGAGCCGGTCGATGAACCGCTGGAACCCCTCGCTCACGTCGATGCGCCGGCCGGCGGTCAGCCCCTGGCCCTCCTGGAACAGCTCCCACGGGGGCTGCCGCGTCAGCAGATGGAGGAGCGTCGCGCCCACCGCGTGCAGGTCACACCACTCGGTGACGTGCCCCGCGAGCTGCTCCAGGGGCGCGTAGCCGTAGGTGCCGGTCATCGTCGCCCCCCGCGCGCTGCCCGCGGCCAGCTCTCGCGCGGAGCCGAGGTCGACCAGGTAGAGGGCTCCATCCGGCCGCTGGATGAGGTTCGCGGGCTTGATGTCGCGGTGGATGAGCTTCGGCACGTGGGCATGCAGCTGCAACAGCACCGAGAGCACCTTGCGTGCGATGTCCCGGGCCTCGGACTCGGAGTAGCGGTGCAACTGGAGCCGCGCGAGCAATGACTCGCCTTCGATGAACTCCTGCGCGAGGTAGAGCCGCGTCCCCGCGCCCTCTCCCTCCTGGAAGAAGTCGAGCAGCTCCGGGATGCGCGGGTGCGACAGCCGGGCGAGCACCTTCGCCTCCCGCTCGAAGGCCTCCAGGTGATGGACGTCCGGCGCCGAGAGCAGCACCAGCTCCTTGAGCGCGACCTTCCGCCCGCTCGCGTCCTCGGCCAGGTAGAGCCGCCCGAGCTGGCCCTGGGCCACCACCCGACGGACCTGATAGCCCCGCACGCGCGCCGCGGCGCCGCAGGCAGCACAGCGCGCCCCGGCGAGCACGCCCTCGCAGGCGATACACCGGCCGGCTCCGGCACTGGAGGCAATGGGACTCATGGCTTCACGGGAGGCGTGAGCATCAGCCGTTCGGGAACCGGCCCGGCTTCGGGCGGGGGAATGGGGACTTCAGGCACCGAGTCGTCGAGGAGGACCTGCTGCTCGAAGTAGATGGGCGTGGGCTTCGCCTGCTGGTGGTGCGGTCCGCAGGCAATCGACTTCTTCGACCACTGCGGCTGGACGAAGGCGAACTCGAGCGCGTGGTCGTCAGGTCGCGCGCGCACCACGCGCATCGGTACGGCGTTGGGGCACTCCGTGTACTCCATGAACCCGAGCAGGACCTGCGAGCGGTCCGGACAGGTCACGACACCCATGGACCGTTCGCCCCAGGCGTACTGGGCCAGGGTCCGGGGCCTCGGGTCCGGGGCCCTCTGGAAGACGAGGCACACCTGGATCTTGGGGTCGCACGGCGCCCGCTTGCCGTCTTCCGGCAGCACCTCCGTCCCGGTGGGGTGGGGGGCCCGCTGGTATTGCTCCCAGAGCTCTATCTGGCGCTTCACGTCCCAGCTCTGGACGTGACGGACGGTGCCGTGCCGCGTGACGATTTCCGTCTCCAGCTCCTTCGGTCCGTACTTCGAGAGGGGGTTCTCGCCGTCCCAGCCGGTGAGCTTGCGGCGGAACGAGAAGCACGGCTTGCCCGCCTTGCGCAGCTCGAACTTCAGCTCGTAGGTGCGGACGTCGCGGTCCTCGGCTTCGGGCGGCTCCTGGAGGACGTCACTGCGCAGCGACGTCCCATCGTAGTAGCGGCAGATGCCGTCGACGTAGAGCGTCCCGCGCACGTCCTGCGGAGGCGCGCACGCATCGAACTCGGAGAGCGCCTGGGCCCAGCAGCTGTCGGCACGTGCCAGCCAGGGACATGCCGGGGACGGAACGCGCGTGACTTTCACCTGTTGGGTTCGCGGGGACTCCTCGGCGAGCCCCTTCGTCCCGACGAGCAGGGCGGTGAGCAGGAAGCACCAGTGCAGGGTGGGGCGCATGGCTCATCGCTCCCGGGTGGCGCGCTGGGTCTTCAGGTCGATGCGGTAGACCGCATCGGGCGCCTGCACCAGGCCGAGTCGCACCGTGAAGGCCCCCTGCGCATCGGCGAGCGCCCGGGTGACTTCCCGCACCTGCGAGCTGAGCGGCAGGACCACCTTCTCCTCCAGGCCGGGGTCGATGAGCGTCCCCTCGTCGTCCACCAGCCGGAAGAAGGGCGCCCACTGGCACAGCTGCGTGGGGCTGTGATTGGTGAAGACCAGGTCGAAGCGCAGTACTGGCAGGAGCGCTGCGGGAGGACGGATGACGGAGACGCGGGTGACGCGCAGGTCCGTGTCCTTGAAGCACCCACCCAGGGAGCCGAGGCTCGTCACCACCTGGGGATTGAAGGGCGCGACGAGGACCTCCTGCGCGGGAGGCGCGACGGGGACCTGGACGGGCACTTCCTTGATGACCTCGACGACCCGGGGTGGGGGCACGGGTGGCGGGGGCGGAGGTGGCCTGGGCCACAGCAGCGCCGCGAGCAGCACGGCCGACAGGCCCATGAAGCCCAACGCGAGCGGCTTCCAGTACCGGGCCGGGGCCTCGGCCAGCGGCGCGCCGTGCCGCAAGGCCTGGAGCTCGTGCAGCGCCTCGGCCGCGGAGGGGAAGCGGTCCGCCGGGCTCTGCGCGAGCATCCGCCGGAGGAAGGCCTTGAAGCGCGGTGATGCATTGAGCGCCTCGCCTACGTCGAGCTGCAGCGTCTTGCCCCGCAGCAGCTCCGATGGAGGGCGGCGTGACAGCAGGTGCAGCAGCGTCGCGCCCATGGAGTACAGCTCGCTGGCCACCGAGACGGTGCCGCCGAGCTGCTCGGGCGCCATGTAGCCGAAGGTCCCCACGAGCGTGGCGTTGACGGTTCCTCCCCGGGCCACGTCGCGGGCGGTGCCGAAGTCCACGAGACAGATGGAGCCATCCGGCCGCGCCAGGAGGTTGGCGGGCTTGAGGTCTCGGTGGAGGACGCGGGGGGACAGCCCGTGCAGGTAGACCAGGGTCTCCAGCAGCTGCAGGCCCACCGAGATGACTTCCTCCTCGGTGAAGCGGTGCGTCTTCAGTTGCTCCAGGAGCGAGGGCCCCTCAATGAGCTCCTGGGCGAGGTAGAGCCGGGTGCCGGCCCCACTGCCCTCGGTGAAGCTGGCGAGGAAGCGGGGGATGCGCGGGTGTGACAGCTGGGCGAGCAGCTCACCCTCGCGGCGGAAGGCTTCGAGCCGCTGGGCATCGGGCGCGAGCCGGAAGACCAGCTCCTTGAGCGCGACGCGGACGCCCCCGGGCCCCTCCGCGCGATAGACGCGGCTGTGCGCGGACATGGCGATGCGGCCCAGGACGCGGAAGCCGCCCGGCGCCACCGGGCTGCCACAGCCCTCACAGCGGTCGGAGGACACTGCGCCGCCACAGACGGCACACGCGCCCTCGCGGGGCGTGCTGGGGGCGGTTCTCGACGCGGTCAGCATGCGAGGCGGAAGTCTAGCGAACCTCGCCTGTCGGTGCTTTCGGCCATCGGGAGGATGGCCCGCCTCAGCCGGCCCGACGCGACTCGCCCGGCTCCAGGGGGGGCGTCTCCACCCGGGGCCCGAGCTTCGTCACCGAAGTCAGCGCGCCGCGAATCGCGTCCTGCGCACGGCCGGCGAGCCGCAGCTCCCGCTTCACCTCCACGGGCACGTCCGCCCGGCACTTCGGGCAGCGCGAGGCCTCCTTGCGAACCGAGGCCCCACACCCCGCCGGACACGGCCGCCGTGAGCGGCCCTCCAGCCGCCGCGCGAACAGCCCCGCCGCCACGCACCCCACGGTGAACACAGTCACCAGCGCCAGCGCCAGCGGCGCGAACAGGATGGCCGCCACCGCCACCGCCACCGCCACGCAGTCCTCCATGCGCAGCAGCCACCGGTAGGGGTGGGCCAGGTCGGTCTCCAGATTCCCCACGCTGTCCTGCAGCCGCTGCCGCATCGAATACGTCGCCACCGCGATGCCCGCGCCCACCGCGCCCACCGCGCCCACGGCCCAGGGGGGAAGCTGCTCCGTCTGCACCCCCAGCGAGGCCATGGCCACCACCGCGCCGCTGGCGGCGCTCAGGCTGAACTGCGCCAGCCCCAGGAACAGGCGCAGGTCCGCGTCCCGCTGCGTGTACATCTCGAAGGCCAGCAGGGCGACGAAGGTCCCCATCGCCTCGGGCGTGGCCATCCACACCATCTCCGGCGGCAGCGCCACGTAGTGGAAGTGCGAGGCCACCGCCACCAGCAGCAGGCTCGCCCCGGCGCGCGTCCCGGACGCACTGCTCAGGCCGATGAGCTGAGAGAGGATTGCGAAGGAAATCATGGCTCAGCCTCCCACCACGCTGGAGAGCAACGTGCGCAGCACCCCGAGCTTCTCGAACAGCCACCACAGCAGCAGCACCGAGCCGACGGTGAAGACCCCCAGCGACAGCATGAAGCCCACCAGCAGCACCACCTCCCAGCGCGCCAGGGGGATGCCGCGCGCTTCGCGCTCCGTCTGCCACGCGAGGTAGCGGCGCGCGAAGACGCCCGCGGCGGCGACCTGGCTCGTGCTCAGCACCACCTTGGCCATCGCGCCGAAGGCGGGGATGAACGTGAGCACCTCGCCCAGGAGGATGGCGGCCGCCACGAAGCAGCCCGCCGACAGCCGCAGCGTCAGCTGCGAGACCTGCCTGCGCTGCGGCGTGAGCAGCTGCAGCGCGGGCCGCACCATCGTCACGCGAATCCACATCAGCGCGGCCACGAGCAGTATCGACGTGAGCAGCGGGAACCAGCTCGCGGCCAGGCTCGCCACGGCGACCACGGCCACCGCCACCCAGAGCCGCGCCGAGGCGCGCTCCGTGGCGAGCCGGTGCAGCACCTCCCGGTCCGTGGGGCTCGGGAGGGTCTGCTCGTCACAGCGGGGACACGGCTTGCCTCGCAGCACGGCGCCGCCCGGAATCTTCTCCGCGCAGCGGCGGCAGCGGCCGGCCAGCAGCAGCGCGAGCTCGTGCTCCTCGCCGCCGGCGACCGCGGTGGTGCTCATCGTCACGGTGACTTCCCCCTCATGCGGACGTCCCCGGCCTGACTGGCGGGAACCGGCCCCTCCCGGAGCCTCCGGAGGGCGAGATTACTGGCGCGTGAAGACGATTCCAACGGGGCGCACCAGCGCCTCCGTGGGCGGGACGAAGACGGCGCCCGTGTTGCCCGAGGAGGGCAGGGGCGCGTTCGTCCGCCCGTCGAAGCGGAGGATGGCGCCTCGGGAGCCGCCCCCCTGGGTGTTGTCGAACCCCACGGCATGGAGCCGGCCCGCGTCGTCGAAGGTGATTCCGCCCAGGTTGTTTCCCGCCGGCACCGTGCCGGAGTAGTTCGTGGAGAGGGTGGCCTCCAGCGCGCGGCTCTCCAGGTCATAGCGGCGGATGTCATTGGCGAAGTCGCTGACGAACAAGTCGCACTCACCGCCCGTGCGCTCGCAGTCCGGCCCGAAGGCGAGCCCGAGCAGGCTGATGTAGCCCAGCCCCGCGTCGGAGGGCTCGGGCTGGTCGATGAAGACCTCGGACTGGCCCGTGGCGATGTCGAAGCGCAGCACCTGGCTGGGAAGGCCGGGGAAGGTGGGCTGCCCGTTCACGGCGATGCTGCCCTGCGTGCTCACGTAGAGCCGTCCCTGCTTGTCGAAGGCCAGCGCATTGGGGCCGTTGAGTCCCCCCGGCTCTCCGTTCCCCGTGGCGAACACGTCCACGAAGCTCCCCGTCTCCGCGTCGAAGCGGAGGATGCGGTCGGTGAGGAAGCTGGCGACATAGAGCCGGCCATCCGGGCCGAAGGCGAGGCCATACGGGCGCACCAGGCTCCGGGCCACCGCGAACACGGTGCGAAACTCCCCCGTCTTCCCGTCATAGCGGACGATGGCCGAGTCCTGCTCCGTGGCCCCGCTGGACACGAACAAGTCACCCCCTGGACCGAAGACCAGCGCATCCGGAGCGATGAGGCCGGCGGGGCCGTCGTCCTCGATGAAGTCACCGAGGAACTCCCCCGTCTGGCTGTCGAACTTCACCACGTTGTCCCCCCGGGTGTTGCCGATGAGCAGCACGCCCCGTCCCGCGGGCGTCTCCGGGTCGTCCTCACCGCAGCCCGGGGTGAGGGCCACGGCGAAGGCAAGCATGGCGGCGAGGCCCAGCCTCGGGCGTGGAAACGTCTGCATTGCAATGAGGCATCGGTTCATGGGGCGCAGGATAGAGGCCGACGCTCGCGGCACGCTCAGGGGCAGGGCGGGATATCCGGCAGGCGACTCCCGACTCGCACTACGGTCCGCCCATGCCCTTCCAGCCGCGCTCCCTGACACTTCGCGATGGCCGCCCCTGTGTCCTCCGCGAAGCCACGCACGCGGATGCCGAGGCCCTGTTTGCGCTGGAGCGCGCCATCGTCCGGGCCCGGCACGGCATCGTGAAGCACGAGGACGAGCTGGCTCCGGATGTGGCCACCTTCGCCTCGCAGCGCGAGCAGGCCGGGCTGCACCGGACGGACGGCTCGGCATTCCCGCTCGTGGTGGTGGGGGAGGGCGGGGCGCTCCTCGGCGAGGCCTCCATCCTGCGCCTGGGCTACCGGATGCTGCGCCACGTGGGGGAGCTGGGCATTGGCGTCCACCCCGAAGCACAGGGGCTGGGCGTGGGCCGGCTGTTGATGCAGCACCTGCTCCAGTGGGTGCGCTCGCACCGGGACACGGACGGGCAGCGCGTGCTGCGCGTGGAGCTCCATGTGCGGGCCGACAACACGCGCGCCATCGCCCTGTACCGCGCCATGGGCTTCGTGCACGAGGGCACGCGCCGGGCCTTCCTCCGCGCCGATGCTGGCACCCTCGTGGATGACCTGACCCTGGGGCTGCTGCTGACGTGACACGCGCCGTGCGGGCCTTCCGGCAGGGGCGCTGCGCCACTTCCACCGCCCCGGGAAGCAGCGGCCCGTGAAGCGCGTCCCCACCCCGCGCGCGAGTGATGGGTCCTGAATCCTCTTTCGCGGCAATTTCCCGTCAGAGCTTCATCCCTGAAGTAGAGTGCTTCACCCATGACGCGGCCTGTGTCCGCCTACGCCCCTCGAAGCGAGCGCAAGCCGTTGTACGTGAAGGTGGTGACGCAGCCGGCCCTCCATGGGTGCTGGGCCGTCAACATCAGCGAGACGGGCATTGGCCTCATCGCCACGCCGCGTGACGGCTCCGAGGGGCCTCGCGAGGGCGAGGAGGTGGAGCTGTCCTTCTCGCTGCCCGACTCGGGAGAGCATGTCCGGGTGCTCGGGGACGTGCGGTGGCGGCATGACGCGTCCGGGGCGGTGACGTCGCTCGGGGTCATCTTCCGCACCTTCGAGGGCTCGGATGGGGCGAAGCTGGCGCGCTACCTGGCCACCTCGCACCTCCAGGTGGTGGTGGCCTTCGCCAGCGAGCTGGAGGCCCATGGCGTGCGGGCCGCGCTGGAAGGGCAGGCCACGCCGCACTTCGCCGCCAGCCCCGACGAGGTCCACGCGCTGCTGACGCGTGGCGACGCCGCGGCGCTGCTGGTGTGCGGGCATGACGAGGACGAGGCGCTGGCGCTGGTGGACTCGCTGGCCGCGCGCCGCGCGGAGGTGGACCTGGCC
>JBKGHK010001200.1:0-2055 GCA_046520375.1 Pyxidicoccus sp. 3LFB2
CTCCAGCACGCCCGTGCCGCCCACCGCCGACAGCTCCAGCAGCGCGAACACCGCCGGCTGCGCCAGGCCCGTCGCCGGGGGGACGGCTGATTCCAAGAGCCGGGCCCGCGCCGTCACCGGACAGCCCAGCTCCCGGGACAGCACCTCCACCACCGCCCCCAGCGCTTCCCGACCCAGCTCGGCCGCCCGCGGCCGCTCGGCGAGCGCGAGGTGCGCCCGGGTCAATCGACGTGAGCCCAGTCCCCGCAGCGGGCGGACCTTCCGGGTGGCGCACTCCTCGGCATCGGTGTTCATCACAAGCTCCCTGGCGGTGTTGGGACACACCCCACCCGTGCACGGCACCCGCCAGGTGCCGCGCCCGTGAAGTCGTGGGGATGCAGAGACAGGGCATCCGGATGCGGGATGCCGGGTACGCGGACCGGGACGGCTCAGCGCGTGGCTTCGCGGATGAGCCGCTCGGCCAGGGCTTCCATCCTGGGAGCGCTGGCCTCATCGGCGGGCTCCACCTGACGCCCGGGGAAGAGGGTCCGGTGGTAGGGCGGCAGGCGGCGGAAGATTTCCCGCCGCAGCGGCTCCGACACCTCCTCCATCAGCGCCTTCAGCCTCGCGGCGGCATCGGCCCGCTCGCCGAATGCCGCCGCGACCTTCGCCTGCCGCTGCGCCGAGGACATTCCGGCAATACAGAGCAGGTGCTCCTTCGCCCGCTCCGCCTCGCCCCCTCCAAGCCCACTCAGCAGCTCCGCCGCGCGCGCCCGTCCGAGCACCCAGGCCACCAGCGCGTAGCGCTCCAGCGGAAGGGGCAGGGGCGGAAGAGGCCGGACTGGAGGCGGCGCCTCCTCTCTCCGCGGAGGTGGGGCGGGCTTCCCCTTCGGCCGGGCGGCCCGGCCCACACGTGTCGCGTCCATGGTGTCGCCCTCCCCTGGCCTCTCACGCCACCTTGCGCGCCGGCCCCGGCGTCAGCACCGGCCGCGCGGGTGCAGGGGGTGAGGACGGCACCGAGGCCCGGTCCCGGTAGTGACGCATCCGCAACGTCACCAGCACCAGCGCCACCGCCAGCCCCGTCACCACCACGCCCAGTGCCGCGAGCAGCGCACGAAGCCTCGTCAGCGGCGACATGCCCCCCCCCCGTTGGGACCTCCACCCGCGAGGAGACCTCGTCCACCAGCAGCGACACCGACTCTGGCGCCAACCCCTCCACGCCTCCCGCGATGAGCGTCCTCAGCGTCTCCGAGGCCTGCCGCACCCGCGTCGCGTTCCCCGGCGCCACGCGCAGCATGGCCGAGGCCTTCGAAGGTCCGGGCACCTGACCGGGCCTTGGCGGCGCCGGCACCACCAGGTGGACACGCGCCAGCAGCACGCCGTCCACCGTCTGCAGCGTCTTCTCCAGCCCCCGCTCCATCACCCGCACCCGGCAGACCCCCTCCTCCACCGGCGTGCGCACCAACCCGCCCCCTCCGAAGACGTCACACCCCACCTCCTCGGCGGGCCTGGGCAGCCCCAGCTCCGCCAGGATTCGCACCGCGTCCGAGGACTGCTCGTCCCTGACTTCGATGGACCACGTGGGCTTCTTGCCGGACTCCGGCATCTTGCGGGCGTCGAGCCCGCGCTCGATGAGCACCGCCTGGAGCTCATTGGCCTGTCGCTCGTCCAGGCCATGCTGGATGCGCTCCCGGCAGGCGGTGGCGCCCAGGAGCAGGAGAAAGATGAGACAGCATCGGGGAGCAAATCGCATGTGGGGTACTCCTCAAACCTGCGTCTGGAGGACCTGCTTGACGCCGCCGGTCGCCTTCTCGACGACCTTGCCGGCGAGGTCGAGCTCCTGGCTCGCCCGGTAGACGTGGGCCTGCAGCGCGAGCAGCTCCGCGGCGGTGAAGGTGCGGCCGGACTCCGCGAGCTTGAGGATGCTGTCCAGCCGCTTCTGCGCCTGCCCCACCCTGTCCAGCACCTGCGCCGCCTGCTGCCCACGCGCCGCCTGCACCGAGTCCACCCGCGCCCCCGGCTTCACCTCCGCGCAGCCCGGTGAAGCCCGGCCCACCGCGTCCGCCCGGCTCCGTG
>JBKGHK010001201.1:0-2052 GCA_046520375.1 Pyxidicoccus sp. 3LFB2
GAGTTCTGGCGACAGGGGCTGCTGGCCTACGACGGCCTGGTGGGCATCAACTGGAACTGGTTGGCATTGGACGGGGCGATGGGCAAGGCGCCGCTGGGTGGGGGGAAAAACCGGCCCCAACCCCACCGACAGAGCGAAGACGGGCACCAAGAAGAGCCTGCTGACGGACTCGCGGGGCGCCCCTCTCGGCCTCGTGGCCGGTGGCGCCAACACGAACGACTTCAAGCTGGCGCGCGCCACACTCGAGTCCATTCCAGTCCCCAGGCCCAAGCCCACTGAAGCCTCGCGTCAGCACCTCTGGGCAGACTTGGGGTACGACTACGACGAGATGCGAAGGCTGGCTGAGGAGCTCGGCTTCACGCTGCACCTGCCGCGACGTGGGCAGGCGGAGCGCACGAAGAAGAGCAACACGCGGAAGCAGGCGCGGCGGTGGATGGTGGAGCGCGGCCACTCCTGGCTCAACCGCTTCCGTCGGCTGCTGGTCCGCTGGGAGAAGCGCGAGGATACCTACCTGGGAATGCTGCACCTGGCGTTGGGCATCACCACTTGGTTCCACGCGCTCCTCCCGAAATAGGCTCTAATACTACTTGATCAGATCAGTGACGGCCCCGAGGAGGCGCGCGTGCGCCGACTCGGCGCAGGCATAGAGGGCAGTGGCCGATGCGGCGCAGCAGCAGATGCTGAAGGCGGCGGCGCACCTCGGGCAGCGTCCAGCGTGTTCTCCTCCGGGGGGAAAAGCGCTCGGCGGAGCGCGAGGAAGCCATGGGCCACCATGCAGAGCGTGACGTGGTGGTGGAAGCCTCGCCACCCTCGCCCCTCGAAATGGTCGAGGCCTACCTCTCCCTTGAGTTCCTGATAGTCGCGCTCCACTCGCCAGCGCAGCTTGGACAGGCGCACCAACTCCTTGAGCGGCGTGTCCTCCGGCAACGAAGAGAGCGAGTACTTCGTCGGGTTGCTTTGCTCCGTGGGCCACTCAATCAGCAGCCACACCTCTTCGCTCGGTGGCGCGCGCTGGACGTGACACTCGGCCGTCTGCACGCGCACGGCGGCGAACCGCGAGGACTGCTCGCCCCGGCTTCCCTCACGCCAGCTGACGCGGTGAAACTCCTCCTCCGGCAGCTGGCTCGCCAGGTTCTCGATGGTCCAGGGCTGCACGCCTTTGGCCACGTACCGAGTGCGAGGCCGTCCATTCCTCCCTGGTACTTTCTCGGGCTTCTGAGGCCGCGCCCCCGGCGGCCACACCTTGTGCGCGCCCTGCACGCCCATCAGGTAGTGCAGGCCGCGCTCGCGCACGCCGTCGCGGAACTCCCGCGCATCTCCGTACCCCGCATCAGCCAGCACCACGTGCTGGCGAACACCCCACGCCAGCGCATCATCCAGTTGCTCCAGCGCTATCTGCCACTTCTTCTGGAAGCGCACCCGCGAAGGGATGCCCGCGGCCTTGCATCGCTTGCGGTCTCGCGTCCACTCCTCGGGCAGGTATAGCCGCATGGCAATGCAGCCGTTGCCTCTCTCCCCAGCCAGATGCAGGCTGACGGCCACCTGGCAGTTATCCGTCCGCCCCAGAGTGCCCGAGTACTGGCGAGCCACGCCCGCCGAGTGCTCTCCCTTCTTGGGGAAGCCCGTGTCATCCACCACCAGTGCCTCAAGCTTCGGCAGCTGGGCCTCCAGCTTCAGCGCCAGTCGGCGGCGCATCTCGCCGTCGCTCCAGTCCGCCACCGCTACGCACTGCTGAAGTCGCTGCCGCACGGCCTCTCGCTGGCGGGCCTCCTCCACCAGCCGCCCGGCCATGGGCTCCACGCTCTTGCGCTCCCCATCCAACAGCAGGCCGGTGAGGTACAGCTCCAGGGCGCGGCGCCGCTCAAGCCGGCCCATCCCCTCCACCATCGACTCGAAGTACTCGCGCAGCTCGCGGTCGAGCTTGCGCATTTGCGCGGGCGTCATACCCCAGGGGGGTAGATCACGCCCGCGTCCCGGGCACAACTGACCAGGTAGTACTAAGAGGTCGTTTCATAACCTCCGGCCAGCTCGGCGCACGAGCACGATGCAGCA
>JBKGHK010001202.1:0-2051 GCA_046520375.1 Pyxidicoccus sp. 3LFB2
CGCATGACGCTGACCTTGCCGGTGTTGCTGTCGGCGCGCGCGGTGCTGAATCTGGTGGCGGGCGAGGGCAAGCGGGACGCGGTGCGCCGGGCGCTGGCGGGGGATGTGTCCCTGCCGGCGGCGCGGGTGACGAATACGCAGTGGATGTTGGACCCCACCGCCGCCGGGCGGTGAGGAGTCCCTCACAGGACTTCGGGAGGAACCATGAGTGACGCAGTGGGCGCGCAGTTCGGCGTGGCGGGCATGGGAGTCATGGGGGCGGCCCTCGCCCTCAACATCGCGGACCGCGGCTTCCGGGTGACGGCGTGGGACCGGCATCCGGAGCGCATCGACGAGATGCACAAGAAGTACGGGCACCCCGAGGTGAAGGGCACCGCGTCGCTGGAGGAGTTCGTCCAGCGGCTGGAGCGCCCGCGCCGGGTGCTGCTGATGGTGACGGCGGGCGCGGCGGTGGACCAGATGATGGAGCGGCTGTTCCCGCTGCTGTCGCCGGGCGACGTCATCATGGACGCGGGCAACTCCTGGTTCCTGGACACGCGCCGCCGTGAGGAGCTGTGCAAGGCGAAGGGCCTGCACTTCCTGGGCATCGGCGTGTCGGGCGGTGAGGAGGGCGCGCGCAACGGCCCTTCCATCATGCCGGGCGGCCCGCCGGAGGCGTACGCGCTGGTGCGCCCCGTGCTGGAGGCCATCGCCGCACGCGCGGAGTCGGGCCTGTGCGTCACCCACGTGGGGCCGGACGGCGCGGGCCACTTCGTGAAGATGGTGCACAACGGCATCGAGTACGCGGACATGCAGCTGCTGGCGGAGACGTACGACGTGCTGCGCCGGGGCCTGGGGCTGGGCGCTGACGCGCTGGCGGACCTGTTCTCGAAGTGGAACGAGGGCATCGCCGAGTCCTTCCTGCTGGAGACCACCATCCAGGTGCTGCGCAAGAAGGACGCGGAGACGGGCAAGCCGCTGGTGGACCTGGTGCTGGACAAGGCGGGCCAGAAGGGCACGGGCAAGTGGACGGTGCAGGTGGCGCTGGACCTCGGCGTCCCGGTGCCCTCCATTGCCTCGGCGCTGGACGCGCGCAACCTGTCCTCCATGAAGGAGGAGCGGGTGGCGGCGAGCGCGAAGCTGAAGGGCCCGTCCGAGGCGCTCACCTCGGAGGAGAAGTCGCAGCTGGCGGCCTGGGCGCATGACGCGCTCTACGCGGCGCGGGTGGTGACGTACGCACAGGGCATGCGGCTCATCCAGGCGGCGTCGAACGAGTACAAGTGGAACATCTCCCTGTCGGAGATGGCGCGCATCTGGCGGGGTGGCTGCATCATCCGCGCGAAGCTGCTGACGCCGCTGCGCGAGTCGTTCGAGAAGCAGCCGACGCTGCCGAACCTGGTGGTGTCGGACGCGTTCGCGCCGGTGCTGGAGAAGCAGGCGACCGCGTGGCGAAAGCTGGTGGCGGTGGCCACGAAGGTGGGCATCCCGGTGCCGGTGTTCAGCGCGTCGCTGGCGTACCTGGACAGCTACCGCAGCGCGGAGCTGCCGCAGAACCTCACCCAGGCCCAGCGCGACGCCTTCGGCGCCCACACCTACCAGCGCCGCGACAGGCCCGAGGCCGGCTTCGTCCACACGGAGTGGAACAAGTAGACGCGCAGGAGGAGACGGTGCGGGCGGGCTGAACACGGCCGGCACCGTCTCCCATGCCGTACCGCCATGCGGGTGGAGGCGGTGCAGGTGCTTCGCACCCGACCGGCACCGTCTCCGATGCAGGACCGCTGCGGCCAGTAACGGTGCGCTGACGTGTCGCATACGGTCAGCACCGTCTCCCATGCAGGACCCGCTACACGGTGGACACAGTGCGGATGCGAGGGTGCTTCGAGCACTGCGGACACCGTCTCCCGCGCCCCTGCTACCGCGCTGGACGGACCGTTCGGCGGGTAGCCGCGCCCACCGCGTCGAGCAGTGACACGCCGGTCATGGCCACGGCCATGGCTGCCCGCCTGGCACGGGGCCGCTCCCGAAGCCCCTGCCGCCGCAGCGCCGCGAGCCCCACGGCGAGCCGCGATGCG
>JBKGHK010001203.1:0-2046 GCA_046520375.1 Pyxidicoccus sp. 3LFB2
GCTCCCGGCCGCCCCGCGCCACCTCCGCCTCCAGCAGCGAGGCGGCCAGCGACAAGTCTTGCTGGGCGAGCGCCGCCTTCGCCAGCGCCACCGCCGCGTCGCGGCTGTCCGGGGCCAGCTCGCGCCACTTCGCCGCCACGCCGCGCACCAGGGGGTCGTCCACCCGGTGATAGCGCGACATGTTGCGGTGCAGCCGCGCGAACTGCTCCGCGGTGGGCGGGTGCTGGCGCATGTACTCGTGGATGAGCAGCCGCGAGCCGCCATCCGGGGCGCGCCGCTCGTCATGGAAGCGGTCCTGGTCCCCGACGAAGAAGGCGATGGGCGAGGCGTACTCCAGGATGTTGTCGTCGTCGGTGTTGATGGGGCCCTCGCCAGCGAACTCGAGCTGCCCCTGCTCGCTGTGCACCTGCTTGGACAGCAGCGCGAAGGCGTCGTGGATGTCCACCCGCGCCAGGTCCGCCTTCACGTCCGGGTGGGCCATGCGCGCGGCCAGCCGCTGCGCGTCGAAGGTCAGCGGCTTGCGGCTGGCCACCAGCACCAGGTCATACGGCCCCAGCCACGTGGTGGCATGCGGGAAGGTGTCGCGCAGCGTGCGCATCACCAGCTGGATGAGCTCCTGCCGGTTCTCATAGGTGTGAATCCACTGCACCAGGATGCCGTCGTCGGCCAGGTGCCGGTCCACCGTCTGGAAGAAGTCCCGGGTGAAGAGACCGGACACGCCCGCCACCCACGGGTTGGAGGGCACGCTCACGATGATGTCGTACTTGCGGGGCGCCAGCGCCATGAACGTCTTGGCGTCGTCCACGTGCACGTGCGTGCGCGGGTCGTCAATCGCGTTGCGGTTGGCGTCCTTGAACAGGCGCGCCGCGTCGATGACGGCCGGGGAGATTTCCACCAGGTCCATCCGCTCCACCGGGTGCGCCAGCACGCTGCCGGCGGTGATGGCGGCGCCCGCCCCCACCACCAGGACGTTCTTCGGCTCGCGCGGGTGCAGCAGCGCGCCCAGGTGTCCGGCCACCACCTGCGTCTCCACGTCGCTGCCGGTGGAGGCGTCCACCTTGCCGTTGAGCTTCATGAAGCGGTGCTTGCCCGTCATGTCCGCCACCAGCACCGTGGCGAAGGTGTCGTCCTTGTAGAAGATGGGCGAGGTGTTGCGCTCGGTGCTGGCCACCAGCTTCTCGTAGCTGGGCGCCCGCTCGTGGATGCGCGGCGAGGTGATGCTGCTCAGCCGCAGCGCCCAGCCCTGCATGCCGCCCAGCACCACCACCGCAAGTCCGGCCGCCGCCGCCACGGCCACAGGGCGCGGACGGGGCTCGTCGGGCGCCCCGGCACGGCGGAGAAGGCCAGCGCCGCGGCGGCCAGGTTGACCACCGTGCCCGCCACGAAGTTGCCCTCCATGCCCCACCACGGCATCAGCACCAGCCCGCCCAGCACCGAGCCGGTGATGGTGCCCACCGTGTTCCACAGGTACACGCCGCCCAGCTGCTTGCCCACCTCGGACACCTTCGCCGTGGCCACGCGCGCGGCCGCGGGGAAGGCCGCCCCCATGAAGAAGGTGGGCACCAGCAGCACCACGCAGCAGAAGGTGAAGGTGATGAACTGGAACACGGACCAGGTGTCCAGCGAGGGCGTCAGCATCCACCGGGCCGTGCGGAAGTAGTACGGCAGCCGCACGTACAGGGGCAGCGCCACGCACAGGCTCACCACCAGCGCCACCTGCATCCGCGCATACAGCCGCAGCGAGTCCACCTTCGCCGCACGCGTCATCAGCCAGAAGCTGCCCAAGCCGATGCCGAGGATGAAGGCGGTGAGGATGAGCGTGAAGGCGTACGTGGACGCGCCCAGGACGATGGACAGCAGGCGGATCCACGTCACCTGGTACAGCATGGACGTGAAGCCCGACAGCATGACGCCCACCAGCGCCGCCCGCACCGCCGCCCGGGGGTAGACGACGTCCGCCGTCCCCTCCAGGTCCGGGGCCGCCTGGCCCGGGGCCAGCGTCGGCGGGTGCTGCCGCGCCAGGGCCAGCGCCGCCAGGGCCAGGAG
>JBKGHK010001204.1:0-2042 GCA_046520375.1 Pyxidicoccus sp. 3LFB2
GCTCCGGCCTGGGGCCTCGGGCGCCGGGCGGGGTCGAACTGGACGTAGCGCGACTCGCGCGGGATGCCGTACCGCCGGGCCAGCGCGTAGAACATCCGCAGCTCCGGGGCGATGTACGGGACGATTCGCAACCCGGTTGCGAAACCGAGCGCGTCCGTGTCCCGGAGCTCCATGGGATTCACCATGGCCACCTTGAGCCGGCGCCCCTCCTGCCCCAGGGGGAAGGCGAGGTGCTTCTCCGCGAGCGCGGCCGGCAGCAGCGCCAGCGTCGCCGCCGTCACCGCGTCGAAGTCCGCGTCCTGGGCGACGGGGTAGCGCGACTGCTCTCCCAGCACCATGGCCAGCGTGTCGATGTCGAGGATGTCCAGCTCGACGAGGTTGGTGCCCAGCCGCCCTCCGTAGATGAGCTGAGCCTTGAGGGCCTCGTCGAGCTGCGCCTGCGTGATGAGGCCCTTGCGGACCAGGATCGCTCCAAGCTTTTCGGCCATGCGCCCCGCAGTGTAGACGGCTTCGCCTCCGGGAACCCGAGGGCCAGGGCCACGCCCCGCTTCTTTCCCCGGACCCGCACTCCGGGGCCACGGCGCAGGGCGGAAACAACCGCTCCGCGTGAAACCCACGGCGCTCGCCTGCCTGCCCTGCGCCCCTTTCACGACGTCCTACGGGGGTGCCTCTCCGCGGCCCCACCCCACCGGCCCTCCCGTCGGAACGGCCCCGCGGACCGCCCGTCTTGCAATCCAGTGAACAAACGGCAATCCGAGGAATGTGGGGGTTGCCCGGTATAACTGGGAGTGCAGCCCAGGGCTGTGCAGTCCCCCATCCGCAGGAGAATCGATGAAACGCATCCAGCTCGCATGTCTCGTCGCCGCGCTGTCGCTCGTGGCGCCGACCGCGCTGGCCTCGGCGCCCGTGTGCAAGGCGGAGCCGTCGCCCGCCTCGCAGGGGCCCACCAAGGTCGGCGAAGACGTGTTCCGTCGCTTCGAGACGTCCCACCCCTACGCCACCACGGCCGTGCGCGCCGAGAGCGGCCCCGTGCACAGCGACACCATCCACCACCCGGGCGCCGCGTACATCGCGCCGCACTTCGAGCGCCTGGAGCTGGAGGAAGGCGACTTCGTCGTGGTGCGCTCGCCGGACGGCCGCCGCACGTGGACGTATGACAACTCGCATCCGGGCGCCCGCGACGGCTTCTGGGCCATCCACATCCCCGGCGACACGGCCATCATCGAGCTGCACAGCAAGGACCACGACGGCCGCCGCGGCATCCTCAACCGGCACGGCTACTCCATCGACCTGTACGCCCGGGGCTACACCAACGCGGAGATGGGCTTCGCCGGGGCGAACAAGGCCCTGTGCGGCGGTGACGACTCCGGCTGGGCGCCCTGCTACGCGTCCAGCGACCCGGCCATCTACGGCCGCGCCCGTCCCGTGGCGCGCCTGCTCATCAACGGCTCCGGCGGCTGCACGGGCTGGCTCGTGGGCAGCCAGGGCCACCTGATGACCAACCAGCACTGCATCGGCACCGCGTCCGACGCGCAGAACACCAGCTACGAGTTCATGGCCGAGGGCGCCACCTGCGCCACCAACTGCGCGAGCTGGTTCGGCTGCCCGGGCAACGTCATCTCCGGCGCCACGCTGGTGAAGGTGGACGCGCCGCGCGACTACGCGCTGGTGCAGCTGTCGCAGAACCCGACGAACACCTACGGATACCTGCAGCTGCGCTCCAGCGGCGCCGTGGTGAATGAGCGCATCTTCGTCCCGCAGCACCCGGCGGGCTGGGGCAAGAAGATTGCCGTCACGTCCACCGACGCCAATGACCAGTCCGGCTTCGCCGAGGTCTACAGCCTGACGGAGGCCTCGTGCCAGTCGGGCGGCCCCAATGACGTGGGCTACTTCGCGGACACGCAGGGCGGCTCGTCGGGCTCGCCCGTCATCGGCCACGGCGACAACCTGGTGGTGGCGCTGCACCACTGCGCGTACTGCCCCAACCGCGGCGTGCCCATCCAGTCCGTCATCAGCCACCTGGGTGCCAGCCTGCCCGCGTG
>JBKGHK010001205.1:0-2034 GCA_046520375.1 Pyxidicoccus sp. 3LFB2
CGTGCGCGCGGGCCCCCGCGCCGGTGATGTCGGGGGTGAGGCCGTCCCCGGCGCGCGCGTCATCCAACGTCCGCAAGGGGACACCGCCGGCCCAGAAGGCCAGCTTGGAGGCGGAGGGTTTCACCTTGCGGCGGGCCTCGGGGCTGAAGGTGAACTCGGGCGGGGAGGTGCTGTCGCGGCGGGGCACGCCCATCGCGTCCAGGTACGGGGCGGGGTAGGCGTTGGCGAACGTCGCGGTGCGGCCGGCGGCGCCCAGGCGCTTGACGATGGAGCGGTCCGCCATCAGCCCCCGCAGGGGCGCATTGGGGTAGCCGAGGATGTGGCGGCCCAGCAGGGCGGGGGCGGGGTCTCCGGTGAGGATGGCCGTCTGATTGGACGCGGACTGGGGCCGGCCGGCGACACCGAAGGTGGTGTCCACGGGGATGCAGCGGCCTCCGTCCGGCAGCGAGGGGCCCGGGGCGTCCTGGAAGCAGGAAAGCAGGTGCTCCCGGCGGGCAAGCGGATTGATGGCCGGGTCCTTCCGGCCGATGCCCACACCATCGATGAACAGGAGCGCGACGCGCACGGCTGTCGACTGTATCCTCGAAGCTGACAGCATGGCCCTCCACGGCGACCTCTTCAGCTACCCGCTTCCCGAGTTCCTTCAATGGTTGGATAGCTCCCGCAAGACGGGAACGCTCCAGCTCTCCTGGGAGGCGGGCGAGCGCAAGCTCTTCGTCCTGTCCGGACAGGTGGGCGCCACGGCGTCGGAGGGGCTGCGCGGCCGGGTGGCGCGGCTGCTCACGCTGGCGAAGCTGGCCTCGGGGACGAAGGTGCTGGCGGCCTTCGACGAGCTGGCGCGCACGCCGGACGTGGACGCGGCGTTCGACTCGCATGGCCTGCAGGCGCGGTGGATTCGCGATTTGGGCCGCGAGGAGCTGTTCGCGGCGATGACGGACCTGACCATCGCCGCGCGGGGCACGTTCCACTGGACGGAGGACGCGGACCGCTCGGGGGAGGACTGGGTGCCGTCGGACATGAGCATCCGCGAGCTGCTCTTCGAGTCCCTGCGGTGGGTGGACGAGCAGCCCGATGTGGACAAGGCGCTGCCGATTGACGCGCTGAGCGTGCGCGCGCTGGCGCCGCCGAGCCCGAGCCAGCCGCTGATGCACCGAATCATCCTGGGGCTGTGCGCGTCGTCGCAGAACCTGGGGCGGCTGCGGCTGTCGATGGGCGTGTCGCGCTCGTCGGTGACGCGGCGGGTGTACGAGCTGCTGCGGGCGAAGCTGGTGGAGGTGGACGGGGCGCCGCAGGTGGAGGCGGACCCGGTGGCGGAGATGCTGGAGAAGGGCGCGGTGCTGATGCGCGAGGCCCAGTTCGACGCGGCGGGCATCGTCTGCGCGTCGCTGCTGGCCAGCGACCCGGCGGACCGGCGCGTGCGCGAGTTCGCCCGGCTGGTGCAGCGCGAGCACGTGGCGTCGCTCTACAACGAGCTGCCCCCGCTGGTGGTGCCGGTGATGGTGCATGACCCGCAGGGCCTGGCGCTGCTCAAGCCCGAGGAGCGGCAGATTGCCGGGCTCGTGAACGGCACGTGGGACGTGTCCACGCTGGTACTGGCGAGCCCCGCGCGCGAGCTGGAGACGCTGAAGACGCTGGCGAAGCTGCAGCGGATGGGCCTCTTGCAGCTCACGTTTCCGCGCTGACTCCGAGCCTGGAGCCTGGGGCCCGGGCCCGGAGGGGCTACTCCGCGTTGGGCAGCCCCACCGCGTTGAGCCGGACGAAGACCTGCATCAGCACGTAGAGCGCGAACGCGGCATCATCCACGCGGATGGCCTGCTGCGTGGCCAGGCCCTGGAAGCGGAGCAGGTCCGCCCCGTCCACCCGGAGCAGGTACGCCTGCTGCGCCAGGGAGCCCTCACCGGCGAAGGCCAGCGCGCGGCGGATGGCGTCCGTGCACGCGGTGACGCACGTCGAGTAGTCGCCCGACATGAACGCGGCCTCGGCGGCGCGCGCATGGTCGAACATGTCCCCGGACGCCAGCGCGCTCGCCGCGCC
>JBKGHK010001206.1:0-2030 GCA_046520375.1 Pyxidicoccus sp. 3LFB2
CTCCGGCGGACTGGGCGAGCCGCTCGCGCTGACGGTGGGCTGCGGCTGCGGCACGTCGAGCATGGCCAGTGGCGCAGGCGTGCTCCTGGGCCTGCTCGGACTCGCGCTGCGGCGCACCGGTCGGCGACGGAGCTGAGGGGCGCGGCTACGCGTGCTGCTCCATGGGCGTGTACACCTGCTCCCCCGGGCGCTCCCGGACGATGTTGCCGAGCAGCGGCTCCTCCAGGTGCAGGAAGTCCTCGAAGCGCAGCTCGATGGCCTCCGCGTGCGAGCCCGCGCGGAACCACAGCCGCTCGGCCTGCCGCAGGTGGCTGTCCACCACCACGGGCAGGCCGTAGAGCTGGCCGAAGGGAGGCTCGGCGCCCGGCTCGCACTCGGGGAAGAGGTCGACGAACTCCGCCTCCTCCGCGAGGCGCAGCCGCCGCACGCCGACCATGTCCGCGAGGCGGCCCAGGTCCAGCGTGTCCGGAGCGCTCGTCACGCAGAGCCACAGCCGGTCCGGCGCATGGACGATGACCGTCTTCGCCACCAGGAAGCCGCTGACGTGCAGCGACGCCGCGAGCGCCTGCGCGCTGATGGCTCGCAGGTGGGGACGGCGCTCGAAGGGGACGTAGTGGCGGTGGAGATACTGGATGATGGAGTCCGGAATCATTCGTGCCACCCTGGCGGCCTCAGGCGTACACCTGGTTTCCCTCGAGCGTCATTTCCAGCCGTCGGTTCAGCGCCTCCATCCGTTCGTATCGCTCGCGCAACATGTCGCGAAAGGCGCGCTGGTCGGCATGGGCAATCTCGTCCAGGAGCACGCGCAGCGCCGACTCCAGCGCCTGCTTCAGCTCGCGCGCTTCCACCGAGGACAGTTCCAGCAGCATGAAGCACCTCCTGCCGTGAACGTTAGGCACCCCCGGGAGGGTCGACTCCGCGCGCCTGCTCGTAGCCCGCGACGCCAGCGCTCCTGACACCGCGTCGCTTCCCGCCTCCACGGAGGGAAGACGGAGCGCCTCTGCTCCTGCTCCGGTACGCGCGAACCCCATCGCTTCACGGTGCGGCGTGCACGACGCGGAGGGAAGGGGCACGGACTCCTGCTCGCGCCTCGAAGGGCCCATGTCGGCGGGCGCTCCTCTGCCCGGCTCCCCTCACGCTGCCGTCCGCACGGAGCGCCCGCACTGTTGCGGAGGGGGCCGGATGGTCCGGGCGCCCCGAGCACGAGGAGGCCCAGATGATTCAGACAGGGGAGGTGCGCGAGGGGATGACGGTGCGCACCGCGGACGGGCGCGTGGTGGGACGCGTGGCCGCGGTGGGCGACATCCACTTCGAGCTGGAGCAGGGGCTCGTGCCCATTCCCCGGCGCGACTACCTGGTCGAGTACAGCGACGTGGACTTCGTCCGGGAGCAGGACGTGTACCTGGCGAACGCGGACCACCCGCTGCTCACCCTGGAGCAGGACGACGACGGCGGCGCCCTGCCTCCGCGCCACAGCCGGGGCATGGACTCCGAGCCGGTGAACGCCGCGCCCGCGACGGACTGGGAGCCTGTCCGACACTGACTGACGCGGGGCGCCAGGGCCGCTGGCGCCCTCCACCGGCACGCCCCCGGTTTGCGGGAATTGGGACCTGCGGGGCGGTGTAAGCGTCGGGAATCACTCAGGTCGGACAAAGCAGGAATGTCAGACCGTCAGGCTACATGAGCCCTCTCCGACCAGCCTTCCAGGTGGGCTCATGCAACGGTTCTCGACATCCTGCGTCACGGTGGCGCTCTTCGTGCTGGTGTTCTCGTGCAGCTCCGGTCCCCGGGCTGAGGAGGGCGGTGCGAACACGGTGGGACAGCCGCTGACGCTGTCCACGCCGCGCAAGCTGCTGCCCTTCGTCGCGCTCGAGGATGGGCGCGTGCTGGCCGTGGGCGGGCATGACGGCCACCGCACGCTCGCGAGCTGCGAGCTGTTCGAGCCGGCGTCCGGCCTGTGGCAGGTGACGGGGGCCCTGCGCACGGCGCGGCGCAACCATGCGGCGGTGCGGCTGGCGGACGGGCGCGTG
>JBKGHK010001207.1:0-2024 GCA_046520375.1 Pyxidicoccus sp. 3LFB2
CGCGTCCTCCGCGCCCAGGTGGCGCAGCAGCCCGTAGCCCACGCCCTTGTTGGGCAGCCGGCGCAGCTCGTCGCGCACGGCGCGCAGCGCGTCGCCCGGTGAGCCGGAGGCGGGCAGCTGGAAGAGGATGGGGTAGGTGGCGGTGAACCAGCCCACGGTGCGCGACAGGTCCACGCCCTCGAAGAGGTCCTCGCGGCCGTGGCCTTCCAGCTCCACCAGCACGCGGTGCTGGCCCGTCCAGCGGGACAGGGCCTGGGCGAGCGCGGTGAGGAGCACGTCCTCCAGGCGGGCCCGGTACGCGGTGGGCACGTCCTGGAGCAGCAGCCGCGTCTCCTCCGCCTCCAGTGAGAAGCCCACGGACTGGCTGGAGGCGTAGGTGTTGGCCTCGCGCGCGGGCGTCTTGTCGACCGGCAGCGGCTGGACCTCCGCGCGTGCGCCGCTCAGCCAGTAGGCCAGCTCCTGCTGGACGGACTCGGAGCGCGCGTGCTGCTGGAGCTGCTCCGCCCAGGCCTTGAAGGACGTCGTCTTCGGCGGGGCGGCGGGCTGCTGGCGCTGGGCGAGCTGCTGGTAGAGGGCCTCCAGGTCCTCCATGAGGATGCGCCAGGAGACGGCATCCACCACGAGGTGGTGGGCCACGAGCAGCAGGCGGGGCGGCTGCCCCGCGCCAGGCTCCATGAGGGCGGCACGCAGCAGCACGCCCTCGTCCAGGACGAGGCTTCGCTGCACGTCATTGGCCACCGCCTGGATGGCGGAGCCGAGGTCCTCCGGCGCGACGCCGGAGAGGTCCACCCGGCGCAGGCGCGGCGGGGCTTCCAGGCCCGGGGACTCCTGGCGCCAGGCGCCGTCGGGCTGGCGGGTGAAGCGCATGCGCAGGGCGTCGTGGTGCTCCACCAGCTTGACCAGGGCCTGCTCCAGCAGGGCCGGCTCCAGCGGCCGGCGCACCTCCAGCAGCAGGGCCTGATTGAAGTGGTGGGGCAGGCGGGGGGCCTGCTCGAAGTAGGCGTGCTGCACGGGGGTGAGGGGCACCGGGCCCCGCACCAGGCCCTGCTCGGCCGACGACGCCCCGGCGGCCTTCACCACCGTGGCCAGCGCTTCCACCGTCTGGTGCTGGAAGAGCTGGCGCGGGGAAAGCTGCAGTCCGGCCTGGCGCGCCCGCGCCACCACCTGCAGGGTGATGATGGAGTCACCGCCCAGCTCGAAGAAGTTGTCGCGGATGCCGACGCGGGGCAGGTTCAGCACCTGGGCCCAGACCTCGGCCAGGGCCTGCTCGGTGGCATTGCGCGGCGGCTGGTAGTTGGAGGACAGCTCCGGCTGCAGGCCGTCGGGAGAGGGCAGCGCCTTGCGGTCCACCTTGCCATTGGCCGTCAGCGGCAGCGCCTCCAGGCGCACGAAGGCGGCGGGCACCATGTACTCGGGCAGCCGCTGCTTGAGGGAGGCGCGCAGCTCGGCCACGGGGGCCTGGCCCTCGAAGTAGGCCACCAGGCGCTTGAGGCCATTGTCCTCGCGCGCCACCGCCACCGCCTTGGTGACCGCCGGGTGGGCCAGCAGCGCCGCCTCCACCTCGGGCAGCTCGATGCGGAAGCCGCGAATCTTCACCTGCGTATCGGCGCGGCCCAGGAACTCCAGCACGCCGTCGGCACGGCGGCGCACCAGGTCTCCGGTGCGGTACATGCGCGCGCCGGGCCGCGGGTGGAAGGGGTCCGGCAGGAAGCGCTCGGCGGTGAGGTCCGGCTGCCGCAGGTAGCCGCGCGCCAGGCCCTCGCCTGAGATGAAGAGCTCACCGGGCACGCCGAAGGGCAGCGGGTGCAGGTGCTTGTCCAGCACGTACAGCCGCGTATTGCCAATGGGGGTGCCGATGGGGACGGAGGTGCCCGGCTGCGAGGGCTCCGTCATGCGGAAGCAGGAGGCGAAGAGGGTGGACTCGGTGGGGCCGTAGCAGGCCGTCACGGGGATGCGCAGCTCCTCCAGGACCCGGCGCACGTGGGGCGCGGAGACGACGTCGCCACCGGTGAGCAGCTGCTTCA
>JBKGHK010001208.1:0-2017 GCA_046520375.1 Pyxidicoccus sp. 3LFB2
CTGCGGCTGCGGCTGCGACACGAGCTCAATGGCGTGGGCGCGCACGCGGCGCTGAAGGCGGTGCCGGCGGACATCCTCATCGACGCCTTCCGGGACGAGCTGGACGCGCGCAGCAACTTCCACAAGTGGGTGCGGCTGCCCTTCCGGGGGCTGGCCACGGCGCTCACCTTCGTCAGCCGCAAGGTGCGCCAATCCTTCACCGGGCCGGAGCCCGAGGGCGCGGAGACGACCACGCTCGCGGTGGACGACTCCATGAAGGACGGCGTGCGCAAGCTGGTGGACGCCTTCGCTCCCGAGGTGGCCGCCTGGCGCGGAGACGCGGAGACGCGCGCGAGGCTGGCCGACGCCTTCGGCCCGGTGACGCTGGCGAAGCTGGAGGAGCCGCTGGGCTTCGAGCCCCTGCACGCGCACGCCGCGGACCGGGCCACGCTCTACGCCTTCTGCCGCGAGCTGGTGGGCGCGGAGCTGCAGGGGGGCATGCGCGAGGAGCTGCTCCAGGCGCTGACGACGCTGGTGTACTCGGTGCCGTCAGGCGCGGCGGCGGCGGTGACGGTGGCCACGGGCGGCTTCGGCCACGACGCGGTGGTGTGGGCGGGCACGCTGCTGTCCACCCCGCTGATGGAGCGCTTCGTGGACCTGCTGGGTGCGCAGGTGCGCGCCCGCGTCACCCGGAAGTGGGCCGACGCGCATGGAGCCACCCTGGCACGTGCGCTGGAGGAGCGCTTCTTCGCGGACGTGCTGCGGCACCTGGACGGGCTGGCCGGCGACTGGACGCGCACGGCGGCTCAGCTGGACGAGGCGCGGGCCGGCCTTTCCTGAGGAGAGGCCCTGGCCGGGGCCACCGGAGGGGTAGGGACGCTCGTCCCGATGGGAGAAATCGGGTCGGAACAGCAACCTGCCGGGTCTGGAAGCCAGCCCCACTCCGCGTGTCCTGTGCTCCCAATCCATTAAGTCGTATCTACCGCCCAGAACTTTACAGGATGGGCTTGGGGCATGCTCGGTGAGCGCGAGAAGTCGTCACTGAAGAAGACGCTGGGCAGGAACGCTCAGGCGGCACGCGTGCGTCAGGAGCTGACCCAGGCGGACGTGGCCGAGCGCATCGACCTGGCCACCGAGGTGTACGGCCGCATCGAGCGGGGCCGCGCCTTCCCCAGCATCCCCACCTTCTGGCGGCTGTGCCACGTGCTCCAGGAGTCCGCGGACCGGATGCTGGGGTTGCCCGCGGGCACCCTGCCCCCCGGCCCCTGGCAGGTGGCCGAGCCGCCCCCGCCCTCCACGGAGCAGCCCCCCGAGCTGCGCCGCCTCATCCGCACCCTCCAGGGCTTCGAGCCCGAGGAGTGGCGGGCCCTGCGCAAGTTCCTCGTGACGCTCAAGAAACAGGCGCGCTGAAGGCACTCGGAGGACACAGGGCAGGCAGGCGGGCACCGCATCACTCCGTCCGTGCGCGGACGGCGGCAATGGGCCATGCTGAGGCCGTCATGAATGGCTCGGACCCGGTCGCCCCGGGCTCGCCACCTCCCGTCCTGTCCTTCCGCCACCTGCTGACCGACGCGGTCAGCACGTTCCTGGACGAAGCCCGCATGCCGTGCGCGCAGACGGCGGACTCCATTGGCGAGCTCATCGTCACGCTGTCGCGCTACCGCGAGGAAGGCGCGCCGCTGTTCCCCATGGCCTTCGTCTGTGACGACCTGGGGCAGATGCTGGCGCAGCTGGGCGGGCATGACCCCATCGCGATTGGCATCGGTCCCCGCTCGCGGGCCACGATTCAGCGGGCGCTGAAGCAGTGCGCGCCGCTGGGCCAGGGCCGCTGGTGGGCGCTGTACCTGCTGCGCGTGCCGGAGGGCTTCGCCTACGGCGTCTTCCGGACGGACCCCTTCCCCCTGGCCGAGACGCCCCTGGAGCGCCTGCGCCGGACGGAGGATGGCGGCGTGGGGGTGATTGGCGTGCTCCAGCTCGCGGACAACGTGCTGGAGCTGCGCGCGGGCGGCGGGCTGTGCCGGCACGTGTACCTGTCGGG
>JBKGHK010001209.1:0-2016 GCA_046520375.1 Pyxidicoccus sp. 3LFB2
TCGGATGGCGTGCGCTATCGGAGCCCACCGTCACCCCCCGTGGAGACGCGGCGCCGCGCCCGGTAGTGCAGCCGCTCGCCCGCGCTCCAGTCACGCTCTGGAGCACGGCGCCAGGCCCCGGGAGTGCAGCCTCCCGCACGCGCTGCACGTCGCGCGCCCTGGGGCGCCCCACCGCGCCTCAGTAGTTGAGGAAGATGTCGCCGCGGGGCACCCCGCGGGCCTGGAGCGTGGCCTTCACGCCCTGCACCATCTCCGACTGGCCGCAGAGGAACGCTATCGCGCCTTCAACGGACTCCTCGCCCAGGCAGGCCTGTACGTAGCCGGTGAGGCCCTGCCACCCGCTGACACCGGGCTGGCTGACGGTGCGCACCACCCGCACGCCGCCCGCCTCCCACTCGTGCAGTTCGTCCGAGTACGCGAAGGCGCTCGGCGTCCGCGCTCCGAAGTAGAGCGTCACCCGGCCATACGTCTGGCGCTCGCTGCGGATGCTGGCGATGACGGAGCGGATGGGGGAGATGCCGGAGCCGGTGGCGAACAGCAGCAAGTCCCGCCCCCGGGCGCGCTCCAGCGGGAAGCCCTTGCCCTCGGGCCGCGTCACCTCCACCCGGTCGCCGGGCTTCAGGCGGATGAGGGCATCGGGCAGGGGGCTGCCGTCCTTGAGGAGGAACTCCCAGTGCGTCCCCTGGGGGGAGGGCGGGGAGGCGATGGCGAAGATGCCCTCCTCCAGGCCGGGCAGGCGCAGCCGGACGTACTGCCCGGGGTAGGCATGGGTGCCCACGAGGGGCGTCCCCTGGATGTCGAGCACGAGGTCGGTGAGGCCATCGGCGGCCGGTTCGGTGGCGGAGACGGTGGCCAGGTGCCATTCGGGCATGGTGGGCTCGGTTTTAACCCGTTGCGCCGGGTGCATGTCTCCCCTGGTAACCTGGGGAGGTGAAGAGTCTTCTCTGGATAGTGCTGTTCCTGCTGGGTCTTGCCGGCGTGGTCATCCCACTGGCGTATCTCTATACGGCCAGCAAGCTGCCTCCGCTGGAGAGCGAGTTCGACGTCGAGAAGCAGCTCAAGCACAGCATCGAAGGCGAGCGGATGAGCCTCCGCGCGGGGCAGTACCAGAAGAACCCCCGCCCCATCGCCTTCACACGCCCGGACTTCTCGCGGCTGCCCAAGGACCTGGTGGCGCTCTACATCCGCCACATGGGCTGCCCCCGGTACTTCCAGACGCCGCGCGAGGACGGGCCCGCCTGGGCGTGGCGCCTCTTCGCCGGGGTGACGGTGGGCACCACGCCCCCGGGAGACGGCGGCTGCGAGCGGCTGCTCGCCATGCGCATCGCCAACGCGCTGGGCATCCAGAGCTCGGTGCAGCAGTCGGTGGCCGCGCACCGGCTGCACACCTTCATGCAGAAGGACCAGCTCATCGCGTACGACCTGGCCATCATCCACTTCGAGCGGGGCGTCGTCGGCGTGGAGGACGCGGCCTTCGCCCTCTACGGGCGCGAGCTGGGAGACCTGCAGCTGGCGGAGCTGGCGGAGCTTCAGCTGGCCCTGCCTCCCTTCGGCTACTACGGCGACCTCAAGGTGTGCCGCAACCCGACGGTCATCCGGCAGAACCGCGACATGCTGCTGGAGGACCTGGCCGGCTGGAAGCTGGTGAGCGTGGAGCGGGCCCGAAACGCCATGGCCCAGCCGGTGTTCTGCGCCCGCTTGTGAAGCCCCCACTCCGGAGGCCTCAGGGCTTCAGGTAGGTGCGCTCCAGGTAGTTGAGCCCGGCGGAGATCTTCTGCCGCCTGGCTCCGTCCGCCGAGTGCGCTTCCTTGCGGTACTTGTCCAGCATCTTGAACGCCGTCTCCACCTGGGCGTCCTGGAGCTGTCCGGCGAGCGAGCGGGTGGAGATGCGGCTCTCCAGGTCGTCGATGCGCCGCTCCAAGTCATTGCTGCGGGGCGCGCTTCCCGACAGCGCGCGCGCCTCGCGGGGCAGCGAGTCCTCGAGCTCGGCGCTCCGGGTGCGCGCGCGAGCGGGCG
>JBKGHK010000120.1:0-19171 GCA_046520375.1 Pyxidicoccus sp. 3LFB2
AACGGAGCGCGCGGACGGCCGGCCCGGAGCGGGAAGCCGTGGTGGAGGGCCTCACCAATGGCGCGCCCGCCACCTTCACCGTGCGCGCCGTCAACGCCGTGGGCGAGGGCCCCGAGTCCGCCGTGTCCGAGGCCGTGGTGCCCCTCGGCCCGCCCCGGGCGCCCACGTCCGTGTTCGCCGAGGCCCATATCCGGAGCGCCTGGGTGTTCTGGGAAGCCCCCACGGACACCGGCGGCCTGCACATCACCGGCTACGTGGTGACGGCCTCGCCCGGAGGCCACTCGCGGAGGCTGGAGGCCACCGCCACGGGCGCCTTCTTCGACGCGTTGGACAACGGCACCGCGTACACCTTCACCGTCGCCGCGCTCAACGACGAGGGCACCGGCACGGGCGCCAGCGCCGCCGAGGTCCGGACCCGTCCGCTGCCGGATGCGCCCTCGGCCGTCGTGGTGACGCCGGGGCTGCGCTCGCTCACCGTGACGTGGGGGGCTCCCGCCTCCGAAGCGGTGGAGCCCACCACCGGATACACCGTGGTGGCGCGGCCCGCGGGCACCACGCGGCAGGTGGGCCCCGGCGTGCGCGAAGTCACCTTCGCGTCCGTGCCCAGCAGCGAGCCGCAGGTCATCACCGTCACCGCGCATAACGCCGTGGGCGAGGGCCCCGCGGCCTCGTCGGTGCGGCGCGTGCGCCCGCTGCCCGAGCCCGTAGAGGTGACGTCACTGTCCGTCTCCCTGGAGGCGAGCGGCTGCGGCACCGTGAGCTACGGGCTGCGGCAGCGGGACGGAGATAGGGCCGACGTGCTCGTGGAGGTGGACGCGGAGGGAGACGGCTCCTTCACCCGCGCCACGCAGGCGGGCAGCCTCACGCACTCGGGGCTGACGGCGCTGGCCGCGGCGCCCACGGGCAGCGCGCATGCCTTTGCCTGGAACCGCTCGGAGGACCGGCCCGGCGCGGCACCCTCCGCGCTCGTCCGTGTCACCGCCACCGTGCCCGGCAGCGCGCCCGCGACGCGCACCGTGGCCGTGCCGCTGGAGGCCATGACGAGGCGCTGCGAGTGGACCTTCGACCGGGCACCGACGCTGGTGCAGAACCGCCAGGGCGGGCTGGCGTACGGCGACTTCGACCGGGACGGCAAGGTGGACATCGCCCTCTCCCACTACTTCTACCCCGACACCCGAACCCGGGAGGCCCGGGTGGCCCGGGGGCAGGGCAACGGCCACCTCACGATGAAGAACAGCAACGCCCTGCGCTTCGGAGGGGACCTGTGGAACACGCACCTGGCCTCCGCCGACCTGGATGGGGACGGCGTGCTGGACCTGGTCGCCTTCGACTTCTTCGGCAGCGAGTACACCGGCTTCTCCACGAGGCTCCAGGTGACGGTGGCGCGCGGCTTCGGAGATGGCAGCTTCGACAGGCCGGTGACGCGCGTCCTGGCCGAGCAGGTGCCGCGCCCCGCCACCGTCCTGCCGCCCCTGCTTCGGGATTTGGACGGGGACGAATTGCCGGAGGTCATCGTGAGCGGGAACGGCGCCCTGTACGTGCTGCGCTACTCGGACGGCGCGCTGTCCGTGGCCTTCACGGAGGCGTCCGTGTCAGGCGGCTCCGTCGCCGCCGGAGACTTCGATGAGGACGGGCGCGAGGACCTGCTGGTGGCGGGCGAGTCGCTCCAGCTCTTCCGGGGTCAGGGCCAGCTCGGCTTCACGCCCGAACTGCTCGGCTCCATGGCGGGCCCCGCCCACTCCGCCGTGGCCGGTGACTTCAACGGCGATGGCCACCTGGACCTCGCGGCCTCGCTGACAGAGGACACCCGAGGCGTCATCCACCTGCTCCCGGGCGACGGCGCGGGGCGCTTCGGGGCCGCGGTGCGGCTGCCCTACCACCCGAGGAACTACTCGCCCGAGCTCTTCGTGGGCGACCTGGATGTGAGCGGTACGCAGGACCTGGCCTATGTGGACGGGGCGTCCGGAAACGTCACCCTGCTGCTCGGTCGGGGTGACGGCACCTTCGAGCCGCGCGCCCTCACCATGAGCACGGGCCCCATCATCGGCGCCGCGGACTTCGACGGCAGTGGCGGGCTCGACCTCCTGGTGGGGAATTGGAACGGCGCCATGGTGCTGAAGGACCCCACGGCGCCCAGGCCCCAGTCCGTCGGCTCCAGCGCCGTCTTCGCGGACTTCAACGCGGATGGCTGGGAGGACATCGTGTCGGTGACGGGCCCTGGCACCGTGCAGGTGCACTTCACGCGCGCCGAGGGCGGGCTCCAGCCGAGCACCCCGTCCCCGGCGCCCCAGGGCAGTACGGGCCTGAGGCTGGGACGCTTCGACCCGGGCCCCACGCTGGACCTGCTGGTGATGGCGAGCACCGGGGGCTCCACGCCCGCTGGCATCCTGGCCCTGATGCGAGGCAATGCGGACGGCACCTTCAGCGCCGGCGAAGCGCTGGCCGTGGGCGCAGCGCCGTATGTCACCGCGGCTGGAGACGTGGATGACGACGGAGACCTGGACATCGTCTGCGGCACCGCGCGGTCGGAGGGCGGCGCCTCCATCCGGGAGCTGCGGCTGCTGCGCAACGGAGGCGATGGCACCTTCGGCCCCGGCGTGGTGATGGACCGGCGGTACGCGGAGCTCCTGGCCATGGGGGACCTCAACCTGGACGGCCGCGCGGACCTGGTGGTGATGCATTCCGCTCTGGGCAAGTACGTCTCGGGCCCCGTGGTCACCCTGTACAGCGCGCAGGTGGATGGCACGCTGACCTATGTGAAGTCCGCGTCCCAGCCGGACTGCCCTCCCCGGGGCATGGTGCTGCGCGACAGCACCCAGGACGGCTACCTCGACGTGATTGTCACCTGCGCCCCCTGGGACCTGGGCATCGCCCGGGGCTTCGGCGGCACCTTCACCTTCAAGAACCTCGGCGCGCCCTGACTTCGTCCACTTCCCACTCGTGAACTTCAATGCGCCCATGCCCTGGACGGGGACGCAGGGCTTCATCTAGCTTCGCCCAACTTCGGGGCCGGAACGTTGAAGGTGTCAGATGCCGCGCTCGCCGCTCCCCCTGAAGCTTCCCTCCCTCGCCCTGCTGCTGGCCATGGCCTGTGGGAAGGACCACTCGCCCCCGGAGCCGATACGGCTCCCGCCGCCGGTGGAGCTGACCTCGCTGGACGTCACGTCGACGCAGGGCGGCTGCGTCTCCGTGTCCTACGGGCTGCGCCACGAAGCAGCGATGCGCGCGGACGTGGTGGTGGAGGTGGACGCCGCCGGTGACGGCGCCTTCCGCCGCGCCACCCAGGCGGGCAGCACGACACACTCGGGGCTGGTGGCGCTGGCCACGTCCCCCGAGGGCACCTCGCACACCTTCCTCTGGAATCGCGCGCGAGACGTGCCCGGGGCCTCGCCGTCCGCGCACCTGCGCGTCACCGCCACCGTGCCCCGGGAGCGCGCCCTCCACGCGCACGGTGCCGCTGCCCCTGGCGGCCACGACGGCGCGCTGCGAGCTGGAGCTCGACGCCCCCCCGCTTCGGCCGCACCTCAGCTGGGGCAACCCGGTGGTCGGCGACTTCAACCGGGACGGCAAGCCGGACGTGGTGAGCACCCAGCCAGTCGTCACCCAGACGCCCTCGACGCTGGCCGACATCCGGCTGCTGCCGGGACTGGGCAACGGCCGCTTCGGCGCCGCGGTGGACGCCTTCGGTGGCGACCCGCTCCCCGGCCGCGCCATCGCCTCCGGGGACCTGGACGGGGACGGCGCGCTGGACCTGCTCATGCTCGGCTTCGCCGACGGCTTCTCGGTGCTCGCGCTCAACGTGGCGCTCGGCCGGGGAGATGGCACCTTCTCGGCGCCGGTGCAGACCCTGCTCTCCCTGGAAGAGCGCTTCGAGCACGGCAACAGCCTCGTGCCTCCCCTGGTGCGCGACCTGGATGGGGACGGCGCACCGGAAGTCGTGGTGGCCCAGGACGGCATGCTGTTTGGACTGCGCCACACGGGTGGAGGCCAGCTCGAGGTGGCCATCACCCACCTGGGCGTCCCGCCGGGCCACCTCGTCTCGGGTGACTTCGACGGGGACAGCCGCGAGGACCTGCTGGTGGTGAACGTGCTCCCCATGCTCTTCCGGAACCAGGGCGCGCTGGAGTTCACCTCGGAGTTCGTCGGGCACGTTGGAGGCGTTGGAGGCGTTGGAGGCGATGCCCGCTCCGCCGTGGCCGCGGACTTCACCGGGGACGGCCATCCCGACCTCGCGGTCAGCATGAACACCTCCACCGAGACGCAGGTCCGGCTGATGGTGAACGACGGCCGGGGCCAGCTCGCCGCGCCGGTGACGCTGTTCCAGCATCGCCGCTACACGTCCTCGGAGCCCATCTCCGGGCTGCTCGTCGTGGCGGACGTGGAGTCGGACGGGACGCCGGACCTCCTCTACGTGGTCGAGGGAGAGAATCAAGTCGCCGTGCTGCATGGTCGTGGCAACGGCACCTTCACACTGGAGAACCCGTGGAATGGCGACGTCCGGTCCATCGTCGGGGTGGCGGACTTCGACGGGAGCGGCGGGCTCGACCTGCTGACAAGCTCGGGGAGCGGGCTGGTGGTGACGCGGGACTTCTCCCGGCCCACGATGCCGGCCTTCGGCTCCGTGCCCGTCACCGCGGACTTCGATGGGGACGGCTGGGACGACGTGGCGTCCGTCGCGCCGGACAGAGGCCTCCAGGTCCACCTGACGCGGGCCGAGGGCGGCCCGCTGCATGCCGGCATCTCCGAGGCCCCGGCGGGCATCTGGAAGCTGGTGCCGGGCCGCTTCGACGCGGGCCCCACGGTGGACCTGCTCGCGCTGACCGCCGTCGGAACCGTCGCCCCCGCCCGCACGATGGTGCTGCTGCGCGGGAAGGGCGACGGCACCTTCACCGCCCCCGAGGCACTCACCCCCGGAGTGAGCCCCCACGGCGTCGCCGCCGGAGACGTGGATGACGACGGAGACCTGGACATCGTCTGCGCCTGTGCCCGTCCGGTGGGCCCCACGAGCCTCCGCGAGCTGCACCTGCTGCGCAACGCGGGCGACGGCACCTTCGCTCCCGCCGAGGTGCTCTCCGAGCCCTCGACAGGCTTCGAGCTGGCCATGGGCGACCTGAACGGAGATGGCCGCGCGGACCTGGTGGCGCTGGACAGTGGCGTGGCCACGCCCACCAGTGACGCGTACCCGGACTTCGGAATCACCCGCTACCAGGCCCGGGCGGACGGCACGCTGGCCTGGGTGGAGGTGCGCTACCACGGCCCCTGCAAGGCGAAGTCGCTGCTGCTGGAAGACCTCGACGACGACCAGCACCTGGACGTCACCGTCGCATGTGACGCGTCGAATGACCGCCCCACCCTGCAGCCGGGGGGCATGTACCGGGTTCCGGACCCCAGCGGCCCTCCGCCGACGCGCTTCCCCGCCGGTTACACCTCTTTCGGCACCGACACGACGCGGCTGGCGGCGGCGGACCTGGACGGGGATGGGAAGAAGGAGGTGATTGCCTCGCTGACGTCGGACCTGAGGCCCTCGCTGATCAGGCAGGGCAACCCGGGGGTGTGCGTCGTCCGTCCCGACAGCCTGCCTGCCTGCTTCAGCGTCCCGAACCGCCCGGACAGGGTGGCCGTGTTGGACGTGGACCATGACGGCGTCCCGGAGGTGCTGGCCGGGCGCGCCCCCCCCGTGGAATCCCTCCTGCTGCGCCAAAGGTAGGCCCTCGGGAGGCAGGGGGCCCCGGAATGAACGTTCCTTCCGGCGGGAATCGTTTCGTCCACCTCCGCCGCCCCCGACGTTGGGAGAGCAGACGCGGTGGTGGATGATTCGATGCGTGGACCTGCCAGCCTCACGGATGTGCGCATGAGCGGTGACGACGCCCCGGCCGGGGGGGCCGACTGGCTCGCGCGCTTCCATGCCGGTGACGCCCGGGTGCTCAACGCCTGCTACCGCGAGCACTTCGACACCGTGTACCGCGCCGCCACCCGGGTGCTGTCCGGCGTGGACGCGGAGACGGTGGTGCATGACGTCTTCCTGCGCCTCGTGTCCGACGCGGGGGTGCGCCGCTCCTTCCAGGGGGGCTCGCTGGGGGCCTGGCTGCACACCCTGGCGCGCAACCTCGCCGTGGACGCGGTGCGCAAGCGCCAGCGCGAGCAGCACGCACTGGAGCGGCTCGCCGACGAGCCCCGGTGGGACGAAGAGCCCGCGGCCCCCGAGTCCGGGCTCGACGCCAACCACCTGCTGGAGCGCTTCCGCCAGGAGCGCCTCCCCGCGAAGTGGGTGCCCGTCTTCGAGGCCCGCTTCCTGCGCCAGCTCAGCCAGCGCGAGGCCGCCACCGCCCTGGGCATGCGCCGCACCACCCTGGCCTACCAGGAGCTGCGCGTCCGCCAGCTCCTCAAGAAGTTCCTCCTCCCCCCGGAGGCACGATGAACCCCGCCTGCGCCATCCACTCCCTCGTCGACAGCCACTTCTCCGGCAACATCCACCCCCGGGACGAGCGGCGCCTGCGCGAGCACCTGCCCGGCTGCGCCACCTGCCGCGAGCGCTATGAGCGCAACCTGCTGCTGGCCCGGCTGGATCCGAAGGCCCTCGACGCCCGCACCCGGCTGGCCCGGGGGCTGGGGCTGGACGCGCGCGAGCCCTTCATGCCGTGGAAGCTGATGCTCGTCCCGGTGGCGGTGGCGTGCCTCGCGCTGCTCATGGTGCGCGGCCCGTGGAGCGGAGCGGGTGACGACGGCTTCACCCCCCGGGGCACCGGCAACGCGGTGGCCGACGCGAAGCTGCTCGTGTACGCGGTGGACCCGGGTGGGAGCACCGCGCTGCTCGGCCCCACGCTGCGGGCCGGGCAGGAGCTGGCGTTCGCCTTCCGCAACCCGGACTCGCACCGCTACCTGATGGTCTTCGCCCGGGACGCGGCGGGACGGGTGTACTGGTACCACCCGAGCTGGACCGACCCGGCGGCCAACCCCTCGGCCATCTCCATCCCGGCGGGCGAGCGAGTTCACGAGCTGCCCGAGGCGATTTCGCACCCGCTGGAGCCGGGACCCCTCTTCCTTCACGCGGTGTTCCTGGATGCGCCTCTCACGGTGAGGCAAATGGAGGCATTGCTGCCGAAGGACGGCTCCCTCGAGGATGTGTTGCCGGCCGGCGCGGACTCCACCGTGCTGCAGCTCCAGGTCACTCCATGAGCTCCGCCCTTCCGCTCCTCGCCCTGCTGGCTTCGGGGGTCGCGAGCGCCGCGACACACGGCCCCACGCTCCACGCGGTGCCGGGTGCCATCAGCGCGCAGGCTCCCGACACCGGGCCCCCGGGGTGTCGCCGGCAGCGGCGCTCCGGAAGCGGCGCGCACCGCGTCGTTCGCGCTCATCATCGGCGTCAACCGGGGCCACGAGCCGGACCAGCCGGTGCTGCGCTACGCGGATGACGACGCCGCGCGCTACCTGGACCTGTTCCGCCTCATCGGCGCGCGCACGTACCTGCTGGCCCGCCTGGACGACAACACGCGCCGCCTGCACCCGCAGGCCGCCGCCGAGGCGTTGGACCCGAAGCGCGCCGAGCTGGCCACCACCGTGAAGCGCCTCTCCGAGGACATCGCCCTGGCCCGCAGCCGGGGCGTGCAGACCGTCACGTATGTCGTCTACGCGGGCCACGGCAACGTGCGCAACGGCGAGGGCTACGTGAGCCTGGAGGACGGGCCGCTCACCGCGCCCATGCTGTCCGACCAGGTGGTGGGAGCGCTGGGCTCGGACCGCGTCCACCTCATCGTGGACGCGTGCTACTCGTACTTCCTCGCGTACAGCCGAGGCCCGGGCGGACAGCGGCGCCCCCTGCCGGAGGGCTTCACCCGCGCGGTGGGGCTCGCGCAGGCGGACAACGTGGGCCTGCTGCTGTCCACGTCCTCCGCGCGCGAGAGCCACGAGTGGGAGGCCTTCCAGGCCGGCGTCTTCAACCACGAGGTGCGCTCGGGCCTGTTCGGCGCGGCGGACGCGGACGGCGATGGACAGGTGAGCTACCGCGAGATTGCCGCCTTCGTGGAGCGCGCCAACGCGGCCATCCCGAATGACCGCTTCCGTCCCCAGGTGCACGCGCGGCCGCCGAAGGGTGACGAGCAGCTGGTGGACCTGCGCCCGGGTCTGCAGCGCCGGCTGGAGGTGGAGGGCTCGAAGGGCGCGCACTACGTGCTGGAGGACGCCAACGGCGTGCGCCTGGCCGAGTTCAACAATGCGCCCGGCCAGTCGCTGCGGCTGCTGCGGCCTCCACCGCGTGGCCCGGTGTACCTGCGGCGCGTGGGAGACGAGACGGAGTTCCCCCTGCCCTCCGTGCCCGACGTGGTGAGCCTGGAGTCCCTCTCCGCCGAGCCCGTGCGCGTGGCCTCGCGAGGCGCGGCGCATACGGCCTTCCAGCACATCTTCTCGCTGCCCTTCGGACGGGACGTGGTCACCGGCTTCCAGTACCCGCCCGAGATGTCGCAGTCCTTCCCGGAGCCCGGAAGCGGCGGCCTGTGGGGCCGGCGCAAGCCGCTGGGCTGGAGTGGACTGGCGCTGGGCACGGCGTCCGCGGGCGCGGGCCTGTGGGCCACGCTGAAGGCGCGAAGCGTGCGGGACGAAATCACCCCGGACCTGCCGCAGCAGGAGGCCGCGGCGCGCAACAGCCGCATCCGCAAGCTCAACTCGGCCAGCGGCGTCCTCTATGGCGTGGGCGGCGCGGCGGTGCTCGGTGGGGCGCTGCTCCTGCTGTGGCCCGAGGGTGGCGGAGACACGATGCCCCTGGCCTCGGCGGGGCCGGACGGCGCCTCGTTCGGCGTGGTGGGCGCGTTCTGATGCGTGTCGCGCGGGGGGACGCATGCACCGGGGTGAAGGCACGGCGGACGCGGCCTGGCCGGCCGGCTCACGAGGCCACGCTGCCGGTGTCTCGGAAGCCTGGCCCCGGGGCCCTCGCGCGCACCGTGCTCTTGCTCTTCGGCGCGCTGCTGGCCGCCGGCTGCGTCGACCCCGTGCCGGAGAATGAGCGTTCCTGTCCGTGTGCCTCGGGCTGGACGTGCTGCGAAGAGGTCCAGGTCTGCGTCGCCGAGGCCTCGCGCTGTGAAGGCCTGCGCCCCGCGTGGAAGCGGCCCGGCGCCCCGACCGGCATCATCGCCGAGCGCGGCGACAAGCAGGCGCGCGTCACCTGGAAGGCCCCGGCGTCCGACGGTGGCCTCGCCATCCAGCGCTACGTGGTGACGGCGCAGCCGGGCGGCGTGCGCGTGGAGACCCCGGGCCCGGTGCTGAGCACCTCCGTGGGGGGCCTCACCAACGGCCAGTCCACCACCTTCACCGTCCGAGCCGTCAACGCCGCGGGCGAAGGGACCGAGTCCGAGCCCTCCGCCCCCGTGGTGCCGCTGGGCCCACCGGGAGCCCCCACCGCCGTGTCCACGACGCCGGGTCTGCGCTCGGTGCACGTCTCGTGGAGCGCCCCCGAGGACACCGGCGGCGTGCCCCTCCGTGGCTACACGGTGGCGGCGCGGCCGTCGGGCGTGAGCGTGGACGTGGGCCCGGACGTGCACGAGGCCACCCTGCTGTCGGTGCCGAGCACCCGTGAGCAGACCCTCAGCGTCACCGCGCGCAATGCGGTGGGTGCGGGCGTCGCGGCCACCTCCGCGCCCGTGCGCACGCGGCCCGAGCCCGTGGAGCTGACGTCCCTGCGCATGGAGGCTGCGTCGGAGACGAGCGGCTGTCTCTCGGTCGCCTATGAATTGCGGCAGCTCGACGGTGAGCGGGTGGAGGTCCGCGTCGAGGTGGACGCCGACGGAGACGGCACCTTCCAGCGAGCCACCCAGGCGGGCAGCCTCACGCACTCGGGCCTCGTGGCGCTGGCCACCTCCGTCGAGGGCACCGCGCATGCCTTCCACTGGAACCGCGCGCGGGACGTCCCCGGTGCGACGCCGTCCGCGGACGTGCGCGTCACCGTGTCGCTGCGTGACTCCGCGCCCGTGACGCGCACGCTGCCCATCTCCCTGCCGGCGGCGACGCGGCGCTGCGAGTGGGACTTCGACTCCAGCGTGGCGCAGCGGGTGCCCGACGCGTCGAGCACCGTCCCCGTCGCCTTCACGCAGGGAGACTTCGACCGGGACGGCAAGCAGGACCTCGTGGTGCTCCACCGTGAGCCCGGGGCCAGCCTGCTGCGAGGACGCGGCAATGGCGGCTTCGCGGCGCCCGTCCTCCTGCCCCACGCCCTCAGCGGAGAGACGCTGGTCTCCGCGGACCTGGACCGGGACGGCGCGCTGGACCTGGTGGTGCTGAATCCGGTGGATGGCGTGACGCTCCAGGTGGCGCTCGGCCACGGAGACGGGAGCTTCGCCGAGCCGGTGGAGACGTCGCTGGCCCCGCCGGGCACCGACTATGTCGCGACCAGCCTGCCGGTGCTGCACGACCTGGACGAAGACGGAGCGCCGGAGCTCGCCGTGTCCCACGGCGGCTTCCTCTACGTGCTGCGCCACACGGCCGGCGGCAGCATGACCCTCGCCTTCACGCCTCCGTTCGTCCCCTATGGCCCCGTCGTCGCGGGGGACTTCGACGGGGACGGCCTGGAGGATTTGATGGTGGCGGGCGCCACGCTGCACGGGTTCTACGGCCGGGGCCTGCTCGCCTTCACGCACACGTATATCGGCCCCATCATGGGAGGCAGCCTCTCCTCCGTCGTCGCGGCGGACTTCGACGACGACGCGCTGCTGGACCTCGCCGTCGCCACCATGGGGCCGACGGACATCGAGTCCTTCGTGCTCCTGGGCTACCGCGACGGCTACTTCGGAGCGCCCCGGCGCATCCACCACCACGCCAAGGGCCCCTGGGAGTTCGACGCCTGGCTCGCCCTCGCGGACCTCAACGGCGACGGCCGGCAGGACCTGGCCTACATGCACCGGAACGAGGAGGACGTCACCGCGCTGTACTCGAGCGGTGATGCCACCTTCACGGCCCAGGTGCTGTCCGTCGGAAGGGGCCACCTGGACCTCAAGGTGGCGGACTTCGACGGCAGCGGCGCCCCCGATGTGGCGCTGCTGTCCGAGGCGCGCAGCGTGCGCGTGCTGCGGGGCGTGAAGGGGCCACAGCGCGCCGACCTTGGCTCCGTCTTCGCCACCGCGGACTTCGACGGGGACGGCCGGGACGATGTGGCCTCGCTCGTTGGGCCCACGGGGCTGCAGGTGCACCTCACCCGGGCGCGAGGCGGGCTCGTGGGCCGGGGGCCGTCCTCCGTTCCGCCGGGCACCTGGAAGCTGCTGCCCGGCCGCTTCGACGTGGGCCCCACGGTGGACCTGCTCGCGCTGACCAGCAGTGGAGGCACATCGCCCGTGCGCTCGCTGGTGCTGCTGCGGGGCAACGGTGACGGCACCTTCGCCGCCGCGCAGCCCCTCACGGAAGGGCTGGCCCCGCGCGCCGTCGCCGCCGGAGACGTGGATGGAGACGGAGCCCTGGACGTGGCCTTCGCCCACCTCGACGAGGTGCGGCTGCTGCTCGGCCAGGGGGACGGAACGTTCATTCCGGGGGGCGTGCTCCCCGCGCACACCTCGGTGGAGACGCTGGCGCTGGGCGACCTGAACGCGGACGGCCGCGCGGACCTGCTGGTGCCGTGCCCGCTGTCGTCCGGCTTCGAGCTCGCCGTGTACGAAGGCCATGTGGACGGAACGCTGCGGAAGGTGGCGGACTTCGCTCCGACGCGCACCGCCTGCGTGCCGTCGCGGCTGCTGATTACCGCCCTCGCTTCCGAGGAGGCGCCGCGCGTGTTCGTCTCCTGCGCAGGGGGGCGGGGCGCGGTGCTCCCGCTGTCGGTGTCGGACGCCTTCACGTTCCACGAGGGCAGCGAGGCCCCCACTCCGGGCACTGCCGCCGGACTCGCCGCGAGCGACCTGGATGGTGATGGGCGCAAGGAGCTGCTGGTGGCCTCGCCGGACAGCCACACCGCCTGTGTCCTCACGTTCCGCGCCGGGCCTGGCTTCGAGCCTGGCGCCTGCTTCGGCACCCGGCCCGGAGCGCGGGATGTGGCCGTGCTGGACGTGGAGCACGACGGAGTCCCCGAGGTGCTGGTGGGCGGCGGCGCCTCCGGCCCCACCCTGCTGCGCCTGCGGTAGGGCAAGGCCCGCCACTGGGAGGGGAGGCGGGCCTCCGTCGGGCGAGCTTGTCCTTGCCCGGTAGCAGAGTGAGCCTGTCGCACGGGTGCTATCGTGCGGCGCGGAAGGCATGTCCGAGGAACCTCCCAGCCCACCGGTGAAGTCGACGCGCGGCGAGCCGGCGGAGGACCACCTCCGCATGTCGCTCTCCACGCTCATCCTCATCCGCCTGTACTCGATACTCCTCGACGTGCTCACGCGCCTGGGAGACCTGGCCGTCCTCGTGTGGCGGCCCCGGCTGCTGGTGCCCTACCTGGGGCTGTGGCTGCGCGAGGCGCTCGTCTCCCCGTACCGGCTGCGGCGCTCCTTCGAGGTGACGCGCCTGCTCCAGGCCAGCGGGCAGACCTTCAACGAGCTGATGTACGGCGAGACGCCCGTGCACACCGCGCTCTGGCTTTTCCGGAAGGCCGGAGTCGGAGAGGGCAGCCGGTTGGTGGACCTGGGCGCGGGCCGGGGACGCACGCTGCTGGCCGCGCGGTGGTTGGGGGCCCGAGCACTCGGGGTGGAGCTGTTGCAGAGCCATGTCGCGCTCGCGCTGAGGCCGCTGAAGCGCGCGGGCGCGGAGCTCGTCATGGGTGACGCCACGCAGGCGGACCTCCAGGACGCCACCCACGTCTTCACCAACTGGACGGCCCTCTCCCAGGAGACGCGGGCCCGGCTCGTCGAGCGCTTCCGCACCTGCCGCCCCGGCACGCGCATCCTCACGGTGACGCGGCCGGTGGACGCGGAGGGCTTCACCGTCCTCTCCCGCCACCGGCTCCTCTTCACCTGGGGACTGGAGCAGGTGTGGATTCAGGAGTACCGCGGCTGAGCACTTCTCCGGCTACTATCACCGAGCGTCGCAGGACTTTCCGGGCCGCGACACCGCGAGCCCGAGACAACCAGGAGCACGAACAGATGAAGGCATGGATGGCTGTGGTGGCGCTGGCGGTGGTTCCCCTCGTCGGGTGTGGCTCGTCGCGCGAGCTGAACACGGCGCGCATCGCGGCGAACACGGCGCGCAAGGACGCGGACACGCTGCGCGCGGAGAACAACGCGCTCAAGGCCAAGGTGACGGAGCTGGAGGGCGAGCTCGCCTCGGTGACGAAGGAGCGCGACGAGCTGAAGGTCGCCGCCGAGACGCCGGCCCCCACCGTCGCGCCGGCCTCGGGCAAGAAGCGCAAGAAGTAGTCACGAGGAGCGGCCCTGCCCATGACTGGGAAGCAGCGCACGCTGGCGGTCCATGTGCACGACGCGTGTGACGTGTACGTGGGCCGGGCCTTCCGGGCCTACGCGAAGCCGAGCCCCATCAACCCGGTGCCGGGCCGCTTCGGCAATCCCTTCAAGCCCGGCGGCGTGCGCACGCAGGGCGCCATGCTGCGCAAGTACTTCGAGCCGTGGCTTGGCGCCCTCCCGGCGGAGGAGCAGCAGCAGATTCGCGAAGAGGCGCTGCGCCGCATGGGCCCGGACGCGGACGCCTTCGAGTCCTTCCGCTGGTACCTGGAGCTAAGGGCCCGTCACGACGCCGACTACCACGCCGACGTACTGGGCCTGCGAGGCAAGCGCCTGGGCTGCTGGTGCAAGCCGGGCCCCTGCCACGCGGACGTGCTGGCCGAGTGGGTGGACGCGCAGCCGGCGAAGGGCCGTCGGTAGGCCCACGCTGACGGGGCCTGGCATCAAGGCCTCCAAGTCTGTGAACACGTCCTTCCCCTGCGCCGAGTAGGCGGTCCTCCAGCGCATCACCCGGGCGCGCCCGGGCCCTGCCTCCGGGGTGGGCTAGAGTCCCTCCAGAGGCCCCATGTCCCGCTCACTCGCCGATGTCTCCACCGCCGCCGTCCCGCAACGGAGCGGCGGTCCCCGGGAGCCCCGCTCCGTCCCGGCGCTGACGGTCGTCTCGCATCCTTTGCCCCGGCGCGTCGGTGAGCGGTTGTTGCTCGACGCCGTCACCGCCGGCCGGGAGGTGGCTCTGTCGCGCAATGGCCCGGACTTCACGCGGCCCGGCTCCGCGTTGGGCCAGCCGCTGTTGGACCCGTTCATCAGCCGCAAGCCGCTGCACTTCGCTCCGGGCACGCAGCCCGGCCGGGTGCGGCTGACGAACAGCGACGGAGGCACGCAGGTGAGCCTCGCCGGAGTGCCGCTCCAGGGCTCCTGCGAGCTGGCGCCCGAGGACCTGACGGACGGCGTGCCACTGGAGCTGGGCGGGCGCGTGGTGGTGCTGCTGCACCTGACGGACCTCCACGAGGAGGGCCCCGTCGCGGACACGCTGGGCATGGTGGGCGAGAGCACGGGCGTACGTCGCCTGCGCAGGCACATCGAGCGGGTGGCGGACCTGGACGTGCCGGTGCTCATCCGGGGTGAGACGGGCACGGGCAAGGAGCGCGTGGCCCAGGCCATCCACCAGCGCAGCCGGCGCCGTGACGGGAAGTTCCTCAGTGTGAACCTGGGCGCCATCCCCAAGGAGCTGGCCGCCGCCGAGCTGTTCGGCACACAGAAGGGCGCGTACACGGGCGCCACGCAGAGCCGGGATGGATTCTTCCGCGCGGCGCACGGCGGCACGCTGTTCCTCGATGAAGTGGGCGAGGCGCCACCCGAGGTGCAGGTGATGCTGCTACGGGTGCTGGAGACGGGGGAGCTGTACCCCGTGGGCGGCAGCACTCCGGTGAGCGTGGACGTGCGCCTGGTGGCCGCGACGGATGCGAACCTGGAGGACCAGATTCGCGAGGGCCGCTTCAAGGCGCCGCTGATGCACCGGCTCGCTGGCTACGACATCCGCGTGCCGCCGCTGCGGGAGCGGCGCGAGGACATCGGCCGGCTCTTCCTCCACTTCGCACGCGAGGAGCTGGAGGTGATTGGCGAGGCCCACCGGCTGGACAACGACGATGCATACGCGGAACCCTGGCTGCCCGCTCCGCTCGCGGTGCGGCTGGTGCGCTTTCCCTGGCCGGGCAACATCCGCCAGCTGCGCAACCTGGCGCGGCAGCTCGTCATCGGGAGCCGGGGCCAGGCGCGGCTGCTGGTGGAGCCCCGGCTGGAGCAGGAGCTGGCGGACGCCGCCGGGACGGTGCCGGTCCAGGTGATGTCCACCGGGACGGTGACACGGGCGGAGGCGGCTCCGGCACAGGGGAGCTCCGGGCCCGTGGAGGAGGCGAAGGCGCCGCCGCGAAGGAAGGCCTCGCAGCTCACGGAGCAGGAGTTGCTCGCCGCGCTGAGGAAGAACGACTGGGACCTCAAGGCCACGGCGGAGGCGCTCGGTATCGCCCGGCCCTCGCTGTATGACCTCATCGACAAGAGCCCCAACCTGCGCACCGCGGGCGACGTGAGCGCGGAGGAAATCACGCGCTGCTTCGAGGCGTGCGACGGCGACCTGGACGCCATGGTGCGCAAGCTGGAGGTGTCACGCCGCGCCCTGGGACGGCGCCTGAAGGAACTGGGCCTCACGCCGCGGAACGGGTGACGCGGGCTTCATCGCCGCGCCCCGTCAACGGAGCCGTCAGCGCTTCATCCCCGCGACGGGCGTGAGCGCGTAGTGGCGCATCTCCTCGATGCGGCTGATGTACGGGCGAATCTCGGCGAGGAAGGGCGCGAACTCGGGGCCCTTGCGGAAGCCCTGCATGTGGCCCTCGGCCGAGTCCCACTGGATGCGGAGGATGAAGTGCGTCGCATCCTCCGTGCAGCGGGACAGCTCCCACCCGAGGCAGTGGGACGACTTCTGGAGCGACGCCTGGGCGCGGGTGTAGCTCGCCACGAACGCGTCCGCCTCGGACTCCGGGATGGTGTAGCGGATGTACTCGACAATCATGCGGTGCTCCTCCGTGTGGCCGGCGTGCGTGCCGGTCGCGGTGCTTCGATGTGGGCGCCGACCTCGTCGGCGATACGCAGGCCCCAGTCGTAGAGCGCCTGGAGCGTGGGGCGGGCGGACTCGCCCCGCTTCGTCAGGGCGTAGACGACCTGCCTTCCCGTGCCCGGCCGCGTGACGCGCTGGATGAGTCCCTGTTCCTCCAGCTCGCGCAGGCGCTGGGTGAGCATCTTCTCGCTCATGCGCGGCGTCAGGCGCCGCAGCTCCGCGTAGCGCAGGGGCCTTTCCTTCAGCCGTGCGAGCATGACGACCTTCCACTTGCCGCCGAGCACCTCCAGCGCCAGCTCGACAGGACAGTTGAAGGTCCGACTCAGGGAAGAGGCCATGGACCCCACTGCCTATCCCCGACCCCCTCCACAATCAACGCACCAGACGGTGCGTAGACGCGAGGAAGGCCATCGGTCCAACGCCACCACCTGCGACGCACCAGACGGTGCGTAGGCGCGAGGGAGGCCATCGGTCCAACGCCACCACCTGAGCGGGGCGCCTTCGGAGAGCACACGCGTAGGCACACTCGCGCCCGAGTGGACCGTGCACTGACAGCCCGCCGACGCGTCGCCGTCGCGTCATCCGACGTGTCGGCGCGACGGTCCGCTGTAGCATCCGCGGGGAGGACCGGCCGTTCCCCCCTCCTCCGGCCCGGTGGCATGCGACGTGCTCACCGTGCAGGGCTCACGCAGTGGAACCTGGAGGGTATGCCCATGAAGAAGGTGCTGTATGTCCTGGCGGTGGTGGTGGTGGCGGCGGGCGGTGGAGCGTGTGCCGCGCGGACGGACGCAGCCCGGCCCACGGGGGAGAGCTCCACCGGGGCCAGCGCGGCCCTCACTGACACGTCTTGCGAGCCCAGGCTGACCATCACCGTCACCGAGGACAAGGATGGCAAGAAGACCTTCAGCCCGTCGCATCCGTGGCAGGTGAACGCGGAGCAGCTGGTGACGTTCGTCAACCAGACGAACCGCTCCCTCTGCATCAACATCCTGGACGCGAACAGCAACAACCATGGCTCGTCCCAGCCGCTGGCTGCTGACGGTGGGAGCTGGAACGACGCCTGCGCGCTGTCCGGCAGTTCCACCCCCTACGCGGTCGGCGCATGCTTCAGTGACGACTGCACGCAGCTCTGCCAGCGGATGAATGAGGCGGGGCACGACCCCGGCATCACCGACACCATCAAGGGCAACCTGAGCGTGGTCACCGCGAACTGAGACGTTCCAGGCGGGCCTGCTCGCGCTCCAGGGTCTGCTTCCCCGCCGCATCGCTCGTGAGCACCCGCGTCAGCGCCTCCCGGGCCTGACGCCATTGCTCCTGGCGCATGGGCTCAGGAGGGCCGGGCAGGCGCACCCGCTCCTGGAGCAGGGCGCCGTGCACGGCCAGCGCCTCCGCCCACGAGGGCCGGGCCGCCACCGCGGCGTCGGCCAGGGTCAGGCCCCGCTCCAGCACGGGCGTGGCGTCCAGCGAGGAGCGTCCGCGCCACGCGGCCCAGGTGAGGCAGAAGCGGGCGAAGGCGGCCTTCGTCTCGGGACGGGTGGGCTCCAGGTCCAGGGCCTTCTGGAAGGACGCGGCGGCCACGTCGAAGTCCGCATCGCGGCCCTGTCCCTGGCGAGCCTTCCAGCGCGCCTCCACGGCCTGCGTCTCGCCGAGCAGCAGCCACGCCTGGGCAAGCCCCGGGTTGAGGGTGAGCGCGCGCCGCAGCGCCTCCGTGGAGCGTTTGAGCAGGAGCGCCGGGTCGGGCGTCAGCGAGCGCCCAGGCCCGTTCCCCTGGCGCACGGCGTCCGTGGCCTCCACCCGGTGCACCGCGCCCAGCCACATCCACGGCTGGGGCACGTCCGGCAGCAGCGCCACGGCCCGCTGGAGCGCCGCCTCCGCCGCGCGCACGACGGGCAGCGGAGACTCCGTACCGCCGAGCAGCACCTCCGCATGCCACGCATGCACCTCGCCGGCGTTGTTGTGGGCGAAGCCCTGCGAGGGCGCCACAGCGATGGCCGCCGAGAACGCGTCCTGTGCCTGCCGCAGCAGCGGCTCCGGGTCCTCGCCTCGGTCCCACGCCTCCTTCGCCTGCTCGAAGAGGATGGTGCCCACGCCGTTGTGCAGGGGCGGCAGCTTCGGGTTGATGGAGACACCGCGCTGGTACGCCGCGAGCGCACGTGCCCACTCCGGCCCCGAGTCCCCGCCCGAGCTCCGCAGCCGCCGCGCGCGCGCCTCGTGCACCTCCCCCGCGTAGAACCAGGACGCGACGAGGCTCGGGTTGAGGGTGCACGCGCGCGCCATGGCCTCCGCCGCGCGCGCCAGGTCCCCGTCCGCGTCCGAAGCCCGGGGATGCGAGGCCCGGGCCACATACGCCTGGCCCAGGTTGGTCCACGCCTCGGCCCGTCGTTCGTCCAGTCCGACGGCGGTGCGGAAGGACTCGATGCTCCGCCCCCGGTACGAGAGCGCATCCCGCCCCGCGCCCTCCTCATGGTCGGCCCACACCTTGAAGACGAGGCCCAGGTTGATGTGGAAGTCGAAGTCGCGGCCCTCGGCGGGGATGCGCTCGAAGGTGGCGGCGGCGTCGCGGAGCAACCCGCCCACGTCCTGGCCCTGCTCCTGCCGGTAGTTGGCGCGCTGCCACGAGGCCAGTGCCAACTCCGTCAGCGCCCTGGGCTCCGAGGGCGCGAGCGCCACGGCCTCTCGCGCGGAGGCCAGGGCCTGGTCGAGCAGGGGCTCCACCTCACCGCCCTGCCGGGAGCGCTGCTCCGCGAGCCGGCGGTGCAGCGCGGCCGAGAGCACATGGCTCAGGGAGTCGTCGCGGGCCGCCATGAGCGCCCGTCCCGCCGCCTCCACGCCGCGCGTGTACGGAGGCAGCACGTCGCCCTGTCCGTACACCTCCACGACGAGCGCCTCGTACTCGAGCAGCGTCAGGGCCCGATGCACGGAGGGCACGCTGCGCCCGATGTTCGCGGCGGCGGCGTAGGCCCGGCGGCCGGAGTCGAACTCCGAGCGAGCCCCATCGCGGTCCCCGGTATTCCACCGCCGCAGGGCCCGAGCGAGGTGGAGGTCCCCGCGCAGCAGCGGCGCCTCGTGAAACCAGGGCAGTCGGGTGCCCAGCGCGTCGAGCTTCGCGAGCGCTTCGTCGGTGCGGTCCTCGTAGAAGGCGAGCAGCGCGGCCACGTACTCGGGAGCGGGCACCTCGGCGCCCTCGCTGCGGCGCAGGAAGTCCAGCGCGGGGTCGCGG
>JBKGHK010001210.1:0-2015 GCA_046520375.1 Pyxidicoccus sp. 3LFB2
CGAGGTGCGCAGCAGCGGGCGGACCCCTTCCGGCGTGCGGCACAGGCCCGCCATCAGCCCCGTGGCGTCCCAGGGCAGCGCCTCCGCGCCATCGGGCGTGCCGTCCACCAGCACCGGGGCCTCCACCAAATCCCGCACCCGGTCCACCAGCACGGCCACCGTACGTGAGCCCTTGCAGATGACCAGGTGCGCGTCCAGGTCCGGCACCCGGCGCACGCCCAGCAGCGTCGCCAGGTCCACCACCACCGCCGGAGCGCCCCGGTAGACGAAGGTGCCCGCGATGTGGGGCGGCGCTCCGGACAGCGGCTCCAGCTCCACCAGCCGGACGACCTCCTGCACCGTGTCGGCGGCCAGCAGCGCGCTGGTGCCCGCCGCGTCCAGCGTGAGGTACAGGCCCGGCAGACGCAGCTCGCCCGCCAGCGAGGCCAGCTCGCGGCGCAGCCGGGCCTGCTCGGCCTCCAGCTCGCTCAGCCGCTCCTGAACGGAAAGACGGCGCACCTGCGCGTTCGCGAAATTGTCGGGGGTGTCGGACATCGGGGCGTCCGGCCTGCTTCAGCCCTGAAGCGCCGGACTCCTCACGCTAGTCCGGAGGGCAAAGAAGCGTCAAAGGGGGCGGCCCCCTCCATCCGCCCACACCGCCCTCCGGAGTTATGCCCGCAGCCGAGAGCAACCAGACGTGCTGGATCAGACAGCCCATGGGTGCGTCTCGTCGGGAATTTGTGGTTTGATGCCCACTCGGGACACTTCTGGAGAATCCATGTTGCTTGCTGTCTGGGGCTACGAATGATCAAGGGCGACGCGTCGAACCCCGAGGCATCCGCTGGCACGGGCGCTGATCCGCTCATCGGACGGACCCTGAATGGCCGCTTCAGCATCCTGGAACCGCTCGGTGTCGGAGGCATGGGCAAGGTCTACCGCGCCCTGCAGGCCCCGCTGGAGCGCGTGGTTGCGCTGAAGGTCCTCAACCCCAACTTCCAGAGCACGAAGGACCCGGGGTTCCAGAAGCGCTTCCTGCGCGAGGCGTCGCTCACTTCGAAGCTGCGCCACCCCAACACCGTCACCGTCATCGACTACGGGCAGACGGACGACGGCATCTACTACATCGCCATGGAGTACCTGGACGGCCGCACGCTGGCCCAGGTGCTCGGTCAGGTAGGGCCGCTGTCGTGGCAGCGCTCCGTGTCCGTGGCGCAGCAGATCTGCCGCTCGCTGCGCGAGGCGCACAGCCTGGGCATCGTCCACCGTGACTTGAAGCCCGCCAACATCATGCTCCTGAACGAGTCCGACCAGGACCTCGTGAAGGTGCTGGACTTCGGCCTGGTGAAGTCGGTGGCCGAGCCCCAGGACGGGCAGATCTCCCCGGAGATCACCCAGAACGGCACCTTCCTCGGCTCGCCGCAGTACATGGCGCCCGAGCAGGCGCGCAACGTCACCGACGCGCGCAGCGACGTGTACTCGCTGGGCGTCGTGATGTTCCAGATGCTGATGGGGCGCCCGCCGTTCATCGCCCGAGATCACATCGAGCTCATCTTCGCCCACTACAAAGAGGCCCCGCCCACCTTCCAGCAGGTGCGGCCGGACCTGACGGTGCCGCCGGAAATCGAGGCGGTGGTGCGCCGCTGCCTGGAGAAGGACCCGGCCCGGCGCTTCCAGACGATGGACGAGGTGCTGGAGGGGCTGCGCGAGGCCAGCATGTCCGCGGGCGGCAACAGCGGCATCTTCAAGCGGCCCGGTGGCGCGACGACGACGGGCCCCTACCCGTCCCCGGCGCTGTTCTCCAGCGCGGGCAAGGCCAGTGACGCCGGAGACACCCTGGCGGTGGACATCAGCGTGGAGGTGCCCCGGGACGTGAAGCGCGCCCGGCAGCGCACGCTGCTCACCGGAGGCCTGGGCGGCCTCGTGGTGGCGGGCCTCATCGCTGGCGGCGCGGTGTTCTTCCTGACGCGTGGCAAGGCCGAGGAGCCGAAGCCGGAGCCGGTGGCCGCCGCCCCTGTCGCGGCCGCGCCCGCCCCCAC
>JBKGHK010001211.1:0-2012 GCA_046520375.1 Pyxidicoccus sp. 3LFB2
GGCCCCCAGCCGTGGCGCGCCGGACGCGGGGCAGGGCCTGCTGCTGGCGGCGGGGCGCGCGGCGGACCTGCGGGTGACGCCGGATGGGCGCCATGCCTCCTATCTGCTGAACGGCCAGAAGCCCCGGCTGGACGGAGTGCCCCCGCAGATGCTGCTGGGTGAGCTGCACGTGGTGCCGGTGGAGGGCGGTGACACGCGCAAGCTGGGCGAGGGCGTGACGAACGTTCCAGGCGGGCTGCTCTTCACGCCGGACTCGAAGCACGTGCTCTTCCTCGCGGGCTACAACCCGGCCTCGCAGTCGGGCGCGCTGACGGTGGCCTCGCTGGACGACGCCAAGGCCGAGCCCACCGTGCTGGGCACGGCGGTGAGCTACATGCTGCCCAGCCCGGACGGCTCGCGGCTGGCCTTCGTGGACGCGGGCCGGCTGAAGCTGGGGCCGCTGCCCACGGGCCCCTTCACCGAGGTGGCGGGCGAGGTGAGCACCGCGCAGTTCACCCCGGACGGCAAGACGCTGCTCATCAAGCGGCGGCTGACGGCGGCGGGCGGGCTGGCGGCGGTGTCCGTGGACAACCCCACCGAGACGCCGCGCAAGCTGGCGGACCAGGTGGGTGACTACACGGTGTCCCCGGACGGCACGCGCGTGGCCTTCCAGGTGCGCAGCGAGTCCGTGCGCGGTCTGTACGACTTGTACCTCGCGGAGCTGCCGGCGCTGAAGCCGAAGCGGCTGGCGGTGGCGTCGAGCACGTTCGCCTTCTCGCCCGACGGCAAGTGGCTGGGGCGCACGGAGAATGGCAAGCCGGACGTGCCCGGGGAGCTGTACGTGGGCCCGGCGTCGGGCGGCGCGGGGCGCAAGCTGGGCGACAAGGTGGAGAAGCTCGTCTTCTCTCCGGACTCGAAGGCGGTGGGCTTCCTGGAGAAGTACGACTCGACGGCGGGCGCGGGGCTGATGGCCGTGGCGTCGCTGCCGGACGGGGCGGCGAAGGTGGTGGGAGGGCGGGTGCCCAACTTCATCTGGGGCTCGGACGGGCGCTACGTCGCGTTCCTCTCGCGCTTCCTCAAGCCCGAGTACTCGGTGGACCTGATGCTGTACACGCTGGGCGAGGAGAAGGCGGAGAAGGTACACAAGGGCGTGTTCGGCTACGGCTTCATGCCGGGCAACACGCAGGTGGTGTTCCGCTCGAACTGCATCCGCAACGGGCGCTCGTGCGAGTTCAAGGCGCTGGGCCTGCCGCGCAACGGCGAGCCGCAGACGTGGATGCAGGGCATCTTCAGCTACAAAATCTCCGAGGATGGCCAGCGGGTGCTCGCCACGTATGCGCGGATGGACTCGGACACGTATGACGTCGCGGTGTACGACGTGAAGACGCAGGCGCGCAGGACGCTCGACCAGGGCGTGCAGGTGCCGGTGACCTTCGCGGGCAAGGACGACTCGCGCGCCGTGTACATCATCGCGCAGGGCCCCAAGGCGGGCGTCTACAGCGTGCCCGCGACGCCCGAGGCCTCCGCGGCGAAGTAGCCGGGAGGCGTGCAGGGCCGCGCGCAGTGTGCTTACTTGCGCGGCCCGAATGGCCTCTCTCGTCTATCGCCGCTATGGCGGCTCGCTCCAGGTCGACCTTCCGTCCTTCGATGTCCTCGAGGAGGCGGTGCGCATCCCCGAGACGCAGTGGATTGCCACCGCGTGTCCGCTGGAGGGGCTGAGCTGTGACTCGCGCTTCCTGACGTTCATGGACGCGGACGGCAACGGCCGCATCCGCGTGGCCGAGGTGCGCGCCGCGGTGGAGTGGGCCGCGAAGCGGCTGAAGGACCGGCGGGGCGCGGATGCGGGCAGCCCCGTGCTGGAGCTGGACTCGCTCACCGAGGAGGCCCGCCCGCTGCGCGGCGCGGCGGAGACCATCCTCCGTACGCTGAAGGCGCCGGATGCGGAGCGCATCTCCCTGGAGCAGGTGCGGGCCAGTGAGCCGGCGCTGCGCGCGGCGGGGCAGAACGGGGACGGCATCGTGTCCCCCGCGCAC
>JBKGHK010001212.1:0-2010 GCA_046520375.1 Pyxidicoccus sp. 3LFB2
TGTCGCCGCCCCCACCCCGGGTGACGGCAGCGGCACCGCCGTGGCCGCCAATGACGCGCCGGCGCTGCCCGAGCGCAAGGTCGAACTGGCCCGCCAGGAAATCCACTACGGCTTCTCGTCGGAAGGCGCCGGGCTCACCGCGGCCGTGCTCCAGGGCACGAAGATGCGCGAGCAGCAGGAGCTCAGCATCGCCCAGGGCTTCCAGAAGCTCGTCGGCAAGGACATTCCCCCCGCGCCGCAGATGAACGTGGCGCAGCCGGTGCCGGGCCAGCCCCTGCCCCTGGCCATCTCCATCCAGGGTTCCAGCCCCCTGCCCGCGGACACGCGCTACGCCATCGCCGAGGGCGCGGGCGGCAACGCCAACGGCATCACCTTCACCGGCCGCCGCGGCCCGTGGGAGGTGGTGAAGACGCTCCAGTGGCCCACCGAGGGCTTCGAGCTGCTGTACGGCATCCAGGTGCGCAACACCTCCGGCCAGCCGCAGTCGGGCGAGCTGCAGGTGCACTACAGCCGCGCGGTGGACCCGAACTTCGAGCACGCGCCGTCCTTCTTCGGCGGCGTGGGCAACCTGAGCCGCTCGGCCTGCTACGTGAATGACTCGCTCCAGAAGATGAGCCCGGGCGAGGACACGCCCGACGCCGAGGACAGCAAGGGCCAGATTCACTTCTTCGGCATCGACCAGCAGTACTTCCTGTCCGCGCTCTACCCGCTGGAGGGCCCCCGCGCCGGCCACTGCACCTTCGTCGCGACGCCCACCGCGCGCCAGGTGACGGCGACCTTCCCCCTGACGGTCGCCGCGGGCGAGACGGTGACGCTGCGCTTCGGCGGCTACCTGGGCCCCAAGGACCCGGACCTGCTCTCCGTGGTGCCGGGCCCCGGCCTGCGCAAGGAAGCGGGCCTGGGTGAGGCCGCCTTCCACCCGAAGCTGGAGGACACGGTCGACTTCGGCATCTGGGCCGTCATCTGCAACATCCTCCTGGCGGTGATGAAGTTCTTCTACGGCCTCACCGGCAACTGGGGCGTGGCCATCATCCTGCTCACCGTGGTGGTGAAGCTGGTGCTGCTGCCGCTCACCTACCGCTCCATGGTCAGCATGGAAGAGGTGAAGAAGCTCCAGCCGCGCATGGAGGCGATTCGCAAGAAGCACGCGGACAACCGCGAGCAGCAGAACCTCGAAATCATGAAGCTGTACCAGGAGGCCAAGGTGAACCCGCTGGGCGGGTGCCTCCCGCTGCTCATCCAGATGCCGGTGTGGATTGCGCTCTTCACCGCGCTGCGCAACAGCTTCGACATCTACGGCGAGCCCTTCATCGGCCCCATCTGGCGCGACCTGACCTACAAGGACCCCACGTACCTGCTGCCGCTGGCGCTGGGCGTGTCCATGGTCATCACCCAGAAGATGCAGCCGCAGATGATGGATGCGGCCCAGGCGAAAATCATGACCTGGTTCCTGCCCATCATCTTCACGGCGACGCTGCTCCAGTACCCGGCGGGCCTGTCGCTCTACATCTTCACCAACAACATCCTCTCCATCGCCCAGCAGTACGGGCTTCGGAAGTGGCTGGACAGGAAGAACCCGCCGGCAAGCGGCGGGACGCCGGTGGTGGCGACGGCGGGAGGCGGGCGCAAGTGAGCGAGCAGGATTCCCAGCAGGCGCCGGAGGCTCCGGCCTCCGGTGGCGCGGCGGCGGCCGACTTCCGGCCGCGCGTGGAGAAGCTCCTCGGTGACATCCTCGGGCTGATGGGCTTCCCCGCCCGGCTGGACATGCAGGACGCCGCGGATGGCAGCCTGTCCGTGGCGCTCCACTTCGAGGCGGGCCCTCCGCCCGGTGTGGAGAACGGGCGGCGCAGCCAGGTGGTGGACTCGCTCCAGTTCCTGCTGAACAAGATGATGCACCGGCCCGGCGTGGAGCGGCGCTGGGTGGTGCTCGGCGCGGGTGCCCACCCGGAACCCCGGCAGCGTCGGGAGCCCCAGGCCGCCCCGGCCCCGGCCGCAGCGGCTCCGGCACAG
>JBKGHK010001213.1:0-2007 GCA_046520375.1 Pyxidicoccus sp. 3LFB2
GCCGCACCCAACTCCTCCAGCGTGGGCGGCCGCGCAGGGAAGAGCACGAGGCGAGCGCCATGCAGCAGCGCGCCCCAGACTTCCAGCGTGGAGGCATCGAAGGAAATGGGCGCCAGCTGGAGGAAGACCTCCTCGGGCCCGAAGTGGATGAAGGAGGAGCCGAGCACCAGGCGGGTGATGCCACGGTGGGCAACAGCCACGGCCTTGGGCTGCCCGGTGGAGCCCGAGGTGAACATCACGTACGCCAGGCTGTCGGCGTGGGTGAAGGCGCCAAGGGCGGAGGTGGGCTGGCGGGCCACCTGCTGCCAGTCGGAGTCGAGGCAGACGACGAGGGGCACAGCGCTGGGCAGCTCATCGGCCAGCGTCTGCTGGGTGACGAGGACGGAGACGGCCGTCTGGGCCAGCATGAAGTCCAGCCGCTCGGCGGGGTAGGCCGGGTCCAGCGGGACGAAGGCGGCGCCAGCCTTGAGGATGCCCAGCAGGCCCACGGGGAGCCCCAGGCCTCGCTCCAGGCACAGCGCGACGCGAGTGCCGGGAGTGACGCCAAGGGTGCGCAGGTGGTGCGCGAGCTGGTTGGAGCGCTCGTCGAGCTGACGGTAGGTGAGGGTGCCAGACTCCGACTCGACAGCAACAGCATCCGGCGTGCGCGCGGCCTGGGCCGAGAAGAGCTGATGGACGCTCGCCTCGCGCGGGTAGTCGGAGGCGGTCTGGTTCCACTGCTCCAGCACCTGCCGACGCTCCACCTCGGAGAGCAGCGAGAGCTCTCCCAGGCGCGCCTGGGGTTGCTCCAGTACCGTCCGCAGCACCCCTTCCAGGTGCGCCATCATCCGCGCGGCCGTCGAAGCCTCGAAGAGGTCGGTGTTGTACTCGAGGGTGCCGCCGAAGCCTTCTGGCGTGTCACTCAGGATGAGTGCCAGGTCGAAGCGGGCGACGCGGCTCTCCGTCTCCAGCAGGTGGAAGGAGAGGCCCGGCAGGGAGAGGGCGGAGACCGGCGTGTTCTGCAGGGTGAAGGAGACCTGGAACAGCGGCGAACGGCTCAGTTCGCGCTGCGGCTGCAACGCCTCCACCAGCTTCTCGAAGGGGATGTCCTGGTGGGCGAAGGCGCCGAGCGTGGTCTCCTTCACACGCGCCAGCACCTGACGGAAGGAGGGGTTGCCCTCCAGGCGCGTGCGCAGCGCGAGCGTATTGACGAAGAAGCCGATGAGGCCCTCGAGCTCAGCGACGCGGCGGCCCGCGATAGGCGAGCCGACGACGATGTCCTCCTGGCCCGAGTAGCGCGACAGCAGCAACTGGTAGGCGGCCAGCAGCGCCATGAAGGGCGTAACGCCCTCCTCCTGGCATAGCGCCTTGAGGGCCTCGGATACCGAGCGTGACAGCTGAACGGGGATGGCGGCGCCCCGGAAGGATTGGACGGCGGGGCGCTGGAAGTCGGTGGGCAACTCCAGCACGGGCGGAGCGCCACTCAGGTGCTGCTTCCACCAGCCAATCTGCGCCTCCAATACCGCGCCCTTCAGCCAATCGCGCTGCCAGACCGCGTAGTCGGCGTACTGCACCGGCAGCTCCGGCAGGGACACGGGCTGGCCCTGGCGGAAGCCCTCGTAGAGGGCCGTCATCTCGCGCACCAGCACATCCATGGACCAACCGTCGGAGACGACGTGGTGCATGTTGAGCAGCAGCACGTGCTCCTGCGCCCCCAGCCGCAGCAGCGAAGCGCGCAGCAGCGGCCCGCGGTCGAGCGCGAAGGGCGCGTGCGCCTCTTCCTCGGCGAGCCGGCGCACTTCGGCCTCCGGGGCCTCGAGGGAGGAGAGGTCCACCACCGGCAGCGCGAAGGGGGCGGGCTCGAGGATGCGCTGCGAGGGCTGGCCGTTGGCGTTGTGGAAGGTCGTCCGCAGCGACTCGTGGCGGCGGACGAGCTCGGTGAGGGCGCGCTGGAGGGCGGAGACGTCCAGGGAGCCCGTCAGGCGCAGGGCCGCGGGAATGTTGTAGACGGCGCTGCCGGGCTCCAAC
>JBKGHK010001214.1:0-2003 GCA_046520375.1 Pyxidicoccus sp. 3LFB2
ATCGACACGCCCGGGCCCGGCACCACCGTGGCCACGGGCGCGCCGTCCTCCTGGCGCAGCAGCTCCAGCTGCCCCGTCTGGAGGCTGCCCACCGCCAGCAGCCCCTTCCACCGCGCCAGCGCGCGCGGGTTGGGGTCCACCGCCGCCGACCAACGAGGCTTGCCGTCGTCGAGCGACAGCGCGTGGACCCGGTCCTTCACATGCTCGGCGATGAAGGCCACGCCCTTCGCGCCGTCCACCTCCAGCCCGTGCGCGCCGAGCGGCGCCGGCAGCACCCGGGGCTCACCTCCCGGCGCGTCCAGCGGGTACAGGTAGAGCGCCGGCTGGTAACGGTGCACCACCGCCAGCCACGGCCTGCCTGTCGCATCATTATATGTATCGAGCGCGGAGGGCCCGTCTCCGGCGGCCAACCGCTCCACGCGCCCCGACTCCACGTCCAGCGAGAACACCGTGTCCGTGGGCGGCGAGGCGAGGAACAGCGTGCGCCCGTCGGGCGACAGCGCCATCGCCGTCAGGTCCGGGAAGGCCGCGTCGTTCACCACCGAGAGGCGCGCGGTGCCCTCGGCGCCTTCGAGCCGCGCCTCCACCACCACCTGGGGCGGGTCCTCCGGCAGCGTCAGGTCACCCGGCAGTCGGGCGTAGGCGTGGCGCGCGTCCACCACCACCAGCGGCAGCTCGCGCGACAGCGGCGGGCCCAGCACCAGCTTCAGTCCGGGGACGAGCCGCTCGCCCTGGATGGACAGCGGCTGAGACGTCTCATTGCTGAGGAGCCGGGGGCTCACCGACACGAGCCTGGGGCCTGAAGGAGGCGGCGCCGTGGGTGTCTGCGCGTGGGTTTCCGGCCCGCGCGTGCGCTGGCGCAGGACCAGCCCCACGCCCACGGCGGCGAGCACCCCCACCAGCGCCGCCAGCACTCCCCATCTGCGAGCCGAGCCCGTCAAAGTCGTCAAGCCTCCTCGCGGCAGCATCCTCCATCGCCCTTTATGCCGCGATGATCTTGAGCCTCGCTTGCCTGGCAGCACTCCGACTGCTGGAGCACGAATTCACGCTCTCTCACGCCAATCTTCCAGCGAGCCGGGACGGAATCAGCCGTTTCGGGGAGCCCGCGCCCCACATGGGGTGGAGTGCCCCCCACACCTGGGTGCGTGCTCATTCGGGATGGGACTGGAGTGTGCGTTGACAGGTCGGTACACGCATCGCTTAACCTGTTGATGATGCGACGCTTCCTCCTGTGCATGGCCGTCGCCCAACTCCTCGGAATCGGCATGCTGATCTCCCCGAGCGAGTCCTGGGCCCAGGGCCGCGGCCGTACGGCGCGCTCTGCGAAGTCGAAGTCCAGCAAGAAGGCCAGCTCCAAGGCCCCGCCGAAAATCGAGACGAAGGCTCCCGCCGTGGCGGATCCGGTGACGGGTGAGCCTGCCTCGGCCGCCGCGTCCTCGGCCCCGCCGCAGCGCGGCCCGGCCCGCATCGACTTCGATGACCGGCTCATCCAGGGACAGACGAACAAGTCCGGAGCCGTGTATCTCTACGACCGCAAGGAGCTGAAGACGCGGTCGATGATCCGCGAGCGCGAGAGCTTCCGTTCCGAGACGCTCTCCACGGTGTACGACCAGTAGGGAAGCACCGCCCACCAGCCCTTGAAGGGAGCGTCACCGTTGAGCGGCCAGCCCAGCGTCCTGCAAGTCGTCATCCTCCGCGACGGACTCCTCGTGGGGACGGAAGTCTTCGTCCCCGGTACCTATTCGCTCGGCTCGGACCCGACGTCCGACCTGCGTCTGGATGACCCGTCCGTCGAGCCGCGCCATGCGCTGCTCTACTTCCAGAACGGGCGCGCGGCCATCCAGGACGCGGGCTCCGCCGTGGGCCTGTTCGTCAACGGCCACCGCGTGTCCGCGTGTGAAATCCGCTCCGTGGACGAGGTGCTCTGCGGCCCCTTCGTCCTCAAGACCCGGGTGCTGGCGCAGAGGCCACAGGAGGCCAAGCCCCAGCCGCCGCCGGAAGTC
>JBKGHK010001215.1:0-2003 GCA_046520375.1 Pyxidicoccus sp. 3LFB2
CCCGCTGAACGCGGCGAGGTGCGCGTCTCCAGACGCCTCGTCCCGCAGGTACAGCCGGCAGAAGGGCAGGTCCGCGAGGTTTTCCCTCAGCACATCCGCGGCGAGCCCGCACGCGCCTCGGCCGTCTTCGCCTCGCTGGTGCGCGAAGGCAGCGCCTGCAGCGTGCGCAGGCGGCGCTCGCTGAGCACCTGCCCCGTCGTCTCGTACACCGCGGTGAAGACGCCGCCGATGTCCCCGGACTCGGCCAGGATGGGGCTGTAGGAGAAGGTGAAGTAGCACTCCTCGACGAAGCCCCGGCGCAGCACGAACAGCAGCGAGTTCTCGGACCAGGTGGCCTCGCCCCGGTTCAGCACCCCCTCCAGCATGGGGCCGACGATGGGCCAGATTTCCGGCCACACCTCGCGGCCGCGCATGCCCAGGGCACGCGGGTGCTTCGAGCCGAGGATGGACGCGTAGGCGTCGTTGTAGAGCATCACCAGCTCCGGCCCCCACCAGACGAACAGGGGGAAGCGGGAGTTGAGGCAGGTGCTGACGGAGGTGCGCAGGGACTGGGGCCACAGCTCCACGGGCCCCAGCGCCGTCTTCGCCCAGTCGCAGGAGCGCATGAGCGCCCCCGTCTCGCCGCCGCCGGCCAGGACCGCCTCGGCCGCAGTGTGTTGCCTCATCGGGCTTCCTCGTGTCGGTGTAGAGCTGCCGGGGCGATGGGCTCCTGGGGACCCTCCGTGCTCAGGTGAGACTTGTCGCCGCCGGCCTGCGAAACGCGTTCAGTGCCACGAAGCCGGGCCGTAACAGAGGCCCGGTCCCAAAGGTGGTGTGGGTGCGGCGAATGTCCACCATCCTCCAGCGCTGAACAGTCCGCGCTGATCGCCACCCCGCCGTGCATGCACGCCGCCCTGGAGCACGGGCGAGAGACACCTACCGTTGACACCCCGAGGGTGCATCCCTATCTGTGCGCCGCCCCTATACTCGGCAAGCGGGCAAGACCGTCCGGAATCACCCAATCCAGCAGGGGGAAGCATGCCCACGAGCACGGAAGGGCGCAGGGACTGGAAGCGGCGCGAGGGTTTCAAGAGCGCGCTATTGCAGGTGGGCGTGGTGGGCCTTCTGCTGGTCGGCGCGGTGGCGTACTTCGTCCACCGCGGCGGGGTGCGCAAGGAGACGGAGGAGCGCCTGCGCGCGGCCCGTGCCGCCGCCCAGCGCGGCAACCCGGCCGACCTGGCCCAGGCCATGAAGGAGCTGGAGGCCCTCTTCCAGCTCAACGACGCCTCCCGGGACGGCCAGGCCCTGGCCGCCGACATCCAGACGGTGCTGTGGCTGGAGCACCGTCAGCCCGGCGCGGACGCGAAGGCCCGCGAGTTCCTCGGCCGCGCGGAGCAGCTCGACTCGCGCTCCGGCGAGCGCCACGGCGTCAAGGCCCTGCACCTGCTGGCCGAGGGCAAGGCCTCCGAGGCGGAGAAGTACCTGGAGGACCTCAAGACGCAGGGCGCCAGCAGCCCGAAGCTGACGCTGGCGCTGGCCATGGCGCTGCAGGCACGGGGCGACTTGCCCGGCGCGCGGCAGGCCTTCGCCCGGGCCGCGGAGGTCGCCTATCGCGACCCGCGCTTCACCACCGCGTTCGGCGAGGCGCTCCTCGACGAGGGCCAGTACGTCCCGGCGATGGAGGCCTTCGCCAAGGCCACCGGCGTCAACCCGGACCACCTGCTGGCGCGCGTGTCCCTGGCGCTGGCGCAGACGTACCAGGGCCGCAAGCTGGAAGAGGCCCAGAAGACGCTGGCCGACCTGCAGGCCCGCGACGCGGAGCTGACGCCCGTCGTGAAGTCCCGCGCCGGGGCGCTGAAGGCGGAGCTGGCGCTGGCCCGGGGCGCGGCGGACGAGGCCGTGCAGGCCGCCGACGCGGCGCTGAAAATCTTCCCCGAGGACCACTACGCCCTCTTCGCCCGCGCCCGCGCGCTGGCGGTGAAGAAGGCCCCCGAGGCCCGCGCGGCCTTCGAGGCGGCGGTGGC
>JBKGHK010001216.1:0-1999 GCA_046520375.1 Pyxidicoccus sp. 3LFB2
GGTGACGACGGCGGACGGCAAGCAGGTCAGCACGCTGGAGCAGGACGGCCGCTACTGGCTGGCCCGGGGCGGCGTGCTGGAGGCGGCGGGCCGTCAGGACGAGGCGCTGGGCGCCTACGACAAGGCCATTGCCGCGCGCGGCGTGGGGCTGGCCCGGGCGCAGTACGCCAAGGGCGCGCTGCTGCTGGCGCGCAAGGACTACGTCGGCGCGAAGCAGCTCTTGGCCACGGTGGCGCCCGAAAGCGGCGCGGGCACGCTCGCCGAGGCGTACACCGCCATGGGCGACCTGCTCTTCGCCCAGAGCGAGTATGCCGCCGGGTGCCAGCACTACTACTTCGGCCTGGTGCGCGCCCGCACGCAGGGCACCCCGCGCGAGGAGCTGGCCGCGCGCATCGACGGCATCAAGAAGAGCCTGGAGTCGTCGGGCCAGGGCTCCATGGCGAAGTCGTGGGTGACGGAGACGGGCGCCCTGCTCCAGTAGGCCGGGCGCCTCGCGCGCGCTACAGCAGGTCCGTCGGGTTGATGGCGCGTTGCTTCGCACGCACCACGCGCCACTCCCCGTCGGCTTCCTTCTCGAAGGTGCCTTCGATGGCGTACGCGTTCAGCACGCTGCTGGCGGCCAGGTCCTGCACCTTCTCCGCCTCGGCGCGGCCGAAGATGAAGCGGGCCTGGAAGCGGCCCTCGGTGGGGGACACCTCCTGCACCTCCAGGTTCGTCATGAAGACGCGCACCCACTGACCGCGCAGCACCTGCGCCGTCAGCACGCCGCGCACCTCCTGCTTCCCCCACCCGCCCCCTTCGCTTCGGAAGCGCTCGGACACGCTCTCCATCACCTCGCCGACGTCCTTCTCCTCGGCGGCGCGGGTGATTTCCACCACCTTGCGGGTGATGGCCTCCTGCACGCCCGGCTCCGGGCGCGGCCAGAAGAAGAGCACCGCGCCCGCGGCCAGCAGCGCCAGCCCCACGCCCACCACCCGCGAGCGCGACAGCGTCACCATGGGCGCCTCACGCCGCCTCGGGCTCGAGCACCAGCTCGTCGGCGTCGATGATTTCGGCCGGGCGCAGCGCCTCGCCAATCTGCTTCAGGCGCCGGTCCGACAGCTGCTCCAGGTACGTGCGGATGTGCGGGAAGGACTTCACCAGCTCGTGGAACGCGGCGCGCTCCAGGAAGGCCGCCGCCGTCTTGCGCGTGGCCTCCACCGTGGCCGACGCGCGCAGGCCCGTCAAAAGCGAGATTTCTCCCGCCACGTCGCCCTCGCGCAGCACGCCCAGCGTCACCACGCCGCCCGCCGGATCCTCCTTCTGCACCACCAGCTCGCCGGCCAGCACCAGGAACAGGCCCGGGGAGTGCTCGCCCTCCACCAGCACCTTCTCGTTGGGCTGGAGCGCCCGGAAGGCGAAGCGCTGGAGCATGGCCCCGCGCTCGGACTCCGGCAGCGTCTGGAACATGGGCGAGGTGGCCATGAGGTTTCGCGCCATGCGCTGCTGGGCGAAGTCCGCCAGCACCTGCGGCACCGCCGGGTGGTTCTTCGCCACCGCGTTGAGGTGCTCGCGGCGAATCTCGAAGACCTCCGTGTCCGACACCGCCGTCACCGTCGCGGTGGGCGTCGCGCCCGTCAGCAGCGCGATTTCACCGAAGATGGAGCCGCCGCCCAGGAAGCCCAGCGTGCGCGCCTCGCCCTCCATCTGCCGCGTCACCTCCGCCTTGCCCGCGACGAGCACGTAGAGGTGGTCGGAGGGCTCGCCCTCGCGGCTCACCACGTCCTCCGGCTTCACCCGGCGCCACGCCATGCGGCCCACCAGGTCCAGGAACGCGTCCCGGTCCAGCTCCGCGAACAGCGGCAGCGGCGGCCGGCTGTTGGGGTCCGCCGAGCCACCCGGGTCCGCCGCGGCCAGCACTTCAATGGCGCGGTTGGACAGCTCCTCGCCCTGCAGGCCCATCAGGTCCGTGTCCACCTTGCCGTCGTACAGCTGCTCGGGCGGCAGGGGCGGCGGCACC
>JBKGHK010001217.1:0-1998 GCA_046520375.1 Pyxidicoccus sp. 3LFB2
CGCCCCACAGCTCCAGCGTCGAGGCGTCGAAGGAGATGGGGGCCAGTTGCAGCCACACCTCCTGCGGTCCGAAGTGCGCGTAGTCCGCTCCCAGCACCAGCCGCGAGACGGCCCGGTGTGGCACTGCGACACCCTTGGGGCGGCCCGTGCTTCCTGACGTGAACATCACGTACGCGAGGTGGTCTCCCGTCACTCGCGAAGGCGGGTTGCTGTCGGGCTGGCGCGCGATGGTGGCCCCGTCGGAGTCCACGCACACCACCAGCTCACCGCCTTCGGCCACCTCCTCTGCCAGCTTCTCCTGCGCGACCAGCAGGGCCACGCCGGCCTCGCGCTTCATCCAGGACAGCCGCTCCAGCGGGTAGCCCGCATCCAGCGGCACGTACACGCCTCCGGCCTTGAGGATGCCCAGGACGCTCACCACCAGCTCCAGCGAGCGCTCCACGCACAGGCCCACTCGCACCTCGGGGCCGACGCCCATGCTTCTCAGGTGGTGTGCCAGTTGGTTGGCGCGGCGGTTCAGCTCGCCGTACGTCAGGTGCTGGCCCTGGTACTCCACCGCCACTGCATCCGGCGTCTTCTGCACCTGCGCTTCGAACAATTGCGGCAGCCCGGCGGTGCCTGGGTAGTCGACAGCCCTTCCGCTCCACTCCTTCGTGAGCCTCCGACGCTCGTCCTCATCCATCAATGGCAGGTCGGCGAGCCGCTGCTCGGGCCGGGCGAGCCCCGCCTCCAGCAGGGTCCGCAGGTGCGCCACCAGACGCTCCATCGTCTCCGGCTCGAAGAGGTCGGTGTTGAACTCCACGCCTCCTGAGAGGCCTTCGTCCGTCTCCGCCATGGCCAGCGTCAGATCGAACTTCGACGTCCTGCCCGAGGACTCCGCTACTTCCAGCTTGAGCCCCGGCAGGTTCAGGGCCGACACGGGTGCGTTCTGCAGGACGAACATCACCTGGAAGAGCGGGCCTCGGCTCAGGTCGCGCTCCGGTTGCAGCTCTTCGACGAGCCTCTCGAAGGGCACGTCCTGGTGCGCGTAGGCCCCCAGCGTGACCTCCTTCACCCGCCGCACCAGCTCCTGGAAGCGAGTGCCCGTCTCCAGCTTCGTCCTCAGCACCAGCGTGTTGACGAAGAAGCCGATGAGCCCTTCCGTCTCCGCCCGCGTCCTGCCCGCGATGGGCGAGCCCACGCAGAGGTCGTCCTGCCCGGAGTACCTGGACAGCACGGCCTGGAAGGCCGCCAGCAGCACCATGAAGGGGGTCGCGCCCTCCCGTCGGGCCATGGCCTGCACTGCGTCCGCCAACTTCCGAGACCACCGGAAGGTCTTCACCTTCCCGTGGAAGCGCTGCACCGCCGGGCGGGGCTTGTCGGTGGGGAGCTCCAGTGCCCTCGGTGCGCCTTCCAACTGCTTGCGCCAGTAGTCGAGCTGCCCTTCCAGCACTTCGCCCTTCAGCCACTCGCGCTGCCATACCGCGTAGTCCGCGTACTGCACCGGCAGCTCGGGCAGGCGGGGTTCTCGGCCCTGGGCGTATGCCTCGTACAGCGCCGCCACCTCGCGCACGAGGATGCTCATGGACCAGCCGTCGGAGACGATGTGGTGCATCACCAGCACCAGCACGTGCTCCTGCTCCGACAGCTTCAGCAGCGTGGTCCTCAACAGCGGGCCACGCTCCAGATCGAACGGGCGCCGGGAGTCCTCTTCCACCCGGCGCCTGGCCTCGGCTTCCCGCTCCGGGACGGGCAGGTGGCTCAGGTCTGCTTCTCGGGAGTCCGTGACCGGCTCGTCCGAGATGACCTGCGCCGGGCCGCTGGCTTTCGCGCGGAACGTGGTGCGCAGCGATTCGTGGCGACGTGCCAGCTCCTGGATGCTTCTTGCCAGGGCATCGGCATCCAGATGTCCCGTCAGCTTCACCACCGAGGGCACGTTGTAGAACGCGCTGCCCGGCTCCAACTGGTCCAGGAACCACAGGCGCTGCTGCGCGAACGACAGCGGCAGGGCTCCATCAC
>JBKGHK010001218.1:0-1986 GCA_046520375.1 Pyxidicoccus sp. 3LFB2
GGATGACCCGGCGCGACGCGAGGGGTGGAGGCGGCCTCGCTGCGCACGCGGCAGGCCATCGCCCGCGAGCTGTCGGACCTGGAGGGCATGCGTCGCGACGGGGCGCTGCACCGCAAGCGCGCGCTCATCGTGGAGCTCATCCAGCTGGGTCAGCAGGAGATGAACCAGAACCGCCAGGAGCTGCGCGAGGACCGGCGTGAGCAGCGCGAGGACCGCCGCGAGTCGCGTGAGGACCGCCGCACGCAGCAGCCGCGCCGCCAGGACTGGCGCCGCATCTAGCCCCCACCCGAGGGCTTCGAGTCCGGGGGCTTCGCCCTCCGGGTGACACTCGCCCAGGGCCACGGCTCACGGCGCTTCCTCCCAGGGGAGGCGCCGGTATTGACTGCCGCGCATGGGGATCTGGTCGAAGAAGAGCATTGCCCAGCTTCAGGTCGACGAGGGCGCCGGGCATGAGCTGCGCCGCACGCTCACCGGCTTCCACCTGACGCTGCTGGGCGTGGGTGCCATCATCGGCGCGGGCATCTTCGTGGTGACGGGGACGGCGGCGGCGCAGCACTCGGGGCCCGCCATCGTCCTGGCCTTCGTGCTCGCGGGCCTGGGCTGCCTCTTCGCGGGCCTGTGCTACGCCGAGTTCGCGGCGATGATTCCGGTGGCCGGCAGTGCCTACACCTACGGCTACGCGACGCTGGGCGAGCTGGTGGCCTGGATCATCGGCTGGGACCTCATCCTGGAGTACCTCTTCGCGTCCTCCACGGTGGCGGTGGGCTGGTCCGGCTACTTCACCTCGTTCCTGCGGGACTACCTGAACGTGCACCTGCCGACGGCGCTGACGACGGCGCCCTTCGAGGTGGCGGCGGGCTCGCACACGCCGCACCTGACCGGCGCCATCGTCAACCTGCCGGCCGCGCTGCTGGTGGGGCTGTTGACGGTGCTGCTCGTCGTGGGCGTGCACGAGTCGGCGCGGGTCAACAACATCATCGTCTTCCTGAAGGTGACGGTGGTGCTGCTCGTCATCGGCTTCGGCGCCTTCTACGTGGAGCCGGCCAACTGGACGCCCTTCATCCCGGAGAACACCGGCACCTTCGGCGAGTTCGGCTGGAGCGGCGTGCTGGCGGGCGCGGGCGTCATCTTCTTCGCCTTCATCGGCTTCGACGCCGTGTCCACCGCCGCGCAGGAGACGCGCAACCCGCAGAAGGACCTGCCGGTGGGCATCCTCGGCTCGCTCGCCGTCTGCACGCTGCTGTACGTCCTCATGGCGGGGGTGATGACGGGCCTGTCGCACTACACCACCCTCAACGTGCCGGAGCCCGTGTACGTGGCCATCTCCGCCGCGGGCGATGCGCTCAACTGGCTGCGGCCCATCGTCAGCCTGGGCGCCATCGCCGGGCTGTCGTCGGTGGTGCTGGTGATGCTGATGGGGCAGCCGCGCATCTTCTACGCCATGTCGCGCGACGGGCTGCTGCCGCCGTTCTTCTCCCGCGTGCACCCGCGCTTCAAGACGCCGTACGCCTCCACGCTGCTGACGGGCGCGGTGGCCATGGCGGTGGCGGGGCTGTTCCCCATCGGCCTGCTGGGGCAGCTCGTGTCCATCGGCACCCTGTTCGCCTTCGTCGTCGTCTGTGGCGGAGTGCTGGTGCTGCGCTACCGCAGCCCCGAGCTGCCCCGGCCCTTCCGCACGCCCTTCGTCCCGGTGGTGCCGGTGCTGGGCATCCTCATCTGCCTGTCGCTGATGGCGGGCCTGGGACTGGAGACCTGGCTGCGCCTCCTCGGCTGGCTCGCCCTGGGCCTGGCCATCTACTTCGGCTACGGCCGCAAGCACTCCCGCATCGGCCATGGGGAGCGCGCGGCCGCCGGGCCTCCGCCGGTGGACCTGGGCGGGCCGCTCTGAAGCGTGCGCCCCTTCAGGCCGGGTGCAGCACGATGGGGAGCGTGGCGGGGCCGCGCACCACCAGCGTGCGGTGCCACGTCATCGGCTCGGGGGCCGCG
>JBKGHK010001219.1:0-1982 GCA_046520375.1 Pyxidicoccus sp. 3LFB2
CGCGGCGGTGGCCATGGTGGCCATCCTGGCGCTCGCGGCGGTGAAGCTCCTGCACAGCCGGGTCGACGGCGCGCGGACGTTCTACGGCCTCTACACCGTGAAGGACGTGGACGGGCTGCGCCTCTTCCAGCACGGCAGCACGGTGCACGGGGTGGAGCGGCGCGCGGAGGAGGCGCTGGGGGAGCCCCTGCTCTACTACCACCGCGGCTCGCCCGTGGGCCGGGTGCTGGCCGAGTCCCCGTCGCGAGCCCGCGTGGCCGTGGTGGGGCTTGGCATCGGCAGCCTCGCCGCGTACGGGCGCGGCGGCGAGCGGTGGGACTTCTACGAGCTGGACCCCGAGGTAGAGCGGCTCGCACGCAGCCACTTCACACTGCTCGGGAGCAGCGCCGCCGAGGTGCGCGTCGTCACCGGCGATGCGAGGCTTCGGCTCGAGGAGGCGGAGGCGCAGGCCTACGACGTCATCATCCTGGACGCCTTCTCCAGTGACTTCGTGCCCACGCACCTGCTCACGCAGGAGGCCATCGACCTGTACCTGCGCAAGCTGCGGCCCGGCGGGCTGTTGCTCTTCCACATCTCCAGCCGGCTGTTCGACCTGGCCCCGGTGCTCACCCGCCTGGGCGCGTCACTCGGGCTGCAGTGCGCGCTCAGCGGAGCTGAGTCACTGAGCGACGCGGAGTTGAACCAGGGCCAGTCCCCGAGCCGCTGGTTCGCCCTCACCCCCAGCCCGCTCCAGTCCCGCTGGCTGGAAGAGCACCTGGGGTGGAGTCAGGTGCGCGCCTCGGAGGCCCTGCTGTCGCGCCGGGTGTGGACGGACGACTACGTCAACCTGCTCCAGGCCCTGCGCTGGTAGCGGCGTGCCGGTCAGCTCCAGGTCCGCTGCTGGTTCTTGGCGTTCTTCTCGCGGAACGCCTGCTCCAGGTCCACGTCCACGCGGTTGGCGATGGCCAGCAGGTAGTTGAAGACGTCCACCAGCTCCTCGGCGAGCTGGGCGCGGGCCGCTTCCGGAGGCGTGCCCTGCCCCTCGTCGAAGAGCTTGTTGTAGCGGCGCACGGCCTTGAACACCTCGCCCACCTCCTCGCCCATGAGGAAGCAGTTGTGGACGAGGTCCACCTTCAGCCAGCCATGCAGCGTCTCCAACTCGTGGATGTAGCGCTGGTAGTCCTTCATCGACGCGCCTTCAGGGAGTGAAATCATGGCCTCCTCCTCGACGAGGAGCCCCGGCGCTGTCAACGGCTCCCGCCTGCAGACGGTGGGAAGCGACCACTGTTCACGGGCCGGTGAATGCGTCGGCGTGCTCGGCCAGGAAGCCCGGGAGCGGACGGGCCGGGCGCGCGAGGACGTCCTGCACGTCAGCGGTGGGGTGCTCCTGGGAGCCGCGCTCGAGTGCCCGGAAGAGGTCCACCACCTGGTTGGACTGCCAGCGCGGCATCCCGGAGACGAAGGGCAGCATCACCCGCGCGACGAGTGACGGGAGCGCGGTGAAGCGCACGGGGCGGCCACGCACCTGCCCCAGGAGCGTCGCCACCTCCGGCAGGCTGTGGGCCTGGGGCCCGGTGAGCGTGAGGACGCGCCCCTCGAAGCCGGGGCCGCCCAGGCAGCGCACCGCCACGTCGGCCACGTCGCGGCAGTCCACCATGGCGATGCGCGCGTGCCGGGCTGGCGCCGCGAAGCTTCCACGGCGGCGCACGTCCGAGGCGAAGAGCAGCAGGGACTGCTGGAAGAAGGTGGGCCGCAGGAGCGTGAAGGCCATCCCGGACTGCACGAGCGTCTGCTCGATGCGGCGATGCACCACCCCGAAGCTGACCGGCACCGGCAGGCCCGCGGACTGGGCCGACAGCTTCACCACGTGCCGCACGCCCGCGCCCCGCGCCGCCTCGATGAAGGCGCACTCCATGCGCTCCTGGTCCGGCGCATCGCCCAGCGCGAGGAACGCCCGCGAGACACCCGCGAGGGCGGGGCGAAGCGACTGGGGCTGGCGCAGG
>JBKGHK010000121.1:0-19139 GCA_046520375.1 Pyxidicoccus sp. 3LFB2
CCCCCGCCGCCTCCGCCACCACCGCCATCCGCTCCTGCATCCGCCCCCGCGTCCCCACCTCCATCCGCTCCCGCGTCCACGCCCGCGTCGGTGCCTGCATCCACTCCCGCGTCCGAGCCTGCATCCACTCCCGCGTCGCCCACGCAGGTGGCGGTCTCGGTGAACTCCTTCTCGGGCGGAGTGCAGCCCGCGTCTCCGGCGTCACCCGCGTCTCCAGCGTCTCCGGCGTCAGCGCCTCCGTCACACTCCTCGCAGACGTCGGGCTCCTCCTCTTCATGGAAGGGGGTCGTCTGGAGCCGCGCCTCCGTGCCCAGGGCCCCATCGTCCTGCCCGAGGCAGGCCGACGCGCCGACGGTGAGCACGAGCAGCGCCAGGAGGAGCTGGCGCGCAGTGAGGGGACTGGCGGTTCGCGGTGGGCGAGGAGGGAGAACCAGCATGGGCGTGTCCTGGGAGGTGAAAAGCAGCGCGCCCGCGAGTATAGGGCAAATAGAGGCAAATGCCGCATTCCCAGGAAATCACGCAGTGCGCGGCGAGGGCGGCGTGTCCGACGCCGCCCATGCCCGCGCTGTCAGCGGACCTCGGCGAGCACGAGATGCTCGTACGGCGCGAGGGGTTCCGCGTCGAGCCCATGGGGCGTGAGGAAGCGCTCACGGAGTGTCTGCGGGGTGGGCTGCTCCAGGACGAGGTACCCGGCCTCGGTGAGAAACGAAGGCACCGAAGCGGGAGCGATTCCCCACCGGAGGGGCTCGCCCGCGAGCCGGAGCCCGGAGCGGATGGCGCGCCCGAGCAGGCTCCCGGCGATGAGCAGCCGGGGCTGACCTTCCGCGTCCAACCCCATGGAGCTGAAGGCGAGCCGGCTCCCCGGGCCGGTGCAGGCGCGCACCTGGGCCAGGAACGCGGAGACCTGCGCGGGCGCCAGATACATGAGGAGCCCCTCGGCCACGACGACACTCCGCACGTCCGCGCGCCAGCCCGCCGCCCCGAGGACGGCCTCCAGCGAGTTCGCCGCGAGGTCCACCGCGAGGACGGCGTGGTTCGGCCGCGAGAGCCCCCCACCCTGGATGCCGGCCCGCTTGGGCTCCGCCGTGGCCGGCGCATCGACCTCGACACACCGCACGTCCGGATGGCGACGGGCGACACTCACCGCCAGGGGGTCGAACCCGGCGCCGACCACGAGCACCTGTCGCGCGCCCTCGGTGATGGCCTGCTCGACGACTTCATGCATCCAGCGCTTGCGCACCCCGAACCAGAGGAGCTGGCCCTTTCCCAGGAGCCGTTCGGCGCCCTCATAGAACCGCACCGTCAGGCGCGTGCGCAGCAGGTCGACTTCAGGCCGCGGGACCGCGCCGGATGCACGAAGGATGGCCTCCGCCGCTGCCGCCGCGCCCGAGGGCAGCACGGGCGCGAGCCGGGGCACGGAGTCGAGCAACAGCATGAAGCCAGCAATCTTCGTCGCGGTGCGGCTGGGGCGTGCTCTCGGCATGGGGCACATCTTTCCGCGCCGGGCGCAGCCCCGTCCACGGGGGCTTCGCGAGTCGGAGGCCGATATGCGCCTCAGCTCCCGCCGAGCACCTCGTGAATGGACGTCAGCAGCCGGGGCGCGAGGGGCATGGTGAGACACGGCGAGAACCCGTGCGCCGAGTCCGGGACGTCTCCATCCGCATCGCAGCCCCAGGCCCGCACCGCCGCTTCATCCGGCACCCACAGCGCGGCGCGCTCCGGCGTGAAGGCGGACACGGCGGCGAAGAGCCGGAAGGGCTGTTCGAGCGGAATCAGCGCGTCGTACTCCGCGCCCGAAGTGGTGCGGGGCGCATGGATGAGCGTCAGCCGCGTTCCCGCCGCGAACGACAGGCCACAGGCATGCTGGAGCGGTGAGGCGTCCACGCAGCGGTTGGCCACGCCGCACGTGCAGGCCGACGCATCCACTGACACCCCGGGAGCGCAGGCATTGTTCGTGTAGAGCCGGGGCGCATCCGCCGCCGCGCTCGTGGAGAAGGCCAGGGACGGCAGGTCCGCCACGGGAGAGAAGGCCCAGGCGGCGACGACCTTCGGCCTGGGCACGGGCATGCCGTCGGACGTGCATCCCGGGTCCAGGTCATCGCGGTGCTGCGTCAAGGCAAGCATGGCCGACAGGTGCGCGCCCGCGGACTCGCCCAGCACACCGAGGCGGTCCGGGTCCACCGGCAGCGCGTACCTCCGCGCCTTGGCGGTGACGAACTGGAGAGCGCACTTCACGTCCCGGAGGTTCTCGGGAAACATTCCGCCCTCCTGGGACAGCCGGTACTCGATGTTGAAGAAAGCCGCCCCCGACTCGCGCGCCACGCGGCGGATGAAGTCGTGCACGGCATCCCGGCGGCGGTTGCACTCCTTCCACCCTCCCCCGTGGATGCCCACGAGGATGCCGGGCTTCACCGTGCGGGGCCCGTGGGGAATCCAGAGGTCTCCCTGGAGCGCGCGTCCGCCGCGCACGGCGTACGTCAGGTTCGCGTAGACGTCCCAGCGCTTCGTCGGGTCATCCGGGTCCGCGATGCCATACTGGATGGAGCCGGGCGCGCCCACCGGTCCGGGGCTGGGCGTGGTCACCCACTGAGACGGCTCCGGAGAGGAGCGGTCCACCTGGCACGGGCCGCTGTTCCCGAACACGGGGAGCGGCTGGGTGTACGCCGGTGCCGCGCAGAGCGGCGCTTCGAGTGCTCCATTCCCGGGCGCCTCCTCTTCTGCTGGAGGAAGGCCGCAGGCGCAGAGCAGACAGAGCAGGACGAGGTCGAAATGGAGGCGCATGTCCCTCAGACACCGCGCTCCCGCCAAACAGAAAGTGCGGCTCGGCGATACCGTGCAAGCCGCGTAGCGGTACCCCGGCGGCGAGACCTGGTGATATGAGCCACGGCCAGGAACCGGGCCCACCGACGCCGCCAACACCCATGAACCCGGTTTGAACAGTCATCATGTTTGATTTCGAGGGACTCGTCCGGAGCCGCTGCTCGACCCGCCGCTTTCTCCCCACCCCGATTCCTCGCGAGCTGCTCGCGGAGGCCCTGGCGCTCGCGCAGCTCGCGCCCTCCAACTCGAACATCCAGCCCTGGCGCCTCTTCCTCACGGAGGGCGAGCGCACGGAGCGCCTGCGCGAGGCCCTCATGGCGGAGGTGAGGGCGAATCCACGGGAGCTGGCGCCGCTGCCACCGTCATTCCGGGCGCATCGCCGGGAGCTGGGAGCCATCGTCTATGGCGCGATGGGGGTTGCCCGGGATGATGATGCCGGCAGGGCGCTGGCTTCACAGCGCAACTACCAGTTCTTCGGCGCGCCCATGGTCGGAATCCTGTGCATGCACCGGGACCTGGGGCTCGTGGATGCGGTGGGCGTCGGGATGTATCTCCAGACGCTGGTCCTGGGCCTGACGGCCCGCGGCATCGCCACCTGCGTCCAGGCCGCGCTGACGACGTATCCAGAAGTCATCCGCCGCGAGCTCGCCATCCCGGATGAGCTCGTCATTCTCTGTGGGCTGTCTTTGGGGTACGCGGATCCTGACTTTCCCGCGAACCGCCTCAAGGTGCCGAAACATCCCGTGGAGAAGAATGTGTCGATTCTCGGTCTGGAGGTGAGCCCCGGCACCCAAGAGGATGACGGGACTCAGCGCCGGGCTGCTCAGTAGAACCAGATCTTGTAGTCGTTGCCCGGACCGATGGCGTACTGGCCATCGCCGCTGACGATGCGGACCATGCGGTTCGTCGCGGTGACGGCCAGACTGTCGGTGGTGCCCGCGCCCGTCTGGGTGGACGTCTTGAGCACCGTCACCGTGCCGTGAGCGCTTGTCGGAGGCTGCTGAGTCGATCCGCCCATGGATTCAGCCGTCATGGAATCACCTTCGGGTTAAGCTGCTTTAACTCGAAAAGAAGGGATGAGACACCATGGGCACGGACAGGCAGGGACTGAAGAGGCAGTACGGCGGAGGGAAGCTCCTCCTCGCGGGGCTGACCGTGGCGCTCGCGGGTTGTGGCGTGGACGGGGCGGAGGAGGCCGAAACCCAGGGCACGCAGCAGCAGGCACTCGCGACGCTGACGGCTTCGGAAGACGCCCACGTCCATGAGAGCAACGCCACCTCCAATTACGGCTCCAGCGCCTCGCTGTACGTCAAGACCGACGCGGGGACGAGCCGGTATGCCTTTCTGAAGTTCAGGCTGACAGGCATCACCGGCGTCACCAGCGCCCGGCTGCGCGTCCATGGGAGCGCGTCCGCGAGCACGACACTCCAGGCATTCCAGACCACGGATGGCTGGGCGGAGTCCTCCCTCACCTGGAGCAACATGCCGCCCGTGGGCAGCCTGGTGGGCGGCGTCGCCATCAACACCACGGCGAAGTACTACGAGCTGGACGTCACGGCCTACGTGAATGCGCAGGCGGCCGGGGACGGCACGGTGTCCTTCGTGCTGCAGGAGACCGTCGGCAAGTACACCACGCTGGTCAGCAGTGAAGGCAGCACGAATGTGCCGCAGCTGGACCTCATCACCAGCGGCGGAGGCACGGGAGACACCCAGCCGCCTTCCGTGCCGTCGAACGTGACGGCCTCCGGAGTCTCCAGCAGTCAAATCAACCTGAGCTGGAGCGCGTCCTCGGACAACGTGGGCGTCACCGGCTATGCGCTCTACCGGAACAACGTGTTCCTGAAGAACGTGAGCGGCACCTCGACGAGCGACACCGGCCTCACGGCCTCGACGACGTACAGCTATTACGTCAGGGCCCAGGACGCGGCGGGCAACACCTCCGGCAACAGCGTCACCGTCACCGCGACGACCCAGAGCGGCGGCGGCACGGGCACCTGTGCGGGCGCCCTGGCCTCGACAGCCAGCATCCAGACGGCCCTGAAGAACGCGGCCCCGGGTGCGGTCATCCTGCTCGCTCCGGGCATCTACACCGGCGACCGGAGCAACAGCGGAGACCCCGGTGGCCAGGGCTTGTTCTACTCGGGCCGGAGCGGCACGTCCGCGCAGCCCATCGTCCTGAAGAGCTGTGACCCCGGCAACCCGGCCACCCTCCGGGGAACCTCGGTCAGCGATGGTTCCTACGGCATCCACCTGACGGGAGACCATTGGCAGCTTCGCGACCTTCGCGTCACCACGGCGCAGAAGGGCGTCATCGTCGACAACGGCAATCACAACCTGCTGCACGGGCTGGAGGTCCACACCATCGGCGACGAGGGCGTCCACTTCCGTGACGGCAGCTCCTACAACACGCTGGAGGCCTCGAACATCCACGACACGGGCAGGCATCAGCCCCAGTACGGTGAGGGGGCCTATGTCGGCTCCGACGCCAGCTCCAACTACGAGCATGTCGTCATCGGCAATGTCATCCGGACCACCGTGTTCGCCGGGGGCATCACCGCGGAGCACATCGACATCAAGGAAGGCGCCGATGGCACCCTCGTGGAGGGCTGCACCTTCAACGGCGCGGGCATCTCCGGGGAGAACAGCGCCGACAGCTTCGTGGACGTCAAGGGCGTCAACACCGTCGTGCGCAACAACCGGGGCTTCCGCCAGGGCAACCCCAAGGTCCTGGACGCCTTCCAGGTCCGCACGCACGGCACCGGCTACGAGACGGGCAAGAACAACGCCTTCTCCGGCAACATCGTCGACCTGGACGACTCCGTTGGCTACGTCGTCTACGCCACCAGCGCGACGACGGGCACGACGGCACAGGGCGATGTCCGCACGGGCGGCGGCAATCTGTACAACAGCAATGTGAACCGCTGACGATTCCCGAGCGACGGAAGCCGCCCGGCGGGCAGGGCGCGTCACCCGCGCAGCTGCCCGCCGGCACCTCGACGCCGCTACGTGGGGCTGGGGTGCATCAACGCGGGCATGTGTCCCGCGGTGTCCAGCGGAGCCCGGGTCGGCGGGCCCTGTCGCTCAATCCCTGCTGTCGATGTTCCACTGGTCGTCGTAGGTCTCCGGCTTGCCCGTGGGCCGAAGGTGCGCGAACGACAGGGTGAGTTCCACCTCGAAGTCACGCGCCTCCGGGGGCTTGCCCAGGAAGATGTACCGCGTCTTGTTGCGGATGCAGGCGTTCAACATCGCCACGGGCGCGGGCTCCACCTGTCCATCCGTGCCCTGTCCGTCAGGGCCGAACTTCGCTCGCAGCCGGTAGCGCCGCGGAATGTCCTGCTTGCGCAGGATGGCCTCGCGGCCACAGAAGTCGTAGGCCTTCAGCTGCTTCGTCAGCCGCTGGGTGCCCCAGGCCTCGTTCGTCTGGGGCGTGCGCGGGGCGGGCTTCTTCACCGCGGGCGGGTGGACGTGGGCCGGGGCCACGGACGGTGGGGTGGGCGGGCTCTGCACAGGAGGGCGCGGAGCAGGAACAGGTGCTGCCTGGGACACGGGCCTGGCGACAGGAGGCGGAGTCCGGGCGGGCACGGGGCGCTCCAGGTCGGCCGGGCCCATGACCAGATAGAACGCGACACCGCCCAGGAAGCACATTCCGACGGCGGCTCCGGAGAAGATGAGCGTCAGCCCGGGGGACGTTGGCCGAGAGGGGGGACGGCTCGTGGAAACAGGGCCCGCCCGCTGTGGCAGCCGGGGTGTCGGCCGCGCCGCGCCGCAGTGGCCACAGAGTGGCTCCTCGGCGAGTGCCTTCAGGAAGGGAGCGCCACAGTTGAAGCATCGAGGAGGGGTCGCCACTCCCCTACTCTAGCCGCATCCCTGACAGTCCGTGCGTCGGGGTGGACGACATGCCGACTATCGCTCCCGGTCCGCCTCCTCCTGGAAGGCGAGGTACTCGTCCTGCGTCGTGTTCTCCAAGGCCTTGGAGTACAGCTCATGAACGCCGCGGAGGTGGAGTCCTGGCCGCCTGGACCCAGAGCGCCATCATCAACTCACCAGGCCCTCCGGACGGCGGCGTGACGCCCAGCGCCTGAAAACACCGAGGCCGGAAGTCGCTGGCGTCAGCGGCTTCCGGCCTCGGGATTCTTCAAGCCTTCACATCCAGCGCCGGGGTGCGGCGCGGAGGCGCTACGGGACGGTCGCGGTCAGCGACACGCCCGTGAACGCCGAGTAGCCACGCACGGAGACGTACCAGGTCCCGGCGGCCGGGCTGGTGAACGAGCAGCTCTCCGCGTTGCCGCTGCGGTACGGGCGGCAGTTGTACGTGGTCGTCGTCGGCTGCGAGCCCTGGCGCACGTAGAGGTCCGCGTCACCCGTGCCGAGCGACTGCGTCACCGTCAGGCTGGTGGCGCCCGCGGGGACGGTGATGGCGAAGTGCTGGAAGCTGCCGCTCGCGCCGGAGAGGCCCGTCTTCGACAGCAGCGTCGACCCCGGAGGAGGCGTCGTGCCGTTGATCTTCGAGGTGATCCAGCTCTCGAAGGTCGACACGCGGGCGTACATGCCCGGGTAGCGCGAGTCGGCGCAGCCATAGCCCCAGCTGACGACGCCGGCCAGCACGCGGGTGCCGTTCTTCAGCACGGTGAGCGGACCGCCGCTGTCACCCTGGCACGAGTCCTTGCCGGGAGACGCCGCCGCGAGCTGGTCCGCGCCGATGGTCTCATTCGGGTAGGACGACTGGGCCTGGGCGTTGCTGATGATGCCCACGTCCACCGTCTGCAGCGTGCTGGGCAGCGAGCTGCTGCCGCTGGAGAGCGAGCCCCAGCCGGTGACGCGCGAGACGACGCCCGTGTTGGTGACGCCCCCCGTGGCGTCAGCCGCCGTCACCATGCCAATGGCCTTCACGTTGGCGCCGCTCAGGTCCAGCGGCGTGGACAGGCGCAGCAGCGCGATGTCCTTGCCCACGTTGGCGTCCACGTAGCCGGGATACACGACGACCTCGGCCACCGTGCGAACCTGGCCGGTGCCGGAGCGCGAGGTGCTGCCCGCCAGGATGCGGCCCGGCCTGGAGATGGACCCACCCGAGTTCACGCAGTGCTGCGCGGTCAGGATCCAATTCTCGTTGAGCACCGAGCCACCGCAGAAGTGCGAGCCCGAGGTGGACTGCAGCGACACCTGCCAGGGGTTCTCGGTGATGGTCGTCGCGGTACCGCCGACAATCTCCTGCCCGCTGGACGATACCGGCTCCTGCGCCTGCTTCTCCTCGACGACTTCCGGACCGCAACCGACCAGCAGCGACATCGCACCGGCGACAGACCAGCGGCGCACGACCAAGCCTGAAAGCATTCGGACCTCGGTGATGGGGGGATTGAAGCGGCAGGTATCGTGATGGCTCCCGATATCAACGGTCAACAGGGAGTTCGCCTCTTTGTGCTTTGACAGCTCTCTCCAAATTCAACGTTGAACTGCGCCTTCCTGCTCCATCTCGTGAAACTATGTAAGCTCGATTTACAGACTCGCTCGTGGGACGCTGCGACGGCCGTTTGGAACACGGGGGTCTACGAATGAAGAGCATCGAGTCTCGGGAGGCCGGGTTCGACCCGAGCCGCTTGCAGCGGGTGGTAGAGGCGCTTCGCAACGACATCCAGCATGAGCGCTACGACGGCGCCGCGCTCCACGTGGGCCGGCGCGGGGCCACGGTGCTGCACGCCGTGGAGGGCTACGCGGACCGGGCGGCGAAGCGCGCGCTGACGGAGGACATGGTCTTCGTCAGCATGTCCATTGGCAAGCAGTTCCTGAACGCGCTCGTGCTCAGCTACGTGGAGCGGGGGCTGCTGGGGCTGCACATGCCGGTGCAGGACGTGCTCCCGGAGTTCGGTCAGCGCGGCAAGGCCGGCATCAAGCTGTGGCACCTGCTGACACACACCAGCGGCCTCATGTCCGCGGTGCCTCCGCTACCGGCGGAGGTCCTGACGAATGTGGAGCGGATGGCCGCGTTCGCCGCGAGCTCGCTGCCGGAAGGCCTGCCGGGAGAGCGCGTGAACTACTCCATCCTCCTGGCCCACTCGGTCATGGCGGCCATGGTGCTCAAGGTGGATGGGGGCCGGCGCACCCTGTCGCAGGTGCTGGACGCGGAGGTCTTCCAGCCGCTGGGCATGCGCGACACGAGCATCGGCATCCGGCCGGACCTGCGCGCGCGCCTGGCGCCCGTGGTGGCCCGCTACACGGAGACCGGGCTGTTCTCCCCCCAGGAGGTGGAGGGCATTGGCGCGCTGGTCGGCGCGGAGGGCTCGGAGATTCCGGCGGGGGGCTATGCGACGACGCTCTCGGACGTGGCGCGCTTCACGGCCATGCTTCAGGGCGGAGGCGAGCTGGACGGCTACCGGCTGCTGTCGCCCGCGATGCTGAAGCTGGCCGCGCGCAACTACACGGGCCACCTGCCCAACAGCCTGATGGCGTACGCGGTGGGCCTGCGTGGCTGGGAGGCGTGGCCCGCCGCCATCGGCCTGGGCTTCTTCGTGCGCGGTGAGGGCCTCACGCCCGGCCCCATTGGCAACCTCGCCAGTCCGAACACCTTCGGCGGCTGGGGCGCGGGCACCAGCTGCTTCTGGGTGGACCCCGAGCGCGAGCTGACGTTCTCCTTCCTGTCCACCGGCCTCATGGAGGACAGCCGCCACATCGAGCGCATCGGCCGCCTGTCGGACATGGTGCTCGCGGCGGTGACGCGCTGACGTCCCTTCGGTGGGCCCGCCCCGCCCAAAGGGGTGGGCCCCCTGCCCACCTACTTCACGCCGAAGAGCTTCCGGTCCGCGGAGAGGCTGCCGGGGCTTGCCACCATCAGCAGCAGGGCCACGCTGAAGTAGACGGCGGCCAGCTCGTACGCGCCCCCGCCCTTCATGTTGACGAACGGGTCGCCCATCACCACCGCATGCGTGAAGACGGCGACCGCCATGGTGCAGGCGATGCCCAGCGAGGCCAGCGGAACCAGCAGCCCCAGCACCCAGGCGATGCCTCCACCGAACTCGGAGATGGCCGCGAGCAGCTGGAACACCCCGGGGACGTTGGCGGTGGGCCCCATCCAGCTCATGGGCGTTTGAATCTTCCCCCAGCCATGCAGGGCCATGGCGGAGCCACAGACCAGCCGGAGCAGCAGGAGGACGACGTCCACACCGCGGGGGTAGCTTCGAACGGCGAAGAGTTTCGATTTCATCGCTCAGGCTCCTGCCCTGACGTCGCGGGCCCCTCGCTACATAGCAACCCGCGAGCGCCCGGCGCGAACCGGGGCCGAACGGGTTCGTCCCCTGAACGACACGGGCCGGGCGGCTTCGTGGGAAGCCACCCGGCCCGCTGCTTCAGTTGCGCGCTGTCAGACTACGGGCAGGACGCCGGCTTCGCGAAGCCGTTGGTCGGCGTGGTGCCGGTCGAGCCGCTGGAGACGGCGTCGGTGCCGAGGCCGAAGGCGGCGAACGCGGTCCACAGGCGGCAGACGTCCGCGCCACCGTTCAGGGTGGTGGCCGCCTGGATGATGCCGTCACGCACCTGGGTGAAGGTGGGGCTGCACGGCGTGTTCTTCAGGCCCTGGATGAAGTACTGCATGAAGCGCTGGTTACCCGCTCCACCCGTGGCGCTGTAGAGGTTGCTGTTGAAGCCGTACTGCGTCACCAGCGCCCAGTAGGCCTCCCACATCGCCTGGGCGAACACCGAGCCCACGCCGTGCGGCACGGCCATGCCGTTGATGCTGGCATAGGTCCACGTATTGACGGCCGAGCTGGTGCTGTAGCGCTGCGTGCGGATGCCCACGCCCGTGGTGGGCTGGTTCAGCGCGTACGTGCCCACGCCACGGCCCTGCGCGGCGGTGTCCGTCGCCCGCGCGGTGAACCACAGCGACAGGAAGTCGCTGATGCCCTCGCCCGGCTGCTGCCGGTTGGAGAGGCAGGACACGTTGCTGGGGCCGCCGACCAGGCGGTTGGAGATGCCATGGCCGTACTCGTGGACCACGATGCCCGTGTCCAGGTCTCCGTCCTTGTCCGGCGTGGGCGCCGTCCAGACGTACATCTGCATGCGCGGACGCGAGCCGTCCGGCGGGGTGGAGAAGTTGGCGTTGTTGGTGCCGCCGCCGTCCTGCGCCTCGGCGCGGACGTCGTCGTTGCCGGCGCCGCCACGGCCGTAGTTGTTCACCTGGAAGTTACCGGCCAGCTCGTTGAAGCCGTACTGGTAGGTGACGTCGTGGATGATGTTGTTCCAGTAGAACAGGTTGGTGACGGCCGCGGGGATGTACGTGGACGGCGCGCCGGAGAGGTTGAGGGTGAAGCTGCAGTTGAGCGTGGCGCCGCAGGCCGGCTGGGTCGTGGGCGGCAGGCCGTCGGCGTTGGTGTCCTCGTACGCGTGGACGTTGTTGCCCCGCGTCGTCGTGTACTCGGCCCCGGCGACGCCGTTGGTGTCATGCCAGCCGTACGGCGAAGCCAGCGCGTTGGCGGGGTTGGTCACCGTCACGCGGCCGTCCGAGGGGGGCAGCGGCGAGGTGTGGTTGGGGCTCTCCACCGGCACGGGGTAGACCTTGTACGTGTCCGAGGCCACCCAGTCGAAGCGCGTCCAGACCTCGCCCGTCTGCGCGTCCACCGTCACGTCATAGTCGTGCTGCTGGTCCGGGGTGTGGACCTGGAAGCGCCAGACGAGGCGCGCCTCGCCCAGGCGCACCGGCAGCACCGCCAGCTCCGCGTCGATGGGCTCGTTGGACAGGCCGTCGGCCTCCACGCGCGTGCGCTGCTTCACGCCGGGCTCCGGCTTCAGCGCGCGGGGCGCCTCACCGGACTCCGCGCGCAGGTGCCGGGCCAGGCTCGCCACGGCCTCGGCGGCGCCCACGCGGGGCTCCACGCTGGCGATGGAGGACGCCAGCTCGGGCAGGAAGTCGCTGTGTACGGACAGCACGCGCCCTTCGCCGTCGACGTTGATCTGCAGCTGCGCGTTGTAGACGGGAAGTCCCTTGAACGTCTGGCGCAGGTACAGGTTGGTGATGCCGCTGTTCTTCGAATAGACGCGGTCGGTGACCTCCAGGTTGGCCAGGTCATTCAGCTCCAGCCCGAACGCCTCGCGGTGCTTCTGGACGAAGTCCAGACCGATGGCCAGCGCGTCACCGCTCGCCGGCCCGGACAGGGCGCCCACGGGGTTGGTGAGCGAGCGCACCAGGCCGCGCGACTCGTCGACCTCCACCAGCAGCTCCGGCACGCTCTGACGCAGCGCCGTCTGCCCGGCCTTCTGCATCACCGAGAAGCCGAAGCGCGCCTGCGCGTTGTACGCGTCACGGGCGTCGAAGTTGCGGCCCTCCTCGTGGGCCTCCGACGTAGCTCCAAACGCCGCGGGCCCCGTGAGGGCTCCCACGAGAACCACCGCATGAAAGAGGCGCCTTCGGTAAGGACCAGAGGACATGTCGTGCTCCTACGCATTGCGGGTGAACCGCCCCTGACGGGCCGGCGGCTGTGACAAAGGAAAGCACACTTTCCGTGAAAAACCTATACGGCCTGTCTGTCATAAAATTACGTTTAAGCAGGAACCCTTGCGTCACGTCAGCGCAAAGCCGTGCAGTCCCAACGGCGGGATGCGGCAATCCCATACACGGGCATCCCACCCGTCGTGACACGGGCCCCTCAAGGCGCACGCCAGGGCGTAGGGCTTGCAATACTCCCCACCATGACTGTCGCTCCCGCCCCCAGCACGGAAGCCCGTCCGGTCGACATGGGCGACCGCGTCATCCTGCTCGACACGCTGCGCGGCTTCGCGCTGTGCGGCGTCTTCATGGCCAACGTCTACCTGTGGTTCAGCGGGCGGATGTTCCTGTCACGCGCCCAGTTCGAGGCGACGTATGCGAACCCGACCTGGCTGGACTCCGTGGTCAACCACGCCTTCGCCCCGCTGATTGGCGGCAGGTTCATCACCCTCTTCTCCTTCCTGTTCGGCCTGGGGTTCGCGGTGCAGCTGGGCCGCGCCGAGGGCCGTGGCACCTCGGGCATTCCGCTCTACGTGCGGCGGCTGGTGGTGATGCTGGGCCTGGGCCTCGTGCACCGCTTCCTCTTCTTCCAGGGAGACATCGTCACCACGTACGCCCTGCTGGGTTTCGTGCTGCTGCTGTTCCATGGGCGCTCGGACCGCACGCTGCTCGTCTGGGCCTCGGTGCTCATCTTCCTTGGCCCCGCGCTGGCGCAGCTGCTGGTACGGCTGCCCCAGCTGCTGGGGACTCCGGGCGCGGAGGCCGCCGCGAAGGCCGCCAACGAGCACGCCACGGCCGTCCGGGCGCGCGTGCTGGAGGCCTTCCTGCACGGCTCCTGGCTCGACACGGTGCGCGACGGCGCGACGTACTACTTCGGGGACCTCTGGCGGATGCTGCGCATCTTCCTGCCCGTCATCCTCGGCCGCTTCCTGCTGGGGCTGTGGGCGGGGCGCCGCCGCCTCTTCCAGGACGCGCCCCAGCACCTGGGGTTCTTCCGCCGGCTGCTCGGGTGGGGCCTGGGGGTGGGGCTCGTCGCCAGCGGCCTGGGCGTGCTCGTCGGGCAGCTGTTCCAGCGCAAGCTGCTGCTGCCGGACACGCTTCCGTGGCTGCCCTGGGTGATGGGGCCGGTGCGCCACCTCGCGGAGCTGGGGATGGCGGGGGCCTATGCCGCGGCCATCACCCTGCTCTTCCAGCGGGACGCGTGGCGACGGCGGCTGGAGGTGTTCGCCGCCGTGGGCCGCATGGCGCTGTCCAACTACCTCTTGCAGACGGTGATGGGCGTGCTGCTCTTCTACGGCTACGGGCTGGGCCTCATGGGGAAGCTGGGCTCGGCGGCGCAGCTGGGGGCGGCGTTGGCGCTGTTCGCCCTCCAGCTGCTCCTCAGCCATGTCTGGCTGAGGCACTTCCGCTTCGGCCCCGTCGAGTGGGTGACGCGCTCCCTGACGTACGGTAGGGCCCAGCCCATGCGCCGGGCCCCGGTGCCCGAGGAGGCGGTGAACGCCTGAGGCGTCAGCGCACCTGGATGGCGTCCGCCATGACGACGTAGCCGGGGCTCGTCCAGCGGCTCAGCTGCACCTTGTTCCAGCCGGCCGGGAAGGCCCAGGTGCCCAGCGTGTTCCACCGGGCGCCGTTGACCTGCTGATTCACATTCACCGTCACGTTGCCCGACGCGGTGGTGACGATGAAGGGCGCGGTCGGCGAGCGGTTGGTGCCCGCCACCCACCACGCGTCGATGGTCTTCGTGGCGGCGGCCGGCAGGAAGAACTCGAAGACGGCCGGCGCGGAGACGGCCTCGGTGGCGGCGAAGTAGTAGCCGCTGCCGTGGTAGCCGGCGCTGGTGCCTTGAGACCAGGTGCCCACCAGGGTGAAGCGGGCATTGGCGGCGTTGTTGTTGGCGTTGTGGCTGTCGACGACGATGGCGCCCCCGGGCGTGCCTCCGCCCGACGTCCACAGGTACGTCACGTCCACCCAGTCATTGTTGCTCATCCCCAGGTCCGTCCAGAACGAGCCATCCGCGATGTCGATGCCCGCGGGGTTGGACGGCCGGCGCCCGAACTGGTCCAACCCGCCGTTGTAGCCATCCTGGTACGCGGCCTGCGCCTCGGGCTTGCCCTGCGGCAGGTTCTTCCACATCTCGCGGACGGCGGAGGGGTTCCAGTAGTCGTCCTTCGTGTTCCACGGCCCCACGTCCCAGACGGACGTCGTCGTGCACTTGGCCGTCCGCGAGTAGCACACGCGCACCTGGTACTCGGAGCCGCCCTTGGACGCGAGCCCCCGGCGCGACGGCAGCGCCACGAAGCGGTCATAGCTGCGGATGACGTGGCCGTTGGCCGTCGTGCCGCCCACCAGCCCCTCGCGGGTGGCGAAGATGCGGTAGCTCAACGGCGCCAGGCCCTGGGGCTCGGCCTCGCTCTCGCCACCCTCCAGGCTTGCCTCCAGCTTCACCTCACGCACCAGGGGCCCCCGGCCCTGCGCGTCCGCCAGCAGCGCCAGCCGCACCTGCACCTCGGTGCCGGCGCGGGGCAGGCGCACGGCCTCTCCCGCCGTGGAGGTGGTCCACTCCGTCCATGCGCCGCTGAGCCCGCGGACGCGGACGTCCACCTCCAGCTCCATGCCGGGGAAGAGCTTCGCGTCCACCTGCGGGCGGACGGTGTCCACGCGCTGGTCCAGGCCGCGGGCCGGGAAGGTGTAGAGGCCCATCAGCCTGCGGTGCCCCTCGGGCCTGCGCATGACGCCGGAGGGCTCGAAGAGCAGCCCGTCACGCGTGCGCACGAGCTCGCTGGTGCCCTCGCCCGTCGCCAGCTCCTCCACCCAGCTCACCGGGCCGCCCACGGGAGCCTCCCCCGGGGACTCCATGCCAGGCGCCACGGAGGGCTCCGCGAGCGCGGCGCCTCCCAGCAGCGAGACACCGCACATCACCGACAGGAACGTCGACCGCCACTTCGAGCGCATGGCTGACTCCTCGGGGAAAAGATGGTTTCCCTGAATAGCCCTACAGCGCTTCTTTGTCTCCAAGAACCTGAGAAACCCGCGCCAAGGGTTCACTCGTTTGCAGGAGGGAACCGGAAGGCGCGGGCGGGCCCGGGAGGCGCTACCCGGGCTTCGGGCGCGCGGCGCGGAACGCCCGCGTCACGCCCGTCACGATGAGCAGGATGACGATGCCGGCGAGCACGCCGAACACCGTGTCGACGAGGGTCGGGATGAGCGCGGCGAGCACGCCGCCGATGCCGGCCACGGTGCCCGCGCTGTGCGCGAGGTTCTCGCTGAAGTGGTGCACGGGCGGAATGCCGTGGGTGAGGATGCCGCCGCCGACCATGAACATGGCGACCGTGCCGGCGATGGAGAGCGTCTTCATCAGGATGGGAGCGCCCTTGAGCAGCCCCCGGCCCAGGGCGCGCTGGAAGCCGCTGAAGCCGCCGGTGCCCGTCTTCGCGCTGAGCTTGAGCCCCGCGTCGTCGAGTTTGACGATGCCGCCGACGAGGCCATAGACGCCCACCGTCATGATGAGGGAGATGCCGACGAGCACGGCGACCCGCTGACCGAAGGACGCGGCGGCGACGGTGCCCAGCGAGATGACGATGATCTCCGCGGACAGCACGAAGTCGGTCCGGACGGCGCCTTTGATCTTGTCCTTCTCGAAGGCGACGATGTCCACCTGGGGGTTGGCCACGGCCTTGACGAGCTCGTCATGGTGGGCCTCGTCCTCGTGCTTGCTGTGCAGGAACTTGTGGGCCAGCTTCTCCACGCCCTCGAAGCAGAGGAAGGCGCCGCCCAGCATCAGCAGGGGGACGATGGCCCAGGGAATCAGGGCGCTGATGGCCAGCGCGGCGGGCACCAGGATGGCCTTGTTGACCAGGGAGCCCTTGGCGACCGCCCAGACCACGGGCAGCTCGCGGTCCGCCGTGACGCCCGTCACCTGCTGCGCGTTCAGCGCGAGGTCGTCACCCAGGACGCCAGCGGTCTTCTTGGTCGCGACCTTGGTCATGGCCGCGACGTCATCCAGGAGGCTGGCGATGTCATCCAGCAGGGCAAAGAAGCTACTTCCGGCCACGAGCGTGTTCCTCTGTCTATGGGGCGGCTCTCAGGCCCATCCGAGAGCGTGCCGGGGCGACACCTGGGTGGCGCCGCCCTGGCAGGGGCGTGGGTATACCTCGGCTGGGCGATCAGGGCACGCGCGCCCTTGATACCGGCGGTTTCTGGATCTCCGAGGCCGATTCGGGCATTCCGGAGGCCTACGTTCGGTGGCTCAGGGGACAGGGGCCCACATCCAGCGAGGGAACCTCATGCGAGCCTGTCCGTGCTGCCTGGAGCCGCTGACCTCCGGCATCCTGGGCCTCGGGGGCCGCCGCCTGACGGGCACCTGTGACGCCTGCGGTGACGCCGTGTGCCAGACCTGCATCGGCACCCGGGCGCTGGACGCGAAGGCGCCGAGGAAGCGGGTGTGCCGCTCCTGCCTGTGGGAGCACCTGACGGACCAGGGCAAGACGCCGCCCTTCCCCGCGCCGCCCGGACAACGCGCGAGGGCGGCCCGGGCCGCGCGTGAGTCCTGCGCCCACCCGCGCGTGAAGCCCTGCATGGGCTTCTGCCCGGACTGTGGTGACGAGCTGGGCTGGAAGGCGGAGCACGGCAACCCGGCCTGTGATGCCTGCGGGGCGCCGTCTCATGCGCTCTTCAACGCCTGCTGGGCCTGCGGTGAGTCGTTCGAAGAGGACAACGAGCCCCGCCCCGTCGCCCGGGGGTACCGGCTCGAGTTCGACTGCGACGCCGCGGACTGCGCGGGGAAGCTGGCCTGGCTCATGCCCTTCTGCCCCTGGTGTGGCGAGGGGAAGCACTGGGAACACCCGGGGAATGGCGGCCTGGAGTGCGTGAAGTGCGAGAGCAGCCTCGACCGGGGGTGGGTGTTCTGCGTGCACTGCGGAGAGGAAGCGCCCCTCCCGGAGGACTGCGCCCGGTGTGCCCAGGACCTGGAGGAGGCGCAGTCCGCGGCCCGCTGTGAGGACTGCCGGAACATCGTGTGCGGGGACTGCTTCGACCTCCGCGTCGTCCCGGGAGAGGCCGGCGCGCGGAACGAGAAGCTGCTGTGCTCCACCTGCGGCGTGAAGTTCGACCGCGCCGAGGATGCCGAGGCGCGGGACGACGGGGCGGAGGACGAAGAGGACGACACGTCCGAGGCCGCGGCGGAGGAAGACGGAGCAGAAGCGGACGAAGACGAAACAGCGGATGATTCTGACGACGAGTCCGACGCGTCCGACGCGTCCGACGCGGATGCGCCCGAAGACGACGCGGACGAGGCAGCTGCGGACGCTGACGACGAAGCGGACGCGGACAACGAGGACGAGGACGAGGACGAGGACGCGGCGGACGAGCCCGACGAGGACGAGGCCGAACCCGAGGCGGACGAAGCCGGGCCGGAAGCGCCACGGGAGCCCGCCGTCCCCCGCCAGGCACCGCCGCCCTCCCCCTGGGAAGTCCTGGGAGTCGCGCCCCAGACCCCGCTACCCGAGGTAAGGCGGGCCTACCTCGCGCTGGTGGCCCAGTACCACCCCGACAAGGTCGCCCAGCTGGGTCCCAAGCTCCAGGCACTGGCCCAGGAGGAGACGCGTCGCATCATCGAAGCCTGGGAGCAGCTCCGTAAGCAGTCACGCTGAGCCGTGGCGCAGCGCGCCTCGACGCGCCGCATCCCTTGCAGTGTGTCCAGAATCCTCCACTCGTCGCGACCGCCGCACCGGGTGTCGGGTATTGCACATCCCCTGCTGATGCCACGAAGATGCAAGAAGGCATTCCAGGGGGGCACATGCAGTCCAATCATGTAGCGCTTTTCCGAGACATCTCCAGAGCTGTCATTGCCGCGCTGATGTTGTCAGCCGTCATGGCGGCCTCAGCCGCCTTCGCGGCGCCCTACACGCTCTTCGAGAGCGGGCAGGTCCGGCCCCTGGCGCTCTCTCCCGATGGCAAGCTGCTCTTCGCCGTCAATACACCCGACAACCGGCTGGAGATCTTCCGCGTCGACAGTAGCGGCCTCTCCCATCGCGGCTCGGTGCCGGTGGGCCTGGAGCCCGTTGCCGTCGCGGCGCGGACCAATGACGAGGTCTGGGTCGTCAATCACCTGTCCGACAGCGTCAGCGTCGTGCGCATCGATGCCGCGGGCCACAGCGGGCTCGTGACGCGGACGCTGCTCGTGGGGGATGAGCCTCGCGACATCGTCTTCGCCGGGCCGGGCCGCAAGCGCGCCTTCATCACCGCCGCGCACCGGGGCCAGAATGCGCCGTTCGACCCGCAGCTCACCACGCCGGGGATTGGCCGCGCCGACGTCTGGGTGTTCGACTCGGAGAACCTGGGCACCTCGCTGGGCGGCAGTCCGCTCACCATCATCCCCCTGTTCGGAGACACGCCCCGCGCGCTCGCGGTGACGCCGGATGGCTCGCGCGTCTACGCGGCCGTATTCCACTCCGGCAACCGCACCACGGTCCTCAGTGAGTTCCTGGTGCCCGACGGCGGCGAGGCCATGGGCGGCGGCCCCGGGCCCAACATCAACTTCCAGGGCGTGCAGGCGCCGGAGGTCTCCGTCCTCCTCAAGTACAACGGCCAGGATTGGCTGGACGTGCTGGGCCGCCCCTGGACGGACAAGGTGCGGCTCTCCCTGCCGGACAAGGACGTGTTCGCCATCTCCGCCAATGCCAACCCACCGGCGCCCGTCCCGGGCCCGTCCGGTGTCTACACCGGCGTGGGCACCATCCTGTTCAACATGGCCGTCAACCCGGTGAGCGGGAAGGTCTACGTCAGCAACACCGAGGCCCGGAACGATTTGCGCTTCGAGGGCCCGGGCACCTTCGCCGGCACCACCCTGCGG
>JBKGHK010001220.1:0-1972 GCA_046520375.1 Pyxidicoccus sp. 3LFB2
CCACCACGCCGGCCTTCCAGTCCGGCATGCGCGCGACGCGGCCGGGGCGTGCGCGAGGCGGCGGTGCGCGCGGCGATGGAGGCGGAGTTCGTCTCGCGCGACGTGCGCCCGGCGTACCAGCCCATCGTCACGGTGCATGGCGAGGTGCTGCACAATTTGAAGTACCACCATGTGCTGGCCGAGGGAGACCTGCTGCTGGCGGACGTGGGCGCCGAGAGCCCGGGCGGCTTCGCGTGCGACGTGACGCGCACGTGGCCGGTGACGGGGCGCTTCAGCACGACGCAGCGCGAGCTGTACGAGGTGGTGCTGCGCGCGCAGAAGGCGAGCATCGCGCTGGTGCGGCCGGGCGTGCGCTACCGCGACGTGCACCTGGCCGCGCACCGGGAGATGGCGCGCGGGCTGGTGGCGCTGGGCATCCTCCGGGGAGACGTGGAGGAGCTGGTGGTGGACGGGCTCACCGCGCTGCTGTTCCCCCATGGCATCGGCCACCTGCTCGGGCTGGACGTGCACGACATGGAGGACCTGGGCGACAGGGCCGGCTATGCGCCGGGGCGCACGCGGGTGAAGGACTTCGGCCACCGGTACCTGCGGTTGGACAGGGACTTGGAGCCCGGCATGGCGGTGACGATTGAGCCGGGCCTCTACCGCGTGCCCGCCATCCTGGAGGATGCGCGCCTCACCGCGCGCGCCGGGGACAGGCTGAACCGCGAGGTGCTGGCGCGCTACTCGGACGTGCGGGGCATCCGCATCGAGGACGACGTGCTCGTCACGCCGGAGGGCTGTGAGGTGCTGACGGCCGCGATTCCGAAGGAGGCCTCGGACGTCGAGGCCGTGATGGCGGAGCGTCGGTAGTCACGCCCAGTTGTTTCCATCCAGCTCGGGGAAGGTGACCTGGCACTGGCCGGGAATCACCCCGTCCACCCGCGCATGGCCGTGCTTGTTGAGCGTGCCCTCTCGGGTGGAGCCGTCCGTCAGCGTCACCACGTAGCGCGCGTGGGGGACGGGCCGGCCCTCCGCGTCCTTCAGCTCAATCGCCAGCCACGTGGGCTCCGGCACGGGGGCCTCCTGGGGCCGCAGCCAGACGGGCTCCGGCCAGGGCGGGGGCGTGAGGGTGGGGCGCTCCACCTCCAGTGCCACCAGCTCGCCACGGAGGAATGCATCGGTGAGCCGCTGCTTGAGGCGCTGCTCGTACCGGGCGCGCTCCAGGCCGGACAGGCCCAGCGGGGCGCTGCCGCCGAGCGCTTGATACATCGCATACAGCGTGCGCGCGGCGGACGTGGTCAGCCACCCGTCGAGCGCCGAGGTGATGAAGACCTCCGGCACCCGGTTCCGCTCGGGCTCGTGCTCGTGCTCGTGCTCGGCGAGGCCGAAGGACGGGACGACGAGCCAGTCCGCGCTGCGGGCCGGCAGCATCCACCGGCGCTCACCCTGGAAGTGCGGCATGTGGAACCCCCCGCGCGCGAAGGTGTGCACGCGGGAATGCCGGGGCTTCCGGGGACGTGGCGCTGCTGTCTGACAGGAAGCGGCCCGCGTCTGACGTGTGCGCCGAGGGACGTCGGGCTCGGCCCGGCAGGCAACCTCCCTGCTTCCAGGTGTGCGCCGTGGGACGTCTGTCTCGGCCACGGGGGCCGTGCACGGAGTGACGTCTGGCCTGGACTGAAGTTCCGACTCAGTGCGACGTGGACACAGGAGCCGCGCTGTCCGGGGGCGCTTCGGAAGCGGCCGGCAGGCTGAAGCTGGATGCAGGTTCAGTGCGACGTGGACGCGGACGCTGCGCTGTCCGCAGGCGTCTCGGAAGCGGCCGGCAGGCTGAAGCTGGAGGCGGACTCAGTGCGACGTGGATGCGGGCGCGGCGCTGTCCGGAGGCGTCTCGGGCGCGGCCGGGGCTGAAGCTGGAGGCGGATTCAGTGCGACGTGGACACAGGAGCCGCGCTGTCCGGCAGGTGTCTCGGGAGCGGCCGGGGCTGAAGCC
>JBKGHK010001221.1:0-1967 GCA_046520375.1 Pyxidicoccus sp. 3LFB2
CCGTGCAGGCCCACCCGCTCCAAACCCAGCACCTCGGCGAAGACGTCCGCCAGCGACTGCTCGGTGGCGGTGCGCGGCGCGACGAAGCCTTCCGACGCCGAAGAGGCGAGGTCCGGTGCCGGCAGTGCCCTCCGGTCCACCTTGCCATTGGGCGTGAGGGGGAAGGACTCCAGGGCCACGAAGGCGCCCGGCACCATGTACCCGGGCAGCCGCTTTTCGAGTCCTGCGCGCAGATTGGCCACATCCGGAGCGGCGTCCTGGTGCGTGAAGTACGCGACCAGGCGCGGGTTGCCAGGCACGTCCTCCCGCACCAGCACCAGCGCCTGCTTCACGGACGGCTGCTGTGCGAGCGCCGCTTCGATTTCACCCAATTCAATCCGGTAGCCGCGCAGCTTCACCTGGAAGTCGGTGCGGCCCAGGTACTCCAGCGTGCCATCGGCCAGCCAGCGCACCTTGTCGCCCGTGCGGTACATGCGCGCGCCGGGCGTGGCGCTGAACGCGTCCGGCACGAAGCGCTCGGCCGTCAGGGCCGGGCGGCTCAGGTAGCCGCGCGCCAGTCCCTCCCCCGAGATGAACAGCTCTCCCGGCACTCCCACGGGCACCGGCCGCAGGTGCGCATCCAGCACGTATACCTGGACGTTGGCCAGCGGGCCGCCGATGGTGGGCCGGGTCTCTGGACGCACGGCGACGACGGTGGAGTCCACCGTGCACTCGGTCGGCCCGTAGACATTGAAGGTGCGCGCATGAGGGGCGGCGGCGAGCTGCTGCCACAGCGCTTCGTCGATGGATTCCCCCCCGGGCAGCAGCAGGCGCGGCGCGCCCTCTTCCTGGAGCATCCCTTCCTGCACCAGCATCCGCAGCAGCGACGGTGTGCACTCGAGGGCCTCCACCCGGTGGTGCACCAGCCATCGCAGCAGCGCTCGAGGGTCTCTGCGCAGCTCGTTGGGGATGATGCACAGGCAGTGCCCGGCAATGAGCTGAGCGAGCTGCTGGACGGACGCATCGAAGGCGATGGGCGCGTTGAGGCCCACGCGCGTACCCGCGGGCGTCCCCGCATAGAAGCTCCGCTGCACCGCCTGATGCAGGTTGAGCACGGAGCGGTGCCGCACCATGACGCCCTTGGGCGTGCCCGTGCTGCCCGACGTGTAGATGACGTAGGCAAGGTTGTCGGGCGACGCGGCCGGAGCCGGATTGTGCGACGGCAGCGAGACGTCCACCGCGTCGAGGCACAGCACGTGAGTGCCCACCGGAGTCCACGCCCCCACCAACCGCTGCTGCGTCAGCAGCACCGGCGCGGCGCAGTCCAGGAGGGTGAACTCCAGGCGCGGGATGGGCCACTCCGGGTCCATGGGCACGTAGGCGCCGCCAGCCTTCATGACGCCCAACACGGCCACGACCATGTCCACCGAGCGCTCGAAGCACAGCGCCACGGGCACCTCGGGCCCGACGCCCAGCGTGCGCAGCTGGTGCGCGAGGCGGTTGGCCTGGGCGTTGAGCTGCGAGAACGAGAGGACGGTGCCCTCGTACGAGACCGCGGGGGCATCCGGAGTGCGCGCGGCCTGGAGCTCGAAGGCGTGGTGGACGCAGGTGTCCACCGGCAGCTCCACGGACGTGGCGTTCCAGGCCCGCAGGACCTCATGCCGCTCGGCGTCCGTCAGCAGTGACAACTCGGACAGCCGGCGCTCGGGAGCGGAGGCGATGGCCTCCAGCAGCCCCTCGAAGTGCCGCACCAGTCGCGCGGCCGTCGCCTCGGTGAAGAGGTCGGCGGCCACCTGGAGTTGCCCAGCGAAGCCCTCCAGCGACTCGGACAGGTCGAGGCTCAGCTCGAACCGGGCGACTTCCGCGCGCCTTCCAGCGGGCGGATGGCCAGCTGGGGCAGGAGCACCTCCTGCATCGGCGCGTTCTGGAGCGTGAAGAGCGCCTGGAACAGCGGCGAGCGGCCCAGGTCGCGCACCGGCCGCAGTTCC
>JBKGHK010001222.1:0-1955 GCA_046520375.1 Pyxidicoccus sp. 3LFB2
GGGCGCAGACGGCACGTGCGGAGGCGCAGGAGGCACTCGAAGTCGAGCGCGAGGAGCGCGCCCGGGTCGACGCGGCGCTCGCGTCGGCGCACGCGGAGCTTCAGGGCGAGCGTGAGGCCCGGAGCGGTCTGGATGGGGCACTCACCCTGGCCCGGACCCAGCTGGAGGCCGAGCGTGCGGAGCGCAGCCGTCTCGATGAGGCGCTGACCAAGGCGCGCGCGGAGCTGGAGGCCGAGCGGCAGGGACGCAGCGAGGGCGAAGCAGGCCAGGCGCAGCTGCGCACACGGCTGGAGGCCGAGCAGCTTGCCCGTGCGGAGGCGGAGGCCTCGCTGGTGGAGGTCCGTGCGCGGCTCGATGCCGAGCTGGAGGTTCGGGCGGAGGCGGACAGCGCCCTGGAGACGCTGCGCGCCGAGAGCGCTGCTCGGGACCAGGCACGACAGGAGCGCCTGGCCGCCGCCGAGCGCGTCATGGCCGAGCAGCAGCGCGTCCTGGAGGACGAGCGCGCCGCCGCCACGGCTCGCGAGCAGGAGCTGCGCGAGCTGGTGGCACGGCTGGAGGCGGAGCGCTCCTCGGTGGAGGACAGCGCGAAGGCCCGGCAGGCAGCGCTGGAAGCTCGGCTTGCGGAGACCCAGGACTCGGAGACCGCTCGCCGCGTGGCGCTGGAGGAGTCCGTCGCCGAGCTGGAGGCCGCACGGCGCGTGGCGGAGGCCCTGGTCTCCGAGCGCGATGCGTCCCTCCAGGAGCTTCAGGCCCAGGTGGCCCGGCTCCGGGAACAAGCAGGGGAGGGCGAGAACGAGGTCCGCCGCCTGACGGAAGCCGCCGAGGCTCGCGAGCTGGCGCTGGCCGAGGCTCGCGAGGCCCTGGCGCGACAGGAAGCGGTGTCGCGCAAGAAGCTGGATTCGCTCGAAGCCGAAGTCGAAGAGGCGCTCATCCGGGTGGAGCGGCAGCAGCGGGCCCTCGACACGGTGGGGGCGGAGCGCGCCCAGGAGCAGGAAGACGCTCGCATTGCCCTGGAGACGGCGCATCAGGAGCTGGCGGCCCTGCGCGTGGAAGCCGCGCACATGGGCGCCGCGCGGCAGGAAATCATGCGCCTGGGCTCGGAGCTGCAGCGGGCCATGGCCGCCCTGCACGAGCGGGGCATGCACCTTGCCCGGCTCGACGCGGAGCTGGTGGACGCGCGCGATAGACTCGCGGCCCAGCGGGAGAACGCCGAGCTGCTCATGGTGCAGCTGGAGACGGCGCGGCGCTTCGCGGGCAAGGCCACCGCGATGGAGAGCTCGCTGGAGGCCGAGCGCGCTGTCCTGGAATCGCTGAGAGCCCAACTGGCGCAGGCCAACGCGCTGGCGCAGTCGGAGCAGGAACGCGCGAGCTCGCTGGAGGTGCGCCTCGCGGAGGCCACCGACGCGCTGAGCGCCGCGCGGGCGGAGCTGGACTCGCGCCTCGCGGAGACCACGGCCGTGGTCGAGTCGCAGCGTGCCGAGCTGGACGCGCGGACCGCGGACATCGCACAGCTCGAAGCCCGACAGGCGGAGCTGGAGGCCGGGCTCGCGGACGTCACGGCACGTTCGGCGTCCGAGCGGGCCGAGCTGGAAGCACGGCTCGCGGAGCTCACGACTGGCTTCGAAGCCCAGCGTGTCGAGCTGGAGACTCGGCTGACGGACGTCATGGCTCAGGCCGAAGCGCAGCGTTCCGAGCTGGAAGCGCGGCTATCCGACGTCACCGCCCAGGCCGAAGCGCAGCGCTCCGAGCTGGAGGCGCGGCTGACTGACGTTACCGCCCAGGCCGAGGCGCAGCGCTCCGAGCTGGAGGCCCCGGCTCGCGGAACGGCTCCGCGCATCTGGACACACAGCGCGCCGAGCTGTCGGAACGGCTCACCGAAATCACGGCCCGGTCCGAAGTGCTGGAGGCCCAGCTCACCGAAGCCACCGTCCGCTTCGAGGCGCAGCGCGCCGAGC
>JBKGHK010001223.1:0-1953 GCA_046520375.1 Pyxidicoccus sp. 3LFB2
CCGGGGACGCCGCCCCCGCGGGCCCCCTTCGAGCGCTGGTGATGGAGACCTTCCACGAGGTGCTCGGCGCGGGAGGCGTGGGGGCGGGCTCGGACTTCTTCACGCTGGGAGGCAGCTCGCTGCAGGCCACCCGGGTGGTGGCGCGCATCAACGAGCGCACCGGCCTGCGCCTGCGCGAGGCCGCCCTCTTCGAGCACCCCACCGCCACGGCGCTGGCGGCCCATGTCCGGCAGGTGGTGGACCTGGCGCAGGTGGACGTGTCCGTGCTCACCGACGCCCAGGTGGACCTGCTGCTGCGCGTGCTGCGGCCGGAGTGAGGGGGGCCAGGGGTGGTCCGCCTCGCCCCTCCGGTGTAGCGTCCCCGCGCGGGGCCGAGGCCCCCGCACCGCCGGGTTCCCCCCCTCCCGGCGGCGGCAACGAAGTGAGGAGCCCTCGTGACGCTGTGGTGGCTCACCGTACAGAGTGTGCTGGCCCGTCCCCGCAGCTGGGTGGTGGGGCTGCTCGCGGCCGGAGCAGCGGCGCTGCTCACCCCGGGCGTATCCCTGGTCCGCAGCATCCATGAGGGCACGCGGCGCAGCCTCATCGAGAGCGGCGCCGGCGACCTCCAGGTCTACGCCGCCGCCTCCCCGAGCGAGCCGCTGGTGGTGATTGGCCCCGGCGGTGTCCCGGAGCTGGTGCCCATTCCGGACTACCCCACCGTCGAGTCCCAGCTGCGCGCGCTGCCCGGGGTGAAAGAAGTCGTACCGCTGGAGCTGGGCATGGGCGCCACCTTCCGCGGCAACGCCCTGGACGAGAAGCTGGCCGTGCTGCGCGCCGTGGCCCGCGAGCCCACCTCCGAGGCGCGTGACACGCGGCTGCGGCGGCTGGGCGAGGACCTGCGGCTGACGCTGCAGCGCGTGGCCCGGAACGCGGACCGGCGCAGCGAGGCCTTCGCGGAGGAGCCCGCCTTCGCGGACGACCTGGCCGTGTTGCGCGAGGCCACCCAGCCCGCCTTCTGGGAGCGCCTCACGCAGGACCCCATGGGCGTGCTGGAGGTGCTGGAGAACCGCGTGGCGCGGCAGGCGGGCGAGGGCGAGGAGCTGCCCGTGGACTACCTGGGGACGGACGTGGCGCGCTTCGCCCGCGCCTTCCCCCGCTTCGAGCTCGTCACCGGGCAGCTGCCTCCGCCGGGCACGCGGGGCCTCGTCATGGGGCACGCCACCTACGAGCAGAACTTCAAGCTGGGCATCGCCGCGCGCCTCGAGGAGCTGCGCCGCGAGCGCCAAAAAGGCGCCACGCTGGCCGAGGACGAGGGGCTGCGCACGCTGGTGGAGCGCAACGTCGCGGAGGTGCCGGACCTGGTGGCCCGGCTGGACGTGGAGCGCGCCACGGCGCTGCAGGCCGCGCTGGCGCGGGTGCTGGGCGAGCCGGGCGAACTGGACGTGCTGCTCGGGCGCTTCCTGAAGATGGACGACGGCAACTTCGACGCCCGCTACGGCCAGTTCCAGAGCGAGCTGGTGCCGCACCTGCCGCTGTACCGGCTGAAGCCCGGCGACACGCTCGCGCTGCGCACGCCGCTGGAGCAGGGCCCCGTGGTGCCGGTGCGTCTGTGGGGCACCTTCCGCTTCAAGGGGCTGGGCGGGGATGACGGCCGCGTCAACATGATGAGCGTGGTGGACCTGGTCTCCGCGCGTCACCTGTCCGGCCGTCCCACGGATGCCCAGAAGGCGGAGGCCCGCCAGCTGGCCGAGTCGTTCGGCATGGGCAAGGACGCCGACGCGCCGCGCGCCTCGCTGGACGAGTTCCAGCCGCCGGCCATCGTCGACGCGGAGGCCGGCACCGAGCACGGCGGCGCCCCCCAGTTCGAGCAGGCCGCGGCCCTGCCGGACACCTTCACCGAGGCCGAGTTCTCCGGCGGCACCGTGTCCCAGGCCGCGGTGGTGCTGGAGCCCGGCGTGCTGCCCGAGGACCTCG
>JBKGHK010001224.1:0-1937 GCA_046520375.1 Pyxidicoccus sp. 3LFB2
GCGCCACGCGGAAGGACTGACCGCCGATGGCCTTTCGTTCGGCCTAGCGCGTGCCTCATGCGGGGCGCTCACGCTCGAAGGAATGCGAGCAAGACCCCGCCAGGCCGCATACGGCCACCATGCCGGCGACCACGGCGGCGGCCCAGGCCCGCAGCGGCGGCAGGCGGCTGGGCGTCTCGTCGCCATTCCGGGAGCGCGGAGGCCGGACGAGCGCGCGCGCCACGTCCACCTGGTCCCGGAAGGAGTAGTCGACGACGGCGCTGCGCCACCGCGCCTCCACCGCCTCGTAGAAGGCCAGCAGGCGTTGGAGGACGACGGAGGACTGGCTGGCCCGGTGAGAGGGTGGGGTCGCGTCCACGGTGACGAAGCCGCGCCCCGGCACCAGCACGTGCGTCCAGGCATGCGCGTCGCCCGCGCGGACGATGTAGCCCCCCGCCACGCGCTCGCCGCCGAAGAAGCCGGTGGCCAGCCGTGCGCGGATGCCCTGCGTGCGCAGCATCAACGTGAGCGCGGTGGCGAAGTGCTCGCAGTGCCCCGCCTTGCGCGTGAAGAGGAAGTCGGCGAGCGGGTCGTCCACGTCGCCGCTCAGCTCCAGCGTGTACGCGTTCTCCCGCTGCAGCCAGTCGGCGAGCTTGCGCGCGGCGGCCAGCGGTTCGCGCTCACCGTTCAGCACCCGCGCGGCCGTCTGCGCGACGCGCGGGTCGATGGCCTCGGGCAGCGTCAGCAGCGCGTCCTGCTCGTCGGCGGGCAGGTCCTCGAAGCTGTCGCCGCTGCCGCCGGGCGGCAGGCTGTAGGCCTCGTAGGTGTACGAGGTGGCCGGGTCCAGGAAGCGCACCTCGTGGCCCCCCATCTCCTGCAGGGTGATGCGCCGGCTTCCCGTCTGCGTATGGGCCGCCGCGTTGCCCAGCCTCGCGGGCGTCTCCAGCGCCACCGCCGTGCGGGCGCCGTACGCGGGCAGCAGCTCCACGCGCTGGTGGACGAGCCCCTCGGCGCCCGGGCGCAGCGTCACCATGAAGAGCCTGCCGCGCGGTGGGCGGCCCACGCTGGTCCACTCCTGCCCGTCGAAGACGTCGTAGGTGCGGCCCAGCCAGTACGCGTCCAGGTATTCCTTCCCGGGGTCCGGGGAGAGGGTGGAGCGCAGCACGATGCGGGGGTTGCCCTTGATGGTGCCCGCGCCGCCCAGCCGCACGGTGTCGGAGAAGCCCGTGGTGGCGGCGCCCAGGCCCGGCGAGCTGCGCGGGCCCATCATGTTCCAGTTGAGCCGCGGGAAGAGGATGAAGAAGGCCACCGCGCCGGCCACCGCGAAGCCCAGCCCCTTCGCCAGCGGGCGCATCACCTCGCGCACCGGCACCGGCTCGCCCTCGGGGACGGCCGCCTCCACCACGCCCAGCGCCAGCGACAGGCTGGACAGCACGCTGAACGTCACCAGGAACAGGCCGTAGACGAGCTCGCCGGACAGGGCCGCGCCGCCCGCCACCATCAGCAGCCCGGACAGGTGCACCTGTCCGTCGGTGGCCGGCTCGGGCGTGGACAGCAGGCGGTGCGCGGAGATGAGCCCCGCGAAGCCGCACGCCGCCACCACGAGGTTGAGTGCGCCAGCCATGACATTCATGCCCAGCACCACCGCCGCCACCAGGAGCAGCAGCGCGGTGAGCTTCGCCCGCCGTCCGAACAGCCGGCGCCCGGCGAGTCCACACACCAGCGCCAGCGCGTACAGCGCGAGCGTCCACGCCGGCAGCTGGCCGGACACCGCCATGGAGGCGAAGGCGGCGCCAGAGCCCAGGTCTCTCAGCACCAGCCGCAGCCGCGAGCCCTGCCTCATGCCGCCTCCTCTTCGCTTCGCGGCCCCTCATGGCCCAGCACGCCAGGGCCCGCAGCACGCGCGCTCCTGGCGCGCTGCCCGCGGCCGGGCGCAGGCGGCCATCCGCCGTGTCCAG
>JBKGHK010001225.1:0-1937 GCA_046520375.1 Pyxidicoccus sp. 3LFB2
CACTGGTCCCAGGACGACGACTTCGGCGCCTCCGAGCGCAGCTGGGCCATGAGTGAGGCCCGCAGGCGCGACGTGCCGGTGACGGAGGTGTTTGGCGCCATCGACGCGGAGCTGCACGCGGCCCCCGTCCTTCCGCCGCGCAAGGCCACCGCCAGTCCGTGCAAGCCCCGGCCCTTCTACGACTGACGCGCGCCCATGACGCCCCTGCCCCGCCGGCTGCTCCACGCCGCCCACCGCGCCGCTGCCCTTCCCAGCCTCCGCCTGGCCCTCTTCGGCGTGCTGGCGCTGGTGGCCTGCTGGCGCCCGCTGCAGCAGGCCGGCGCCCTGAATGACTTCCGCGACTCGCACCTGCTGCACTCGTACGAGGACGCGGGCACGCGCACGCTGACGCGCTACGGACAGCTTCCGCTGTGGAACCCGTGGGCGTGCGGCGGGCAGTACGCGCTGGGCAGTCCGCAGACGCGGGTGGCGTCGCCCACGTTACTGGTGTCCGCGGCCCTGGGCTCGCGGCGCGCGGAGCCGGTGGTGCTGTGGGCCTTCCTCGTGCTCGGCATGGAGGGCTTCTTCCGCTACGCGCGGCGGCGCGTGGGCTCCACGCTGGGCGCGCTGGGCGCGGCGCCGCTGTTCGGCCTCACCGGCTTCACCGCGCTGTCCTGGTCCATTGGCTGGCTGAACTTCGCGGGCTTCCTGCTGCTGCCGTGGCTGCTGCTGGGCACGCGGCGGGCCGCGGAGGGCAAGGTGTCCGGCGCGGCGCTGGTGGCGGGCGTCTTCGCCTTCCTGCTGGGCTTTGGCGGCACGTACCCGGTGCCCATGGGCGCCCTCTTCGTCGCGCTGGAGGCCGGACGCACGCTGTATGAATTGCGCGGCACCGCGCGGCGGCGCGAGGCGCTGTGGGCGCTGGGGGCCACCGCCCTGTTCACCCTGGCCGCGTGCGCGTACCGGCTGTGGCCCCTCGTGGAGACGATGCGCTCCGCGCCGCGCATCATGGCGGGCACGCCGTGTCACTCGCTCGAGACGCTGGGGCGCATGCTGCTCCAGCTTCCCGCGCGCTCGGGGCACAGCAACCCGGGCAACTTCTTCCTCGTGCCCGTGGCCCTCGCGCTCGTCCCCGTCGCCGTGGTGCTGGGCCGCCACCGCGCGCGCTACCCGGCGGTGATGGCGGCGCTGTGCGTGTGGATGGCGGCGGGCTATGCCGCGAAGCCGTCGCTGTTCGCCGGGCTGCGGCTGCTGCCCATCTTCGGGACGCTGCGCTACCCGGAGCGCTTCCTCGTCCCCGCCGGCCTCTTCATCGCCGAGCTGGCCGCGCTGGGGCTGGCCGCGCTGCTGGTGCGCTCGTGGCGCTCACGGGGGTGGGGACGGGCCGCGGCGCTCGCCTGCGTGGTGGTGGTGGCGGGCTGGGGCGTGCAGGTGCATGCCTTCGCCAGGCTGACGCGCTGGGCGTCGATGGTGGCCGAGCCGCCCCCCACTCCGTCCGAGGCGGAGCAGCCCTTCGCACAGGCCCGTGGCAACCGCTGGGCCCAGGGGTACTTCCTGGCGCTGAACCGGGGCTCCATCTCCTGCGGCGAGGCGTGGCCGGTGCCCATGTCCGAGCGCCTGCGCGGCGACCTGCCCCAGGAGGAATATCTGGAGGCGCCCGACTCCGGCACCGCGCGCCGCGTGGAGTGGACGCCCAACCGCGTGGAGGTGGACGTGGTGGCGACGCGGCCGGCGGTGCTGCTGATCAACCAGAACTGGCACCCGGGCTGGAAGGCGTCGACAGGCGAGGTGGTGTCACGCGACGGGCTGCTTGGCGTGCGGCTGCCAGAGGGCGAGCACCGCGTGGTGCTGCGCTTCGTGCCTCGCTCGGGCGTGGGCGGGGCGGTGGTGTCCCTGCTGGCGTGGGCGGGGCTGGGCTTCCTCGCGTGGCGTCCTCGGGCGCGAGGAGGCCGGCTGGGGCC
>JBKGHK010001226.1:0-1934 GCA_046520375.1 Pyxidicoccus sp. 3LFB2
GCCAGCAGCACCAGCAGCGTGGCCACCTCCTCGCCGGTGGCGCAGCCCGCGCTCCACACGCGCAGCGGCCGCCGCGCCCGGTCCACCAGCGGCGTGAGCACCTGAGTGCGGAAGGCGGACAGCTGCACCTCGTCCCGGAAGAGGTCCGTCTTGTGGACCACCACCGCGTTGATGAGCTCCTCCAGCTCCAGCGCGCCGGAGGGGGACTTGAGGTGGTTGAGGTACTGCTGCGGCGTGAGCCCGGGGCTGCGCGCGGCCAGCCGCTCATCCAGCCGGCGGACCTGGGGCCCGCTCAGCGACATGCCCGTGCGCGCCGTGAGGAAGGCGCGCACGCCCGCCCATTGCGCCTCGGAGGCCCCCACCCGAGCTCAGCGCCCCACGGCGAGGGACTCACCCCGGGCCAGCCGCGACAGCGCGCCCGCGACTTCGTCCCCGTGGAGGAGGTGGTCCACCGCCTTGCGCTCCACCGCCGCGCCCGGCATGCCAAAGACGACGCAGGACTCCTCGTTCTGTGCCAGCGCCAGCCCTCCGGCCTGTTTGATGGCCAGGAGCCCGTCCGCGCCGTCCGCGCCCATGCCCGTGAGTACCAGGCCCACCGCGCGCCGGCCATACGTCCGCGCCGCGCTCTCCAGCAGCACCGTGCCCGAGGGCATGTGCCCGTCCCGCTCCACGCCCGGCTTGAGCCCCACCCGCCCCCGGAAGGGGATGATGAGGTGCTGGCCCGGCGGGGCGATGAGCACGTGCCCGGGCATCAGCGGCTCGCCGTCCTGGGCCAGCCGGACCTTGAGGCGGCTGGTGCCGCCGAGCCACCCCGCCAGTGACTCGGCGAAGGCCGCGTTGATGTGCTGGACGATGACGATGGGCGCCGGGAAGTCCGCCGGCAGCTCCGACAGCATCCGGAAGAGCACCTGCGGCCCGCCCGTGCTGGCCGCCACCGCCACCACGCCCATGGACACCGCCGGCAGCACCGAGGTGGCCACCCTGGGCGGGGTGATGTTGCCCTTCTGCGGGCGGCGCAGGTGGCGGATGACGCGCACCGAGGACAGCAGCTTGATTTCGCGGACCAGGTTCCACGCGTCCGGCCCGGCGTCGATGGCGGGCTTGATTTGCAGGGCCAGCGCCCCCAGCTCCAGCGCGCGGTAGGTCAGCTCCGGGGCCTGCGAGCGCGGGTCCGCCGTGAGCACCAGGATGGGCGTGGGGCACTCGGCCATGATGTGCTCGGTGGCCGTGAGCCCGTCCATGACGGGCATGTCCACGTCCATGGTGATGACGTGGGGACGCAGCTCCTTCGTCATCTCGATGGCCTGCTTGCCGTCCGCGCAGGAGCCCACGACGTGGATGTCGGGGTCCTTCGTCAGCGCGTCGCAGATGAGCTGTCGGCAGATGAGTGAGTCATCGACCACCAGCACCGACACTTTCTTGCCCATGCCCTGTCCATACCCCGTGCGCGAGGCGGGGAGTATAGCCAATGCGCGGGACTGTCCTCAGGTCGTTGAGGGCACCGCCTGTCAGCCCAACAGGCGCCCCACCACATCCACCAGGTCCTGCCGTACCAGGTCCCCCTTGGTGATGTAGCCGTCCGCCCCGGCCGCCAGCCCACGCCGCCGGTCCTCTTCTCCACCACGCGTGGTGAGGATGACGATGGGCAGGCGGGAGTGGGAGGGGTGCTCCTTGAGGCGCCGGGTGAGCTCCAGGCCGTCCACCCCCGGCATCTCCAGGTCCGTGACGACCAGGTCCAGCGGGTGGGCGCCCACCGTGTCCAGGGCCTCGGCGCCGTCGCCGGCCATGACGGTGTCGTACCCCACCGCCTCCAGGAGGTTGGAGATGAGCTCCCGGGTCAGGGGCGAGTCATCCACCACCAGGATGCGGCGGCGCCGGGACTGGGCGCCCGGGGCGGCCGAGGGCACCACGGCCTCGGACACGGCGGACTCGGG
>JBKGHK010001227.1:0-1934 GCA_046520375.1 Pyxidicoccus sp. 3LFB2
GCAGGTGCCCCGCCTCGCCCATCCGAGCCAGCTGCTCGGCCAGCTCCAGAGGCGCCAGGGCCGCATTCGCGCAGCGCACCCGCAGCGGCGCCAGCCGGGAGTCCCGGGACAACACGCGCTCCGCCGCGGCCGCCGCCTGCATGTAGCTGGCACGGGACTTCACGGGCAGGGCCAGCAGTGTCATCAGGGCCACGCTCAGCGCGCGCCGGTCAGAGGCCACCGCCTCCAGCATCCCCTCCAGCCGCTCCAGGTCCCGCTCGTTGGAGCGGTGGAGGACGGCCTTCATGGCCGCGCCGACCTCGTCGTCATAGGGCGAGCCCAGCCGCGCGCCGCAGGCGGACAGGAAGGTGCGCTCGGAGTCCCTCACGGCGATGTACGCCGCGCGCTGGAGCAGCTCGATGCGGGCCTCCGGCTCCGGCCGGGCCAGCACGCGCCCGAGCAGCGCGGACAGCTTGCGGTCCGACGCCTCGGTGAGCCGGTCCGCGGGGATGTCGCCCAGGCGTGAGGCCATGACCCAATCGGGCCCGTCCACCGCGCGGGCGAAGACGGCCCACGTCGGCTCGCGGTCCAGGTGGTCCCACAGGGCGCGCAGCATGGCGATGCGCACGTCCCGGTGCAGCGCCAGGCCGTCCAGCTCCAGCAGCCGCTCGTAGGCGGCGTCGGCGCGCAGCTCGCCCAGCAGTCGCACCACCTCCTTGGCGACGGTGACCTTCGACAGGGGCACGCCGGACAGCAGGGCGAGCACGCGCGAGGCCGGCATGCCGTTGAAGGCCCGGCGCAGGCCGTAGATGGCCATGCGGGCGCGGGCGTCCTCCAGGCAGCGCAAGAGCGTGGGCACGCCCTGGCCCTGGTCACACCGCGCCATCACCCGGATGGCCTTCTCCTGCACGGCCGGCCGCACGTCCTCCGCCAGCGCGCACAGCCGGTCCATGGGCGCCCAGTCGATGGCGGCGAGCGTGGTGGTGGCCCACAGCAGCGTCGGCGTGTCCCGCTCGGCGTCGTCGAGCATCCGCCCCACGGCGCCCGAGTAGGTGGCGCTCTGCTCCGGCGTCCACCGGAAGAACTCGCCGCCGAAGGCCAGGAGCCAGCCCGTCTTCCCCGTCGCGTAGCGGCCGGTGATGACGGGGGCGCCCAGGAAGGGCGTCAGCAAATCCTGCCGACGCCGGTGCAGGTAGTAATGCACCACCGGGAAGCAGATGACGCTGGCGTCGGACTTCAGCAGCGCGGGCAGCAGCCGGTCGAAGGCGCGCCAGTCCCTCTTCCAGAGGACGGTGAGCGCGGAGTGCGACTCCTGGCCCAGCCGCAGCGCCACGCGCTCCAGCCCGGAGACCAGCTCGGGATGGAGGACCTCGCCCTCCTCCTGCGAGGCCGCCAGGGAGATGATTTCCGAGTGCCAGCCCCGGTCGTACCAGCGCCGCACGGTGGCGCCCAGGGTGGCCTCGAACCGCGCCCGGCCGTGCTTGGACATCCACTGGCTGAGGCTCAGCGCCATCCAGGCCCTGGGCGCCTCGTCGCACATATCCCCCAGCATGTCGGCGAAGCCCGGCACCAGACTCACGCGCTCGCCCAGGCTGTGCGCCAGCTGGAGCAGCGGCTGTCCCCGCTCGCGCTGCGCCCAGGCCTTCGCGATGGCGAGCAGCTGGGGCGCGGCGGCACGCACCTCGTCGTCGGTGAGCTGCTCACCCAGCCGGGGGTTGTGCAGGACGCCGCGCTCCTTGATGAGCGTGGCCAGCCACGTGGAGCCCCAGGCCGGGTCCAAGCCGAACACGCGCAGCAGCAGGGCCTCGGCGAGCTGCGCCGTCTCATGGGACAGGTCCGCCGCGTCCAGCGCGTCGCGCAGCATCCGCCCCACGGCCGGGGTGTGCTCACGGCGCCACACGCGGCGGGGCCAGCGCACGAGCGCCCCCAGCATCGCCGCGCGCACCGGGTCCTGC
>JBKGHK010001228.1:0-1931 GCA_046520375.1 Pyxidicoccus sp. 3LFB2
AACGCCGTCAGCCGCGCCCCGCCGCCCACGTCGGCCCGGGCAGGTTCCGCGCCCCGGTGGAGCAGCCGCTCCCTCCGAGGCTCGCGACCTGCCCCTATATAAGGAGGGGGGCCGCCATGGTGACGACGCTCACGCTGTACCGCCCGGTAGGGCTGAAGGAGGCGGAGCTCGTGCTGGCCAGCGGCTGCTCGGGCTTCCCGCCCCGGCTGCCGGACCAGCCCATCTTCTATCCCGTCATGAACGCGGCCTACGCGCGGCAGATTGCGCGCGACTGGAACGCGCCGGACGCGGGCTCCGGGCACGTGGGCTTCGTCACCACCTTCGACGTGGACGCGGCGTACCTCGCCCGCTTCCCCGTGCGGACGGTGGGCGCCCGGGGACACACGGAGCTGTGGGTGCCGGCGGAGGAGCTGGCGGACTTCAATGCCCACCTGGTCGGCCCGGTGCGCTTCACGGAGGCCTGGTACGGCCCGGGCTACCGCGGGCCGGACTCGCCACTGGGGCCGCTGGAGTCGCAGCTGGAGGCCCTCGGCGAGCGTGCCGGGACTTCAGAGGACCGGCTCCGGGAGCTGCTCCACGCCTGTCCGGCCGCTGTCCTCTTCAACGCCGGCTGGTGGGAGTCCACCCCCGCGCGGGCGCAGGGGCTGGAGGCGTCCGTCCGGGCCGGGCTGCTCACCCGGGTCCGCGCTGCGTGGGCGGCCGGGTTCCCCGCGTGGCCCCTGCCGGGCACCGGGAACACGGCTGTGGAGTGACGAAGGGCCGGGGGCCCATCCGCCCCCGGCCCCGGTCGTTTGCGCTCGGAGGACCTGCGCGGCGCAACGAATTCGGGCCCCCGGCTCAAGGAATCGACCGGTTATCGTTCCAGCCGACAACCCAGATGAGGAGCACAGTCCGTATCCCTTTTGTGAGGGTGACGGACGGCCGGGCACGGGGCCCGCGCCGGCTCGCCTGGGACGGAGACTCCGTGCTGCCAGGAAACGACAGGTCCGTCTTGGAGGCGTTTCGCCGTGGGGACACGGCCGTGCTCACCCAGGTGTACCGGGCCTACTCGCCGGAGGTGCTGCGCTACCTCTCGCGGCGGTTCGCGGTGGGCGGGGACGGGGGGACGCGCACGGTGGCCCTCTCCGCGCTCGATTTGGACGCCGCGCACCAGGAGACCTTCGTCCGGGCCTTCCGGCCCAACATGCGCCAGGCCTATGACGGGGTGCGCCCCTACCTGGGCTTCCTCCTGACGGTGGCCCGCTCCACGGCCATCGACCTGATGCGGGCGTCGGGACGTGTGGCACGCGAGGCCGTCGCCATGGACGACGCCCCCGAGCTGACGCACCTGCCCACCGAGAACCGCAGCCCGGAGGAGGAGGCGCTGGGCACCGAGGTGCGCACGCTGGTGCGCCGCTTCCTGGACGCGCTGCCGGAAGAGGGGCGCGCGCTGGCGCAGCTGCGCTTCGTGGAGGGGCTGTCGCAGGAATCCGCCGCCGAGCAGCTCCAGCTCACCCGGGGAGAGGTCCGGGTGCGGGAGAAGCGGCTGCGGACGCAGTTCACCGAGCATCTGAAGGCCTCGGGCTGGCTGGAAGCCTCGGCCGAGCCCGGGCGGATGGAGCTGGGAGTCCTCCTGGCCTCGCTCGCCCTGTGCGCGATAGGGAGCATGCCATCATGAGGTGGTACGAGAGACACATCGACGCCAGTCTGCCGCGCTGGTCGCAGGGAGCGCTGTCCTCCCGCGAGTCCGCCCGCCTGCTGCGCCATGCTCATGCGTGCACGCGCTGCGGCCTCCGGTACGAGCGCTGGGCCCAGGCCCACCGCGGCTTCGAGGGCGGCGACACGGGCCAGCCCTCCTCTATGGAGCGCAAGGCGCTGAGCGAGGGAGGTCTCGCGGCAGCCCTGGCGGCGGCGGCCCCCGAGGAGGCCGCGTCGCGCTGGCCCTCGCTGGC
>JBKGHK010001229.1:0-1924 GCA_046520375.1 Pyxidicoccus sp. 3LFB2
AGGGCCCGGGCCAGCACGAAGGTGGCCCGGCCCGCGTCCCACCTGTCACTTCCGGAGCTGCCCAGCCGCTCCCGGGCGCGCTCGGCCAGCGGCAGCGCCTTGTCCGGCTCGCCCAGCGCGAGGTGCGCCTCGGCGATGCAGACGACGTTCCTCGCGGCGTCCATGCTTTCGGGCCCCTGCGCGGCCTCGTTGAGCGCCCGGCCGCGCTCGCAGAGGGCGAGCGCCTCCCGGGGCGCGCCGGAGCCCATGAGCGCTCCGGCCAGCGGCACGAAGACCATGGCGGCGTTGGCGCTGTTCGGGCCATGCGCCTTCTCCTGCAGGGCGCGCGCGAGCTCGGCGTCGCGCTTCGCCTCGGCGTAGCGGCCCAGCCGGACCAGCAACTCCGCGCGGTAGAACAGCGGCGTGACACCGCGCGGAGAGTCCGGCCCCAACGAGCGGTGAAGCCGGGCCAGCGAGTCCTCGAAGAGGGACAGGGCCTCGTCGATGCGCTCCGCGTCACCGGCCAGCCGGGCCAGGGCCGACACGGTGAGCGCGGTGTCGGGGTGGTCGGGCCCGCGGATGCGCTCGAAGATGGCGAGCACGCGCTGCTGATGCGCCCACGCCTCGTCCAGCTTTCCCTGGGCGCGCAGCCAGATGGCGAGGTTTCGCAGCGGACTGGCGAGGAAGACATTCTCCTCGCCTCCCGAGCGCTCATGGATGGCGATGGCCCGGCGCAGGGCGGCGATGGCCTCGTCGGTATGGCCCAGGCGCTCATGGTCCATGGCGACGCTGTTGAGGATGGGGAGCAGCTCGGGGTGCTCGCCGCCCAAAAGCCGCTCCCGCAGCGCGAGCGCCTGCTGATGAAGCGCGAGGGCGTCGCCATACCGGCGCTGCCTGACGCGCACCCGTCCGAGCGCATGGAGGAAGTCGCCGGTGTGCAGGCTCTCCTCGCCATGGACCCGGCGCACCAGCTCCAGCCCCTGTGAGACTTCCGTGTCCGCCTCCTGGTACTTCCCCTGGACCATCAGCACCATGCCCAGGCGGTAGTGCAGGTCCGCGGTGATGTCCGGGAAGCGCTCGCGGCCCAGCCGCGCCACGGCGGCCCGGGCATGGTGGGCAATGCGCTCCGCGTCCGCCGGGCGGGCCAGCTCGTCGCCCACCACCCAGAGCAGGAGGTTCCAGGCGCGCGCGGCCGTCTCGTCGTCGCGCCCGGCCTCGGCGGTCCAGAGGGCCTTGTAGAGCAGCGGCTCTGCTTCCTTCGGGTTGCCCTGCAGGGCCTGGCTGTAGCCATGGGTGAGGAGCACCTCGGCCTCCAGGGGCTTGAAGTCCAGGTCCTTGATTTCCTCCAGCAGGGTCGACGTCAACCGCAAGCTGTCCGAGTACCGGCGCGTCGCGCGCTGGGCGTCGGCGTCCGCCAGCTTGCGCCGGACCGCGTCCACCCGGGGCCGCAGCGCATCCGGCGGCTGCGGGCGGGTGGTGAGCGCGGGGGCATTCCGGCAGCCCTCCAGCCCCTCCAGGGACGAGGCCAGCTGCTGGGCGTTGCGCACCGTCTGCGCGTCCGCCTTGCGCAGCACGTCCGTGACGGAGGCCAGCTGCCACAGCCGCGTGTCGAGGCAGGCGGACGTCTGCCAGGCGGCGCTCGTGGGATTCTCGCTGGCGGCCATGCAGGCCTCGGTGCGCAGCGTGCGCCACTGCGAGGCATGCGCGTCCAGCATGGCGGCCACCTTCCCCCAGGCGACGGAGGCGTACGGCGCGCCCGAGGCGAGGAAGGCCGCGCGCACCTGCTCGCGCTGCGTGGGGCCCCAGGCCGCGGCCAGCTTCTCCGCCTCCTGCGCGCAGCGCGCCTCGCTGCGGTGGGACACCCCATACGCGCCCACCGCGCCCAGCAGACATGCCGCGCCGGTGAGCGCGGCCACCCGGGTCCAGACATTCCGTGGCGGAGGTG
>JBKGHK010000122.1:0-19114 GCA_046520375.1 Pyxidicoccus sp. 3LFB2
CCGACGAGGCCGCGCGCGTGCGGCGCGGGCCCGGGGCATCCCCAGCGCCTGAAGCAGAGCGCGGGCCAGCGGGACGCCCGCGCTACTTCCGCGGCGGACCTGCCCCCGAGCCCGACATCGGCGGACATGGACCTGTCGACAATACCGACCGGCGGGAAGGTGCTCACATTGTGGGGCAGCGCACAGCCGCCGGCTGCACCGCGGTCCGGCGCGACCACTGCCCTCGGGTACGAGAGTCTGCTCTGCACCACACCTGCCGTCGCCCTGACGGTCAGGTGCTCGTCCGCCCTCCGGTGCGAATTCTCAGAGCATGACTACGACCACTGAGCAATTCGGGTTCAACAAGATGACGTCGCTGTACCCGGAGGAGCAGGAGCTGATGAGGCCTGAACAAGTGGCCCTCACCCCGCAGAACGCGGCGCGGCTGCGGCAGAAGGCCAGCGTCTGGTTGTCCCGTGCACAGCGGGAGTTCCACGACGCCGTCTTTGGCCGCGACGGCTCGGAGGGAGGGCTGGACCGCTATGCCAGCGCACGCGCGGAGCTGGACTCCGCGGAGGCCTGGGCCCTGCGCGTTGCCGAGACCCTCTCCCAGCACCGGGACTGAGCCGCCGTCCCGGTGCAGGACAGCGGGGCTGTCAGCTCGCGGCGCCCGGAGAGCCGCCCGCCAGCTGCTGCTCCAACGCGGCGGCGCGAGCGCGCTGCTGCTGCTCGCCGTAGGGGAAGTAGTCCTTGAGCTTGAGCAGGTGCTTCTCGAAGAGGTTCCAGCTCACCAGCGCGAGCCCCAGCGACAGCCCCGCCGCCACGACATAGAAGAGCAGCTGCATGGGCATGTCGGAGCCGGCCACCTTCCGCAGCGGCGTGCCCAGCAGCGACGTGCGGCGGAGGATGGCGTCCAGCGGCGAGTGGATGAGGTAGATGGCGTAGCTGTACTTGCCGTAGGTGCGCAGCAGCTTCGACGCGAAGAAGCGGTGCAGCCAGGTGCCCGGCGCGGCGGCCACGGCCTTGTAGACGGCCACCGCGAACAGAATGGCGATGGCGGTGTAGCCGACGGTGCGCTTCAACAGCTCATAGGTGTCGCCCACGGGCAGCACCACCATGGCGAGCACCACCGGCACGGCGGCCCAGACGGCGGGGCGCATCCAGCGGAAGGCGGCGAGGCCCCGCCCCTCGGGGTGGCGCAGCGCCAGGGACAGCAGCGCGCCCATGGCCAGCGAGTCCACGCGGGCAAACGTCACCACGTAGGTGCTCTCGAGGCTGGCGCCGGACACGGTGAGCCCCACGCGCGTGAGGAGGGCCAGGGCGATGGTGGCCAGACACAGGCGGATGGCGCCCCGGTACGACACCGCGGCGATGAGGAAGGGCCAGACGATGTAGAACTGCTCCTCAATCGCCAGCGACCACACCACGCCGAGGATGGGGTGCGTGGTGTCGCCCCACAGCTGGTAGAAGTTGGAGAGGTAGAGCAGGTACCAGGTGGCGCCCTCGGTGGTGATGCGGTCATCCAGGTGGAGGCGGCCGGCGAGCGCTGGCAGCACCAGGAAGGAGACGGCGAGGGCGAGGTAGTAGAGCGGGAAGATGCGCAGGAAGCGGCGCATGTAGAAGTTGCGGAAGTAGTACGGCTGCCCCTTCGCCTCCCACAGGATGCCGGTGATGAGGAAGCCGGAGAGGACGAAGAAGAGGTCCACGCCCATCCACCCGGCCCCCGCCAGCCACCACGTCGCCTTGCCCACCGCGTTGTCGGCGCTCAGGTGCGTGGTGTGGAAGAAGACGACGAGGAGGACCGCAAGACCGCGCACGCCGTCGAGCACGGGCAGGTGCCCCTTCAGCAGAGGGGTGTGCGCCGCCGCGGCATCCGGGCCGGCAGGGTTGGCGAGCATGACGGTGGGCTCTCCTCGGGAGTTCCCGCACACATGGCGGAAAGGACGCGGTGCACGCCCCCTCCCGCCGCGCACGAGGCCTGACTCTTACCAATCCGAAATAGTTCCAACAAGACCGGTTCCCCGTGGAGAACGGAGATCCGGGCGCCTCCTCATCTCGTCCCCCTGACAGCCAGGCAGGCACGCACGCCAGGCTTCGCGGCAGCCGTGGCCCGGCCTCACGAACGCCTGGCTTGCAATGCAAGGGCTTCAGCCCCGGAAGCCCTTGGGAAAAAAGCACGGGCCAGTGAAACTCCGGGCCGGCTCGTGACACGGAGGGGCCGTGGCCCTTCTTTCCGCGGTGAAGATGGTGCTGGCAGGTGCGCCCCCGTCCGACATGGACCGGGAGCGAGCCCTGCTGCGCCGTGCGCGTGCCGGAGACCCCGCCGCCTTCCGGACGCTGTTCGAGCGCCACGCCCCCGGCGTGTGGCGCTTCCTGCGTGACTTGCTCCGGGACGAGGCCGCCGCGGACGAGGCCACGCAGGAGACCTTCGTGCGCGCCCATGGGCGGCTCGGCGCGCTGCGCGATGAAGACCGGCTCGGCGCGTGGCTGCTGGGCATTGCCCGGCACGTGTACCTGGAGTCCCGTCGCAACCGGGGCCAGCACGTGGACGTGGACGACGAGGAGCATGCCAGCCGCGTGGAGGCGGTGCTGCCCACGCCCACCCCCGAGGATTTGTTGTTGGACCGCGAGCTGGAGGGCCTGCTGGCCGAAGCGCTGGGGATGCTGCGCGAGGAGCGGCGCGCGGCGCTGCTGCTGCGCATCGACCATGGCCTGCCGTATGAGGAGATTTCCTCGGTGATGGGCTGGTCCCTGCAGAAGGTGAAGAATGAAATCCACCGCGCCCGGCTGCAGCTTCGCGAGCAGCTGGCCGCCCATGTCGGAGGTCGGCCATGAACGCGTGCCGTGAAGGAGAGCTGGACGCGCTGCTGGCCGGCGAGCTGTCCGCGGAGGACAGCGCCCGGGTGGATGCCCACGTGGACGCGTGCTCCGCGTGCCGGCATGCCATGACGTGGCTGCGCCTGGAGCGCGGGTGGATGGCGCAGCGTGCGCGCCGGACGCCCTCGCGCCCCGCCCTGCGCTTCTCCGCGCTGGAGGCCCGGCTGGCCCGCCCCGTGGTGCCGCACTGGGTCCCCCTGCCGGGCACCTGGGCCCACTGGGGGAAGATGCTGATGGGCGCCACCGCGGTGGTGGCCTTCGTCGTCCTCAGCACGGTGAAGGTGGGCCCCACCTCGGCGGGAGACGAGCCCTGGAGCCGCGACGTGCGCTCCACCGGCCTGAGCGAGGCCTGGTGCGAGGACCCGTCGCGCGAGGCCGTGGACGCGCTCGAGGCCGCCGTGGGCGCATGCCTCGTGGCCACGCCGCACTGAAGGCAAGCCCTCCTGAAACACGAAGCCCCCGGAGCCTGACGCGGCGCCGGGGGCCTTTTGCTTCAACGCGGGATTCAGCTCACGGCTGGCGCGGGAACTTCTGCCGCGCGTACTCGACAGCGGCGGCGGCCCTCACCACGCCGAAGCCGTACTGGACGTCACGGCCCGGGGGACCCACGTCCTCGGCGCTGTTCTCCAGCGCCTCCCGCACCTGCGCGGGGGTGAGGTCCGGATTGGAGCTCCACACGAGCGCGGCCACCCCGGCCACGTGCGGCGTGGCCATGGACGTCCCCGACTGCGTCGCGTAGTCCGAGCCGTTGACGTCAATCGTCACCTGCTGCCCGAGGATGCCCTTGAGCATGGCGCCCGACTCCAGCGACACGGACGAGGTGGGGACCCAGGAGGGCGACGGCTCCTCGAGCGTGAAGCGCCCCACGCCCTCCTCGAGCTTGTCATTGCCGATGATGACGGCCTTGGCTCCCGCGCGGATGGCGGTGCGCGCCTTCTCCTTGAAGAGGATGCCGCCGCCGCGGTCCACATACGCCACGAACCCGTCGCAGGTGGCGCCCTCACCGCAGGAGAGGATGCTGTCCCCCAGGCCGCAGTTCACCAGCCGGCCCGTGTACGAGCCGATGGCCGAGTACTCCAGGGGGTTGGTCGCGAAGTCCACGCCCGACGCGGTGATGGCGCCGAACGGCGAGGCGCCGACGATGGTGGCGCTCAGCACGCCCACGCCGGGAGCCACCAGCGACGTCTGCGAGCCGAACTGCGAGAAGTCGGCCCACTCGCCCTTGAAGTTCACCGCGCCCACGGCCATCACCGACTCATAGGCCGCGGGGAAGGCAATCTCGTTCTTGCCGGAGTTGCCCGTCGCGGCGATGGACAGCATGCCCTTCTGGAGCGCCGTGGCGAAGGCCAGCTTCTCGGTGGGGTCCTCATCCGACGAGCCCAGCGACAGCGAGGCGATGTGCGCCCCCTGGGACTGGCACCAGTCGATGGCGGCGATGACGTCATCCGTCGAGCCGCTGCCCGTCACATCCAGCACGCGGGCGATGAGCAGCGACACCGTGGGCGCCACGCCGGCCACGCCGGCCGTGCCGCTGGGGTCGCCCGGGTGCACCTTGCCCGGCGCACCGAGCTGCGCGGCGATGGTGGCCGCGGTGTGCGTGCCATGGCCGCCGCCCCACACGAGCACGCCGTCCCGGTTGGTGGACCGGTCCAGCGGGCCGTCGCCGCCGGTCGCTTCCTCGTCATCGTCGATGAAGTCCTTGCCGCCGATGTAGGCCGCCTGCAGCTCCGGGTGCCTTCCATCCCAGCCGCTGTCGATGACGCAGACCGTGATGCCCGTCCCAGACGGGCTGCCCGGGTCGAGCACGCCATCGCCATTCGCGTCCCAGACCTGGGGGGCCTGCACCATCTTCAGGCCCAGGGTGTACTCGCCCACGGAGCCGACGGTGTTGGGCACGCCGCCCAGCCAGGCGCCGGTGGGAAGCGGGGGCATGCCGAAGGCGCGCACCTCGCGGTTGGGCCGCACCGACAGCACGTCCGGGTTGCGGGCCAGCGCCTCGCGGGCCGCGGGCGTCAGGCGGGCGGACACGAGGTTGTAGTTCGGGAAGCGGCGCTTCACCTCGCCTCCGGCGCGCACCACCTCGGTGGCGAACGCGTCCGTGTTGGCCTTGGCGCTGGCGGAGACACGGGGCCGGAAGGTGATGAGCACCTCCTCCTTCCCCTCCCGCAGCGCCTTCGCACGCGCGGAGTCCGGCAGGGCCGCCTCGGCGGTGCCCGGACACGCCTCGGGCTCGACCTGCTCCACCGGCGGCGTGTTCTTCTCGGAACAGGCCACCAGGCCTCCGACCAGCCCCAGCCAGACCCAACGCTTCATGTCGTTCTCCTTGCGTGCCCCGGCCCGCGGGTGGTGCGGCTCAGTCGCTCCGGCCGGCCACGGGGGGCCGGTATGAACGAGAGGACAGCGCGTCCCGTTCCCGGCGCGCAAGTTAAGCACGCCCGCCAGCCGGCTGCTCGGGTGCATGTCCGGCGGACAACGGGCTTTTGACGTGAGACATGTTTCGGGCGTATGGCGGCGGACGTTCGGCCCGCCGGGCGTTACGCGTCCGCGCTGTCCACGCCGAAGATGCGCAGTGCGTCGGACTCGTAGGCGGCGAGCTGCCGCTGCGTCTCGGTGGCATCCCACCCCAGGCGCTGCGCCATGACCTCGGCGGCCACGCGGGCGGCGCCACGGCCCTGGTCTCTTGTTTCGAAGGCCACCTTCAGGCGGCGGATGAGCAGGTCGGACAAGGTGAGCGCCAGCTCATGGCTGACGCCCCACGCGCCTCGGCGGCGCGGTAGGGCAGGCCCTCGGCCAGCGGGCGGGCCAGCGCGGGCTCCTCGCGGGTGAGCGCCCACACGCGGCGCCAGCGGCTGCCGTAGGCACGCACCAGGTGGATGGCGGTGGCAGCGTCGCCCACCTCGGCGCGAGCGGCGGCGAACTCCGCCTCCAGGTCGGGGATGTTTCCACCGGGCAGGGGCAGCGTCTCGGTGGACGACTTGCGGTGGGCCTCGCCCAGGTGGCGCTCCACGGCGTCCACCACGTCGCGGGCCATGACGCGGTAGGTGGTCAGCTTGCCGCCGCTGATGGCCAGCACCCCGGCGGGGCTCACGTCGATGGCGTGCTCGCGGCTGGCGCTGCCGGCGTCACTCGCGGAGCCCTGGTAGCCGCTGGCCACCAGGGGGCGGATGCCGGCCCAGGCGCTCACCACGTCCTCGCGGGTGAGGTGGGCGTCGGGGAAGAAGGCGTTGGCGGACTCCAGCAGGTAGGCCACGTCGGCCTCACTGGCGCGCACCTCGGCGGGGTGGGCGCGCGTGGACGTCTCCGTGGTGCCGATGATGGTGAAGCCCTCGGCGGGCAGCACGAACATGACGCGGCCGTCCTTGGGGGACAGCAGCGTGAGGGCATCGCGGTGGCCCAGGCGCTCGCGCGGCACGGCGATGTGCACGCCCTTGCTGCCGCGCACCGCGGGGCCCTTCATGCCCGGCGCATCGAGCTTGCGAATCTCATCGCTCCACGGCCCGGTGGCGTTGACGATGGCGCGAGCGCGCACGGTGACTTCCTGGCCGGTGAGGTGGTCCACCACCACCGCGCCCCGGGCCTTGCCCTCGTGCAGGACGAGGCTGCGGACGGAAGCATGGTTGAGGACGGTGGCGCCGGCCTCGGACGCGCCCACGGCATTGGCCAGGGTGAGGCGCGCGTCGTCGGTGGCCGCGTCGTAGTAGCGGGCGCCGCCCTTGAGGTTGTCCGAGCGCAGGCCGGGCTCCATCTCCCGCACCTGACGCAGGCTGAGGCTCTGGTAGCCCTTCACGTTCCGGAAGAGCGACAGGGCGTCATAGAGCATGAGGCCCGCGGTGAGCTTCCACTTGGGCACGCGGGCGCCGGCGTAGACGGGCCAGATGAAGGCCAGGGGTCGCACCAGGTGCGGGGCCAGTTGGAGGAGCCGGCGGCGCTCGATGCTGGACTCGAAGACGAGCCCCAGGTGGCCATGCTCCAGGTAGCGCAGGCCGCCGTGGATGAGCCGCGATGAGCGGCTGGACGTGCCGCTGGCGAAGTCCTCGCGCTCGACGAGGGCGACCTTGAGGCCCCGCAGAGCGGCGTCGCGAGCCGAGCCCGCGCCGGTGACCCCTCCGCCGATGACGAGGAGGTCGAACTCCTGGGTGGCCAGGGCGCGCAGGCGGTCCGCGCGAGACGGAGGCGGCGGGACCTCGCCCTCGGAAGTCGGTTGACGGAGCGCGGCGGATTCGGAACGCACATACCGAGTTTAATGCGACGGCATCTTCACGGCAGATTTATTCAATGCGCCGCGTCAAGAGTCGCACAAGGCGTATGGCCCGGTGGGGCTTCGGGGTGTTGGGGACGGGTCATCCCGAGAGGGAGGCGACCTTGCCTGTCCTGGGGAAGACGGCTAGGAGGCGACCGACCCACCCCTCCTTCCCGGGCCGAGCCTCCTTGCTGAACGCCGCTGACCGACGAGACCTGGCAAGCCTGGGCCTGATGGTCCTGGTGTACGGGCTCGCGGTGGCGCCGGTGCTGCACGCGGTGGTGGGGCACGGTGGCGCGGGGGCACGGCATGAGCAGGCCCTGGTGTCCGGAGCGCACTCGCACGAGTCGCATCGGGCCGGCCCTGTGTCCGGAGCGCACTCGCACGATTCGCATCGGGCCGCTCCTGTGTCCGGGGAGCGGGCGAACGACTCGCAAGGCGCTGGCCGCGGTTCCGGAGCACGGGCGCACCCACACGAGTCGCAGCGGAACAGGCCTGGCGCGCCGGATGAGAGCGGGCACGGGCCGGACGGGCATCAGCACCTGACAGGCTCGGTGGAGCACCTGCACGCGGCGGCGGCGGCCTGGGCGGTGGTGGACGTACCGCGGCTGAGGGCTGTCTCGTGGCTGGCGGAAGTCCTTCGGGGCCCGCGCGGCCCCCGGAGCGGCGCCGCGCCTGACAGCGATGCCGCAGGGCCCGTAGCGCCCGACACATCCAAAGTGCCTCCAGACGCGTAGGTGTCGCGCGGTCGAAGCGGAGTCCCAGGACTTCCGTGCCCCGGCCGCGCCCTGAATCCGTCCTGCCGGTGGGGCCGTCCACGGGAGAGCCACGCGCCAGGGGTGCGTGCTCCCGGGACGTGTCTCGCGCCGCTGTCTGTCATTGCGTGCCCGTGCTCTTCATTACCGCGTTGTCGGCGTGTGCCGTTGCCCTGTCACCAGCCCTCCCCCAGGACGGGGGCCAGGCTGCTGACGCCGTGCCTCCATCGGACAGCGCATCCACAACGCCCACCGACGCCCAGGGCACGTCACCGGCCGGGGCCCCGGTCGGCGCAGGGCACGCAGAATCCCCGGACATGCAATCCGCTGGAGACGCGCCTGCAAGCGCCACTGCGCCCATCGACGCGGAGCCCACCCGTCCGTCCCCTGCCTCCATCAGCGCGCAGTCCATGGACAGCGCATCCACCCCGCCCACCGGCGCCCAGGCCACCAGCAACACAGTGGTGCGAGGCACCCGTCCCACGCAGAGCGCCTCCGAGGTGACGCTGGGCCGGGACATCCTCGACGCGGCGCCGAGGACGAGCGCGGTGGACCTGCTGCGCGCCGTGCCCGGGCTCGTGGCCTCGCAGCACAGCGGCGAGGGCAAGGCGCACCAGCTCTTCCTGCGCGGCTTCGATGCCCTGCACGGCCAGGACGTAGAGCTCGACGTGGGCGGCCTGCCGGTGAACGAGGTGAGCCACATCCACGCGCTTGGCTACGCGGACACGAACTTCGTCATCCCCGAAGTCGTGCGGGCGCTCGAAGTCACGGAGGGTTCCTACCGGGCGTCGCAGGGAGACTTCGCGGTCGCCGGCACGGTGCGCATGGACCTGGGCGTCGAGGAGCCCGGCGTCCATGTCGCGGGCACGCTGGGCCAGTACGGGCAGCGGAGGCTCGTCGCCACCGTGCGCCCGGGAGACGACGAGGGCACCTTCGCCGCGGTGGAGCTGGGCCAGGGCCGGGGCTACGGCTCGCAGCGAGGCTTCGGCCGTGCCTCCCTCCTCGCGCAGGCCACCGCGAAGCTGGGTGAGGGGCTCACGGTGCGGGCGCTCGGAGGCAGCTACGTCACGCGCTTCGACTCACCGGGCGTGGTGCGTGAGGACGACCTGCTCGCGGGCCGCGGCACCTTCTTCTCACCGTCCACGCCGAGGCAGGGCGGCAGCGTGTCGCGGCACCAACTCCTGCTGGGAGTGGAGCTGCCCCGCACCGGCAAGGGGCGCACGAAGCTGGAGGTCTTCGGAGTCCTCACGGACCTGCGGCTGCGCAACAACTTCACGGGCTACCGCGTGGACGCGCGCGGGGATGGGCTGGAGCAGACGAACGACGGCAGCACCCTGGGCGCGCGCGCCGAGCACCGGCGGATGGTGACCGCCTTCGGTCGCCCCGTGGCGTTGGAGCTGGGCCTGGGCGCCCGTCGCGACGGCGTGGAGCAGACCCAGCGCCGCTACCGCGAGTCCGACGGCACCTTCTTCGCTGACGAAATCGACGCGCGCATCACCCAGACGGACGTGTGGGGCTGGGCGGAGGGGCGCATGTCACTGGGCCGCTGGGCGCTCCGCTTGGGAGGACGCGCGGACGCACTGGGCGCCGAGGTCTTCGATGCGCTCGCCTTCAGCGACCCGCGCTTCTACGACGGGCGAGGCTATTCGCGCAGTGCCTTTGGCATGCACCTGGGCGCGAAGGCGGGCGTGGAGTACGCGCTCGGCGAAGGCGCGGAGGCGTGGCGTCTGTTCGCCAGCTACGGCGACGGCTTCCGCTCTCCCCAGGCGCGCAGTCTGTCCGAAGGAGAGCGAGCCCCCTTCGTCGCGGTGAGGGGCGCGGAGCTGGGCGCCCGTCGCGACGGCGAGCGCTGGGCAGCGCAGGTGAGCCTTTTCGGCTCGCAGGTGGAGAACGACTTCTTCTTCGACCACACGGTGGGCAGCACCGTGTACACGGGCGAGACGCTGCGCTCGGGAGTCTCCGCCGCCGTGCAGGCGCGGCCGGTGCCGGGCGTCGTCGCGGCGCTGAGCGCCACCGTGGCGCACGCCTACGTGACGGAGACGGACACGCTGCTCCCCTACTTCGCCCCGCTGGTGGCCCGCGCGGACGTGGGCTGGGAGCGCCCCGTGACGTGGTCCTGGCTGGGCAGCACGGGGGCCACCTTCTCGGTGGGCACGGGCCTGACACTGCTCGGCCCACGCCCGCTGCCCTTCGACGAGCGCAGCCGCACCGTGTTCCTCGCGGACGCGTACACGGCGGTGCGCAGGGGCGAGCTGGGCCTGCGGCTGGAGGTGAAGAACGTCCTCGACTCGCGCTGGCGCGACGGCGAGTTCGTCTACAGCTCGCGCTTCGACCCCGAGTCCGCGCCCAGCCTCGTCCCGGCAAGGCACTTCACCGCGGGGTCGCCTCGGATGGCCTCGCTCACCCTGGAGGTTCACCTGTGATTCGCGGACAAGTCCTGACGGGCGCGCTGCTGGCCGCCGCATCCCTAGCGTTGGGCGGCTGTGGCAGCGCGGCGGAGCGTCGCACCTTCCCCGTCGTGGTGTCGGCCACGCTGCCGAGCGGCACCAACGAGCGCGGCTGGACGGTGACGGTGGAGTCCGCGCACGCGAGCCTGGGCCCGGTGCGCTTCTTCGAGGGCCGCGTGCTGCTGTCGTCCCGGCGCACGCCTCGCTTCGACTGGTACTCGCTCGTCGGCGGCACGGCGCACGCGCACCCGGGCCACTACCTGCCAGGGGACGCGATGGGCGAGGTGCTGACCACCGCCACGGTGGACCTGCTGGCCGGTGCTGCGTTGGGAGACGCCAACGCGGTGACGGGCGAGTACGGCTCGCTGGAGCTGACGCTTCAGCCGCCCACGGCCTCGACGGATGCGACGGGTGTGCTGGGAGGCCATGCGGTGCGGGTGCGAGGCACGGCGCGGAACTCGGACGGCGGCACACTGCGCTTCGACGCGGTGACGGACGTGGCGGCACCGGTGGCCGGTGTACGCTTCGAGAAGTCCATGGGAATGGAGGCGGGGCGGGTGCGAATCGCCGTGGACCTGGGCAAGTGGCTGGGCCGTATCGACTTCGCCACCGCGACCGACCCGGACGCGGATGGCATCTACACCCTCCCCGCCGACAGCCAGGCACGCAACGCGCTGGTGCGCGGCGTGGAGGACACCACCACCTACGTCGTGACGTGGGAAGAAGGAGCCGAGCAATGAAGAAGTGGATGCTGGGACTGTCGTTCCTCGGGCTGGCTGCGTGCGGTGGTGGTGGTGACGGAAAGGGCACCGTCACCTTCACCACCTACGGTGAGGACTACATCGAGAAGGAAATCCCCGCGGCCAGCGCTGGCCAGGCCGGCTTCGTGGATGGCTGGACGGTGAAGTACGGCAAGTTCCTGGTGATGCTGGGCGAGGTGAAGGTCTCCACGCGGGACGAGACGGCCGCGCAGCAGAGCCAGTCGAAGGTGTACGACCTGCACAAGCCCGGCCCGGTGGTGGTGGAGACCTTCACGGACCTGCCCGCGAAGGAGTGGGACCAGGTCAGCTATGCGATTGCGCCGTGGCAGGACGCGGTGGCCGGCAACGCGGACGCGCAGGACGTGGCCCTGATGAAGACGGAGGGCTATTCCGTCTACGTGGAGGGCACGGCGACGAAGGGCTCGGTGACGAAGCGCTTCGCCTGGGGCTTCCCGACGAACACGCTCTACGAGCGCTGCGAGAGCCCGGACCGGGGCGCGGGCGTGACGGTGCCGGACGGAGGCGAGGAGTCGGTGGAGCTGACCATGCACGGCGACCACCTGTTCTTCGATGACCTGCAGTCGCCCACGGCGAAGATGCGCTTCGACGCGCTGGCGGCGGCGGACAAGCTGGGCATCGCCGGGGCGGATGGCGAAATCCTGCTGGAGGAACTGGAGGCGGTGGACCTGACGGAGCTGCCGTCGGGCCAGTACGGCACGGGCGGCGTGGGCAACGTGCGCAACCTGCGCGACTTCGTCACGGCGCTGGTGCGGACGGTGGGCCACTTCCGCGGCGAAGGCGAGTGCTCGCCCCGGTCCCGCTGAACCGTAGCCACGATGGCGCGGTGAGCGCGGCAGGGAGTGCCGCGAGTCCTCACCGCGCCATCGAGCCAGGACCTGGGGCCGACCCTCCCCGGTCCTGGAGGTGCTGCAAAGGCGCGGATGCCCGGAACAGGTTTCTTCAGGGACAGGCCTGCTGAAGCCCCACTTCAGCGCGAACCATGCAGCGCTCCTGAGCGGACCTGCCGAGCCTTGCGCGGCTGCCTAGCTCTTGCGCTGGGTGCCCGAGGTTCCCGAGGTACCCGAGCCCGGCGAGGACGTATTGCCGTCCTGCTGGGTGTTCTGGTGCCGGTTCGGGTTCATCTGGTTGGAGCGGTTGTCCTGCGAGGCCTTCTGGGCCGGGTTGTTGGGATTCTTGCTGTCGGAGCGCTGCTCGTTGGGGCTGGGGGTCTTGCCGCTGTCCTTGCTCATGGACCTACCTCGGGAGCCCCTGGCGTGAGTGCCAGGGGAGGGCCGGAAAGTAGGGAGGGGGCCTGGAAGGGACACCCGGACGGAGGGCCCGCGCGGTGTCGGGAAACGCACGCCCGCCCGGGGCCTGCGCGACGTAGCGAAAGCAGCCCGGGATGCCGTCGCGGGCCGGGGTGCCTACCTCCTGCCCGAGGAGGTGATGGACGCGTGAGGATGGTGACCTATGAGCGCAGCGGGCGGACGAACACCGGAGCCCAGGCACTGCGAGTCGAAGGGCTGAAGCTGTTGAAGGTGCTGGAGCAGGGCGAGGTGGTGACCGAGCGCGCCCTGACCGCGGACGAGGCCCGGAAGCTGGGCCCGCTGCTAGAAGAAGCCGGACGCGGCCCGGTGCCCGCCGTCATGGTGCCCCAGGCGGGAGGCCCGGAGGGCCTGGCCGTGACGCTGGCCTTCGAGGACGAGGAGACACCGCGTGTGCGCCTGGCCGCGGAGCGGCTGCCCGCGCGTGGAGCAGGTCCGGCGTACGACACGCTGCTCGCGGAGCTGGATGCACTGCTGACGTCCGAGCTTCACGCGCGCGCACCTAGGCATGCGCACGTCGTGTGGCCGCACGAGCTGCGCGACGAGGAGTAGGACGGCGGAAAGGTCGCCACTCAAGCGACCGCGGAGGCAGCGGGGTCCAGGGGCAGGCGCACGATGAAGGTCGCGCCTTCGCCCGGCTTGCTGTGCACGCGGATGTCGCCCTGGAGGGACTCGAGAATCTGCCGGACAATCCACAGCCCCAGTCCGAAGCCGCCGTAGTGGCGCTCGGACACGGCGCGCTCGAAGCGCTGGAAGATGCGCTCATGGTCCTCCGGAGCGATGCCGATGCCATTGTCCCGCACGGTGAGGCAGGCGTAGCCCTCGTCCCGGATGGCACGGACCTCCACGGGCCGCTGGGCGCCGTACTTGAAGGCGTTGGACAGCAGGTTGGTGATGACCTGCTCCAGGCGCATCGGGTCCCAGTGTCCCACCAGCGACGTCTCCACTTCGACACGAAGGGCACAGCGAGCAAGCGCGGCATCCTCCTGTGCGCGAGTGACGAGGTCCTGCACCAGGGCGGACAGGTCGACGGGCTCGTGCCGCATGTCCAACCGTCCCGCGCGGATGCGGGACACATCCAGCAGCGTGGCGACGAGTTGCTGGAGCCGGGCCACCGGGCGCAGCGTCGCCTCCACGCGCTTGCGCACCACGGCGTGCAGCGCGGTGTCCGAGCTGTAGGCCGTCACGGAGCGCAGCAGCAGCTCGAGCTGCAGTTGGAGCGAGGTGATGGGCGTCTTCAGCTCATGGCTGGCGATGGAGAGGAACTCGTCGCGCGTCTGGAGCGCCTGCTGCAGCTCGTGGGCAATCGCCTCCGCGCCGCGCCGTGCATTGACGAGCCCGGTGACTTCCACGGCCACGGCCATGATGCCCTGGATGGCGCGGTCGGCACCGCGCCAGGGCTGCCACGTGACGTCGAAGTAGCGCCCGAGCCCCTCCGGTGAGGCGTCATCGCGCGCGGGTCCGAGCATGAAAGGGACCTGGCGCCCGGAGAAGGGCACCCCGGAGTGGAACACATCATCGAGCAGCCGCAGCAGTCCGGGATTGAGGTGCGGCAGCACGTCGCGCAGGGGACGCCCGATGGTAGGCCCTTCGGGGGCGATGAGCTCGAGGGCATGCGGGTTGAGCAGCTCACAGCGGTGCTCCGGGCCACTGAAGACGGAGATGGCGACGGGGGCCTGCTGGAACAGCGACTCCATGCGCTCGCGCTGGAACTGGGCCTCGCGCAGGGCGGCATGCTCACGCTCCAGGAGCTCGCAGCGCTCTGCCTCCAGCCTGCGCCGCTCGAAGGCGCTTCGCATCACCAGCACGGCGCCGAGCACCACGCCTCCAGGGCCCAGCACGGGTGCGATGCTCTCCTCGACGGGGAGCTCGGTGCCATCGCGTCGCACCAGCAGTCGGGGCTGCTCCGGCGGCGCGTCCGAGGGGGCGCTCGCATGGAGGGGGGAGACGGAAGGCGATATCCGCTCCCGGGTATCGGCGCGAAGCAGGTGGAGCACCTGCGTCAGGGGCCGGCCGACGGCTTCCGCCTCCAAGCACGCCAGCAGTCGCGCCGCGGCGGGGTTGAGGTATCGCACCTGGCCGTCCGCGTCGGTTGCCAGCATCGCGTCGGCCGTGCTCCGGAGGAGTGTGGCAGCAAGGTCGCCCTCTGTGCCGAGCCACCCGGCGTCGCCCCCGGGCGCGGAAGCCACCGGCGGATGCCGCGTCGTCCCCACCAGGGAGGCGGCAAGGCCCCCCACTGCGACGAACAGCAGGGTCTCCAGGGTTGTGATCGGCTGTGAAGCGACAGGGCTCTCGGTGAAGAAGGCCTGCGCCAGGAGCGCGGAGACACCGGTGGCCAGCCATCCAGGCTCGCGCCCGCCCAGGAGCGCTGCCAGCAGCACGCCCGCGAGCAGCAGCAGGAAGGGAGTGGGTGCCAACCACGCACTCAGCAGCCACTGCACCGTGAAGGCAATGCCGACACAGGGCAGAGTCAGCGCGTATCCCACCCACGTGGGTCGGCCAACGGAGCCTGGGGCATCGGGACGAAGGTGCGCGAGCATGAGTGAGGACGGGGATGCTGTACAAACTCTGCACAATGAGTCTGGGCCGCTACGAAAACAGGCCGATTTGTGTTCGCAATGAGTCAGTTTCCCCAGTCGAAAAGAGGCTGTTTCCGAAGCCGCAATCACACACAGGGGATCACGTTTCGGAGTATTGGACAAAGGTAGGACAATCCCAGTCAGAGCGGCAGGTCAGCGGGCGAGCCTGGACGTAGGTGCAGGTGGGGTTGCCGGCGGCACGGTGTTCTGTGAAGAGAGGAGAATGAGGCGCGTGCAGTTCTCCGTGCATCGCACGGTGGGAGAAGCGCGGCTGCTGGCGGGTGCGCTCGAGGCCGTGGGAGTGTCGGTGGAGGTGCGCGGCGAATCGCTCGCTCCGCTGAGTGGAGAGATTCCAAGCGGAGAGACCTGGGTGGAGCTGTGGCTCTGGCCGCCCGACATGGAGCAGGCCCGGGTGCTGCTCGCGGAGCTGCGGGAGAATCAGGAAGCGGCGGAGCGCACCGTGGACTGCCCCCGATGTCGTGAGGAGAACCCCGGCAACTTCGAACTGTGCTGGAGCTGCGGCCTGGAGCTGCCCTCGGGGCTGCGGCCCCGGCTCCGGGCGGTATAGAGACATGGCACACGTTTGAAGCCTGGCGTGGGCTCTTCGGGGAGGCATGGCAGTGGGGCTGGCAGAGAGGGAGCAAGAAGAGCGCTTGGACCATTCCTCGACGACGGGGCCCGACTCGCCGGCCCCTTCGGGACAGCGCCGGCGAGGCCTGGACCGGGGGCTGCGAGGCGTGCTGGGGGTCTGTGCCGTGGCCCTGGTCATCCACCTGATTCCCCTCTTCCTGCCGCGGAACATGCCAGAGCAGGAGCTGGCCATCGCCCGCGCGGCCACGAGCGCCGAGGAGCGCGTGCGCTTCCTGATGCCGCTGCGAGAGCACCCGAAGGCAACGCCCGCGGAGCTGCGAGAAGCCGCGGAGCTGTTGCTCGAAGGGGCCCCTGCCGAAGCGCGGGAGCTGGCGAAGGAGGCGGAGCGCCGGGACCCGCGCGCCGTGGAGAACCAGCTCCTGCTTGCGCGCATCTGCGACGTGGAGCGGATGGACCGCTGCGTGAGCACCTCGCTGGAGCGCGCGACACAGGTGGCCCCGGGTGACGCCCGGCCGGACCTGCTCCGGGCCGACTTGCTGGAGAAGGACGGAGACGTGGAGGGGGCAGCCGAGTCGCTGAAGCGCGCCTATGGCAAGGCGCCGCAGGACCCGCTGATCGCCCTGCGCTACGTGAGGCTGCTGAGCACCGTGAAGCGAGGGGACGAGGCACGGTCCGTGCTCGACGGGCTCCAGGGACGGCTGCCGCGGGCCAGGCTGCTCGTGGAGCAGGGCCGGGTCTGGACGCGCGAGGGCCGGGACGCGGAGGCCGCGAAGCTCTTCCGGAAGGCCGTGGACGAGGACCCGAAACTGGGCATCGGCTACTTCGAGCTGGGGCTTGCGAGATTCCGCCTGGGACACGTGGAGGCGGCGGAAGAGGCACTGCGACAGGCCGACCGATTGGACCTCGAGAACCCCAAGGCCCTGGCGGCACTGTGCGCGATGCAGCTCAAGGCCGGGCGCATTGATGATGCCCGCCTGACGCGGATGGACCTCGAGCGTCGCTTCTCCGGCAAGCCGGAGCTCATCCGCCAGTCCTGCAGCATCCCCTGAGGCGGGCGGAAGGCCCCCTTCAGCGCGGCTCGATACCGCGAAGCTGACGGAGCATCCGCGCGGAGGCTTTCACCTCCGCGTCCACTGCGCCATCGACCCGCTCGGTGCGAACCACGGCCTGCAGGTAGGGAAGCGCCTCGTCGTCTCGTCCCTGCTGGAAGAGCAGCTGCCCGAGTGCGAAGCGGGCTCGGGTGAGCAGGATGATGTCCTCGGCCGCGACGGCGGCGTCGATGGCATCACTGAGGGCGGACTCCGCCAGCTCGGGTTGCCCCCGGGCGAGGAGCTCTTTGGAGCGCTGGATGTGTTCCTGGACGTTCATGACCTGGACGAAAGCGCGGCCGGGTGGGGACGCCGGGGGCCGCTCCGCGCTAAGGGTAACCGGCCATGGACGAGAAGCGCATTGCCGAGCTGGAGCTCCGATACATGCAGCAGCAGGACCTGCTCCAGGAGCTGAGCGACGTGCTGTACGACCAGCAGAAGGTCATCTCCGCGCTGCGCGCGGAGGTCGAGGTGCTCAAGCAGAAGCTGGCGGGAGACCCGGGCCTGGTGGACGCCCGTCAGCAGGAGCGTCCACCGCACTATTGAGGCTCAGAACTTGTAGCCCAGGCGCAGGCCGATGACGGGGTCGGGGTTGAGGTAGCCGACCTCGATGCCGATGCTTGCCGCCCTGCCCTGGAGGCCGAAGCCAAAAGCGGCGTGGGCCTTGAACACGTCCCCTCGTCCGAAAACAAGCCAGGGGCCGGCCATTCCCTCGATGTAGACGCGGTTCCGGGCGAGGCTGGCGCGCAGGATGATGTCGAGCGGCACGCCGACATCGTTTCCATCCGTGATGAGGGCTGCGCCGAACCGGGCGCCGACGGACAGCGGGCCGGCGATGGGCGTCTCGACGCCGAGCGTGAAGTTGAACACGGCGCTCTGATCAACCCAGTAGTCGGCTCCGAGCCCGACGCGGACACCAGCAGCTTCGGAAGTCGTGGGGGCGAAGAACAGGCCGACCGCGAACAGACCACCGAGGCAGGGACGAAGCAGCTTCATGCGGGAGGCTCCTCAGCAACAGGGGGGAGCCACACTCAATCAAGCTGTGCGCAGACAGGCCAGTCACACAGTGGCTTCAGCACGCATGAAACACGACGTTTTCGCGCACACAACCAGCCGCAGCGGAAGGGGGACACTCCCAGCGGACGCAGTTCTGAAGTCTGGGTGAGACGTTGGGCACGAGGTCTCGGAGAGCGTCGCGGCGGTGCCATCGACAACGCGGGCGAGCGTGACAGCGCGCGATTAGACAGCGGGCGTCAGGGAGACACCGCATGAAAGCCATTCGCTATCACCAGGTGGGCGGACCCGAGGTACTTCGGCTCGAGGACGTCCCCGAGCCGGTGGCGGGCCCCGGAGCGGTGCGGATTCGGGTCCGGGCAGCTGGAGTGAACTTCGCGGACACCGAGCGCCGTCGGGGGCTCTATGACTCCAAGGTGCCGCTGCCCAGAATCCTGGGGAGTGAAGCATCGGGAGTGGTCGACTCCGTAGGCGCCGGTGTCGATGCGAGTTGGGTCGGCCGCAGGGTGGTGACGCTCGCGAAGCAAAGCTACGCCGAACTCGTGACGGCGCCAGAACAGGAGTTGCTGCCGCTTCCGGAGCACGTCTCCTTCGAAGAAGGCGCGGGGCTCCTCGTTCAGGGCCTCACGGCGTGGCACCTCGTCCACACGGTCGGCCGTCTCGGTGCGGGACAGTCCGTCCTCATCCATGCGGCCGCAGGCGGAGTCGGTCTGCTGGCGATACAACTCGCAAAGGCCGTGGGAGCACGGGTCCTGGGAACGGTCTCGACGGAAGCGAAGGCCCGACTCGCGCGGGAGGTCGGGGCAGATGGCATCATCCTGTATGGCCAGGGAGACGTCGCCGAGCGAGCTCGTGCGCTGACGGAAGGTCAGGGCGTTGAGCTGGTCCTCGACTCCGTGGGAGCGAGCACCTGGAAGAGCAGCCTGGACTCCCTGGCGCCTTTCGGCCACCTGGTGAGCTATGGCACCGCGAGTGGAGCGCCGCCGCTGGTGGACGTGGCCTCGCTCTATGAGAAGTCTTTGAAGGTGAGCGCTTACTGGCTGCACACGCGCCACCCGCCTGCACTCCAGCGCCACGCACGCGAAGCCTTGGGACGCGAGATGGCCGAAGGCCGGCTGCAGGTGCGAGCGGGCCTGGCGCTCGACCTGGCCGATGCTGCCAAGGCCCACCGTCAGCTGGAGGGCCGGCAGACGGCGGGAAAGGTGGTGCTTCGCGTGCCGTAGCGCGGCGCCAGGCGCCGAGCGCCAACAGCCTCCTGGCAGGTGACGGCGAAAGCAGGGCCTGGCCATGGCGAGCGCACGCGGCGTCGCCGGCATCGAAGCGGCGCCTTCGGGCTCTGCCCCGCGGAGGACGCGCGCGGCGCGCGCCCAGTCGGCCCAAAAAAGAAAACCCCCGTTGCCACAAGGGCAACGGGGGTTCTCAAAAAGAATCCGGCAGCGACCTACTCTCCCGCGCGGT
>JBKGHK010001230.1:0-1912 GCA_046520375.1 Pyxidicoccus sp. 3LFB2
GCTGTCCGTGCGCCTTCGCGACGCGCTCAACCAGCGCCTGGCCCGCGGCCCGCGCCGCGCCTTCTCGTGCAACGCCCCGGATGACTCCGGCAAGCACCGCGCGCTGTGCGGCACCACCAACGTCCAGGGCCGCATCGACAACGGCGCGGGGGACGCGTGCCACGCCGAAGCGACTTCCGCCAGCGACCGATTCCTCCACCTGGAGCAGTCGTCGACGCTGCGAGGCACCGGCACCGCGGCGGACGCCGTCATCGGGGCGCTGGCCGACACCGTGCCCTGCTCACTTCCGGGCAATGGCCTGGGCTGCCCCTCCGCGGCCAACGTCACCGCCTGTCGCTGATCCACCCGGGCGCGCGGTGCGTGCATGCCATGTGCCGCGAAGGCGCTGGCACACGCACCCGCACGCCTAAGTCATTCCTCTCATGCACGTTTTGACGGTGGATCTGTCCACCGTCCGGCAGTGAGGCATGCGCCGTCGGTTCCCTGGCCGACGAATGCCCCTTCCCGGGGGGGCCATTACTAGCCGCTGAGAAGAGTCTCCTTAGCTTGGCGCGGAGCGACGCCATGACGCTCTTCTCCACATTGACGCTGTTCCCGGCCTACAGCCTCGACACCTCCATTCTGGCGGCGGTGCTCGTCGGCGTGCTCATCCTTGCCCTGCTCACCGAGACGTTCGGGTGGGTGTTCGTGGGCCTGGTGGTCCCCGGCTATCTGGCCTCTGTTTTCGTCATCCACCCCGAGGCGGGCGTCACCGTCGTGGCGGAGGCGATGCTCACCTACGCCCTCGCGCTGGCGCTCTCCGCGGGCATGAGCCGTACCGGCGCCTGGAGCGAGTTCTTCGGAAGAGACCGGTTCTTCGCCATCGTCCTCTCCAGCGTGCTGGTGCGCGCGCTGAGCGAGGCGGTGCTGCTGCCCCACATCGGCCGCTGGCTGGACGCGCAGTGGGGCACGTCGTTCGCCCTGGACCGCAGCCTGCACAGTATCGGCCTGGTGCTGGTGCCGCTCACGGCCAACGCCTTCTGGAAGCTGAAGCTGCGGCGCGGGCTGTGGCAGGTGGGCGTGCCGGTGGTGCTCACGTACGCGCTGTTGCGCTTCGTGCTGCTGCCCGCCACCAACCTGTCCTTCTCCAGCCTGGAGCTGATGTACGAGGACGTGGCGCAGGACTTCCTGGCCAGTCCGAAGGCGTACATCATCCTGCTCACCACGGCGCTGCTGGCCGCGCGCTTCAACCTGAACTACGGCTGGGACTTCAACGGCATCCTCGTGCCGGCGCTGCTGGCGCTGACGTGGCTGGAGCCGGCCAAGCTGGTGTCCACGCTCTTGGAGGTGCTGCTGCTGGTGGCGGGCACCCGCGCGCTGCTGGCCATGCCGGGGCTTCGCACCCTCAACCTGGAAGGGCCCCGGAAGACGGTGCTCGTCTTCTTCCTCGGCTTCGTCGTGAAGTGGGCCATCGGCTGGGCGCTGGGCGGCCGCGTGCCGGGGCTGAAAGTCACGGACCTGTTCGGCTTCGGCTACCTGGTGCCCACGCTGCTGGCGGTGAAGATCCTCCAGAAGAAGGCCGTGGCGCGGGTGATGCTGGCCACGGTGCACACGTCGCTGGCGGGCTTCATCGTCGGCAGCCTGGTGGGCTTCGGCCTGTCGCTGGTGGAGCCCCGGCCCGCCATTGCCCTGGCGGAGAATACGCAGACGGCGCAGGCCCCGGGGCTGGGACTGGACCAGAGCCCCCTGGGCGTCATGGCGCTGGCGCATGCCACCGCGCGTGAGAACGACGCCAGCGGCGTGCCGCTGCGCCGGCGCAACGGAGAGCTGCGCCAGTACGTGGCGCTGTGGCGCGCCGCGGGGGCGTGGCTGGAGACGGGAGACCCGCAGGCCGAGCGCGCGGTGAGGGACCGCGCCCACGCCCTGGGGGCTG
>JBKGHK010001231.1:0-1903 GCA_046520375.1 Pyxidicoccus sp. 3LFB2
AGCTGGCGCCTGGCGACCGAGGGGCCGTGGCACGCGCTGGGTGGCCGTGTCCGCCCGCGCCCTGCCCGGCGCGCCCGGCGAGGTGGTGGGCACGCTGGTGGACGTCTCCGCCCGCCGCGTGGCGGAGGAGGCCGTCACCACCCGCGAGCGCTACCTCGAGACGATGGTGGACGTGCAGCAGCGGATGATGCCGCACGAGCTGCCCCTCGACCTGTACGGCGCCGTCGTCGAGCCCCTGGGCCACGTGTCCCATGCCAGCCGCGTCTACGTCTTCGAGATGTACCGTGGCGCCGACGGCAGCCAGCTCGCCTCGCAGCGCGCGGAGTGGTGCGCGCCCGGCATTCCTCCCAACCTGGAGGACCCGGAGATGCACGGGCTGCCCCTGGTGGAGGCGCTGCACCCCCAGCAGGCCGCGAGGCTGCTGCGCGGTGAGCCCATCCAGGGCCTGCCCCGGGACTTTCCCGCCATGCTGGCGCCCGTGCTGGAGCGGCAGGGCGTGCGCTCCTTGCTGCTGTTGCCCCTGCGCGTGCACGGGCAGCTCTTCGGCGTCATCGGCTTCGACAACTGCCGCGAGGCGCGCCCCTGGGGCCCCATCGAGGTCAACCTCCTGTCCGGCGCGGCCGTCGCCCTGTCGCTGGCCCTGGAGCAGCGCACGGACAACGCGCTGCGGGTGCGCACGGAGACGACGCTGCGGCGCACCGAGGCCGGCGTCCACCTGCTCATCGAGGCCTTCCCGGACCCCGTCATGGTGCACGTGGGCGACGGGGTGCTCCTGTCGGTGAACCCCGCGCTGGTGCAGTACCTGGGCTACCGCGAGGCCTCGGAGCTGGTGGGCCGCCACGTGCTGGAGGTGGTGCGGCCCGAGGACCGGGCGGCGGCGCAGCTGCACCTGGGCCAGGCGATGGAGGGCCACCACTCCGCGCGCGCGGTGGAGATGCCGCTGGTGCGCAGGGACGGCGAGGTGGTGGTGGCGGACCTGGTGACGCTGGCCGTCGTCTTCGACGGCACGCCCGCCCGGGTGACGGTGGCGCGCGACTTCACCGAGCGCAAGCGCACCCAGGCGCAGCTCATGCTCACCGACCGCATGGCCTCCATGGGCCTTCTGGCCGCCGGCATCGCCCACGAGCTGAACAACCCGCTCGCCTACGTGCTGTCCAACCTGGACTACCTCCACGGCACGGTGGGCCCGCGCTCGCGCCCCCTCACGCACGACGAGCTGGTGGAGTGCCGGCAGGTGCTGGACGACGCGCGCGAAGGCGCCGAGCGCATGCGGCAAATCGTCCGCCAGCTGCGCGTCTTCTCCCGCGTGGAGGACGGCAAGGAGGAGCCGGTGGACGTGCACCGGGTGCTGGACTCGGTGACGCAGATGGCGGCCAGCACGGTGCGCGCCCGCGCGAAGCTGGTGAAGGAGTACGGCGTGGTGCCCCCGGTGCGCGGCAACGAGGGCAAGCTGTTCCAGGTGTTCCTCAACCTCGTCATCAACGCGGCGCACGCGATTGAAGAGGGCCAGTCCGAGACGAACGAAATCCGCCTCACCACGTACCTGGACGAGAGCGGCCGCGTCATGGTGGTGGTGCGGGACACCGGCCAGGGCATTCCCCCCGAACACCTGCGCCGCATCTTCGACCCCTTCTTCACCACCAAGGCCTCGGGCGTGGGCACCGGCCTGGGGCTGTCCATCTGCGACACCATCGTCAACGCGATGGGCGGGCACATCTCCGTGGAGTCCTCGGTGGGGGCCGGCACCACCTTCCGCGTGTACCTGAACCCCGCCCCTCCGAAGGAAGCGTCGGGCCAGCCGGGCGTGTGAGCGGCGCCTCCCCTCGTTCCCGGGGGCGAGCGCACAGGCCCCACGGACTGTGGCCCGCCTGACGGCGCGCGCGCCCGGCCCGTGGCACGTGGG
>JBKGHK010001232.1:0-1902 GCA_046520375.1 Pyxidicoccus sp. 3LFB2
CTGCCGCCGCGCGCGGTTGCGCAGCGACGCGCCCCAGAGGAAGAGCACCGCGCGCGGGAAGCTCACGTGGCGGGCGTTCCCGGCTCCGCGGCCGCGCTGGTGATGCGGATGAAGAGCTCCTCCAGCGACGCGCCTTCCGCCTCCGGCCCGCTGAGCCGGGCCCGAATCTCCGCGAGGCTGCCCAGCGCCACCGCCCGGCCTCCGGCAATCACCAGCAGCCGGTGGCACAGCTCCTCGACGAGCGGCAGCAGGTGCGAGACAGCACCAGCGCCGCGCCCTCCTCCGCCCGGCGCCGCAGCGACGCCTTCATCCGCCGGATGCCGATGGGGTCCAGCCCGGTGAGCGGCTCGTCCAGGAGGATGAGCTTCGGCGAGTGCAGGAAGCCGCAGGCGATGGACAGCTTCTGCTTCATGCCCCGCGACAGCTCGCCCGGCAGCGACTTCTCCTTGCCGGACAGCTCCATCTCCTCCAGCAGCGCTTTGCCCCGCTCCTCCCAGTCCTCCACGCCGTAGAGGCGCGCGGTGAAGTTCAGGTGCTCCCAGACGGTGAGGTACTCGAAGAAGCGCGGCTCGTCGGGGAGGAAGGCCAGCGAGCGCTTCGCGTCCACCGTCGCGCGGCCCAGCTCGTGCCCCGCCACCACCACGCGCCCCGTGCTGGGCGGAAGGATGCCCGCGAGACAGCGCAGCGTGGACGTCTTCCCTGCCCCGTTGGGCCCCACCAGCCCGAGCACCTCGCCAGGGGCCACCTCGAAGGTGAGCCCCTGCACCGCCCTGACGTCGCCGTAGACCTTCTCCAGCCCCTCCACCCGCAAGACGGATTCCATGAGCGCGTGCCGGTCCTCAGTCCAGCTTCAGCAAGTCCCTCACGGTATCCATCACCACCTTCGCCTGCACGGGTTTGACGAGGTACGCGCTCGCGCCCAGCTTCATCGCCCGCTCGCGGTCCGCCGCCGCGCTCTCCGTGGTGATGACCACAATGGGCACGTGCCGGTGGTCCGTCGCCTGGCGGATGTGGCTGATGAGCTTCAGCCCGTCCATCAGCGGCATGTTGATGTCCGTGAGCACCAGGTCATAGCGGCCCTGCGTGAGCTTCTTCAGCCCCTCGGCCCCGTCCTGCGCCTCCGTGCAGACGACGCCGCTGAGACGCTGCAGGGCGTACATGATGCTGCGACGCATCGCCTGCGAGTCGTCCACCACCAGGGCTCGGATCTCCTGCGTCATATCGGGTGAAGCCTACCATCCGGGCCTGTCGGTCACGGAGGGAACGCAACCTCCCAGGAGGCTCCTGTCAGCCTGCTAGCGCTTCCGCTTCGCCAGGGCCGCGAGCGCCGGGCCCATCTCCCCCAGGCGCAGCACCCGCTTCACCGCACCGGTGGCAATGGCCTCTCCAGGCATGCCGAACACCACGGCCGTCTCCTCCGACTCGGCCCAGACCTCGCCGCCCGCGCGGCCACCTCGCGTGCGCCCTCCGCGCCATCCGCGCCCATGCCCGTCAGCACCACCGCCAGCGCACGGGACCCCAGCACCTGCGCCACGCTGGTGAAGAGGCGGTCCACGCTGGGTGCGTACTTGTCCAGCGGCGTGGGCGGCGGGGTGTGCAGCTCCAGCTTCGTGCCCCGGTCGGCCACCACCATGTGCCGCCCCCCCGGAGCGATGTACACGTGCCCGGGCTGCACCACGTCCCCGTCACACGCCTCCGTCACCGTGAAGGGGCCGATACGGTCCAACCGCTCCGCGAACGCCCGCGTGAATTGCGAGGGCATGTGCTGGCTCACCAGCACGCACGGCGTCGGCTCCGAGGCCAGCCCTTCCAACAGCCGCTGCACCGCCGGAGGCCCGCCCGTGGACGCGCCCACCGCCACCACCAGCGGCAGCTCGCCCGCCACCGCCATGGCCCGCGCTC
>JBKGHK010001233.1:0-1901 GCA_046520375.1 Pyxidicoccus sp. 3LFB2
GCGCTGCAGGCCGAGGCGCTGCTGTGGCTCGGCACGCTGCAGGGCCTCGCGGGGGATGTGCGGGCCTCCGAGAAGAGCCTGCACGAGGCCCTGCTGGCGGCGGAGCGCTCACGGCAGCGCGAGCTGGTGGCGCTGGCATGGATTCGCCTCATCAACACCGTGGGCGTGCACCAGGGCCGCACCGAGGAAGGGCAGCGCCATGCGCGCCATGCCGAGGCGGTGCTGGCCTCGCTCGACAGGCCGGCCCGGCTGGAGCAGGAGCTGTCGATGTACGTGGGGCACCTCGCCTGGCGCGCGGGGAAGCCCGCGGAGGCCCTGCCGCACCTGCAGCGCACGCTGGCCCTGCAGGAGCAGGAGCTCGGTCCCGAGCACATGGACCTGGCCCTGACGCTCCACACGATGGCCGTCGTCCTGCGCAGCCAGGCCCGCTTCGTCGAGGCGCGGGACATGGCCCAGCGGGCCCACGTCCTGCGGGAGAAGCTGCTCGGACCGGAGCACCCGGACGTGGCCTCCTCCCTGCACATGCTGGGCACCCTCGCGCGGGAGATGGATGACCTGCCCAAGGCGCTGTCGCTGCAGGAGCGCTCGCTGGCCCAGCGCGAGCGGGTGCTGGGACCGGACCACCCGGACGTGGCCACCTCCGCCTATCACCTGGGTATCGTCCTGACGGAGATGGGGCGCCTGGAGGAGTCGCGGCCGCTCATGCTGCGGGCCCTGGCCATCCGCGAGCGGGCGCTGGGGCCGGAGCACGCGGAGGTGGGGCTCGTCCTCAATGGCCTGGGCGTGCTCGCCTTCCTCCGCCACCAGGACGAGGAGGCGCTGCGCTTCTTCGAGCGCTCCCTGGTCCTCAAGGAGAAGGCGCTCGGGAAGGAGCACCCCAGCTTCGCGTTCGCCGCGTGCAACATCGGCATCGTCCTCCACCGGCTGGGCCGGGAAGCGGAGGCCTGGGACTGGCACCAGCGCGCCCTGGCGGTGCGGCTGAAGACGTTCGGCGAGCGGCACGACGACGTGGCCTACTCCCTCTCCGAGATGGGCGAGGTGCTCCGGGCCCAGGGACGGCTGGACGAGGCGTGGGCCCACCATGAGCGCGCCCTGCGCATCTACCGCGAGCTGGGACGGGACCAGGTCTCCAGCGCGAGCGGCCCTTTGCGAGGCATGGGCGAGGTGCACCTGACGCGAGGGCAGCACGCCGAGGCGGCGGCGCTCTTCTCCAAGGCGCTGCGGCTGCTGGAGGCGATTCCCGGGCAGCCCCAGGACCTCGCCGAGGCCCGCTTCGCGCTGGCGCGTGCGTGGGTGGCGCAGGGCCGGCGCGAGCATGCGCTCGCCGAGGCCCGCAAGGCCCGCGCGGAGCTGGAGGGGGCGGGAGAGGCCGGCCAGTATCTGCTCGCGCAGGTGCGCCAGTGGCTGTCCCGGTACGAGCCCCGCACGGCCACGGTGGACCGGGTGCCTTGAGCAGACGTTCAGGGCATGCGCCCATGTATCGGCGCCATGTATCAACGATGTAACGGCCGCCCCCTTCGCTGGGGGTAGGTCCCGCAAATCCGGCGGGGAATTCACAGCTGGGAAGCAGCGCCGTTCATCAGGTGACAGGCCTCCTGTCCGCGAGGGACGCCCGGCGGCGGTTTCCGTCCCCGCGCGCGCAACCCGTTTCCACCGGGCGCGATACTGGCCATGGACCCCTCACCCACGGCCGAGTCATGCCCCCCCGGATTCAACAACCGAGCCGTCCCGCCACCGCTGCTTCCACGTCCACCCCGGGCTCCAAGGAGCCCCGCGCGAAGGAGCCGCAGGCGCCCGCGAAGGCCACCGCCGCGCCGCCGCGCCCGCCGGTGAAGGACTTCTTCGATGACGTGCGCAAGACGCGCAACGCCGAGGTCCAGCGCCACGTCCCCGCGGCGCCG
>JBKGHK010001234.1:0-1899 GCA_046520375.1 Pyxidicoccus sp. 3LFB2
CGCCAAAGGCCCCCACGCCCGGCAGCACCAGCACGTCCGTGTCCAGCGCGCGCACCGGGTCCTCCTGCACGCGCACCTCCGCGCCCTCCACCGTGGCCAGCGCCTTGGCCAGCGAGTGCAGGTTGCCCGCTCCGTAGTCGAACAGGGTGACTCTCATCGCAGTGACTCCCGCAGCGCCGCCAGCGCTGCCTCCAAGAGGGGCCAGGGGCCACTGCCAATCCGGAGCGCGTCCCCCACCCCGGTCAGCCCCTGAAAGGCCCGCACATTCACGTCCCGCTCCCGCATCCGCTCCGCCACCTTCGGTGCGCCCGGCAGGGGCACCATCAGGAAGTTCGCCTCCGACGGCAGCGGCCTAAGGCCCAGCGCCACCAGCTCGCCGCGCAGCCGCTCCCGGTTCGCCACCGCCTCCTGCACCCGGGCCTTCACCCAGTCGCCGTCCTCGGTGAGCACCGCGGTGGCCATGGCCTCCGACAGGCCGGTCAGCATGTACGGCCCCCGCGCCTTCTCCACCTCGGCCACCAGCGCCGGGGCACCAACGGCCCAACCCACGCGCATGCCCGCCAGGCCATAGGCCTTGGAGAAGGTGCGCGTCACCAGCACGTTGGGCCGCGTGCGCGCGAGGTCCAGGAAGCCGGGGCCCGACGCGAACTCCGCGTAGGCCTCGTCGATGATGACGAGGCCGGGCGCCCGCTCCACCACGCGCTCCACCGCCGCGCGGGACAGCGCGGTGCCGGTGGGGTTGTTGGGCGAGCACAGGTAGATGACCTTCGCCCCCGTGGCCAGCAGCGCGTCCGCGTCCACGTCGAAGTCCGGCCGCAGCGGCACCGGCGCGGGCTTCACCGCGTTCATCTTCGAGTACAGCGGCACCATGACGAAGGTGGGGTCCTGAAAGGCGAGCACCTCGCCCGGCTCCAGGAAGGCGCGGATGGCGCAGTCGATGATGCCGTCCGAGCCGCAGCCCGTCGTCACCGCCTCCGGCCCCACGCCGACGGACGTGGCCACCGCGCGGCGCAGGTCCGGCGAGTAGCCCGCGGGATAGCCCGACACGGTGCGGAGGCTGGCCTCGCGCAGCACCCGCTGCGCGGCGGGCGGGGTGCCGAAGAGGTTGGTGTTGTCGCTCAGGTCCACCCGGCACGGCTTCTTCGCCGGCGAGTAGAGGGGAATGTCCCGGTACGAGGCGCGGGTGGGAATCATACGCGCCTCCACGCGCGGGCCGCGTCGGCGTGCGCGAAGAGCCCCTCGTTGTCCGCCAGGGTGCCCACGTCGTCGGCCAGGTCCGCCGCCGCCTGCACCTCCACGCGCTGGTAGGTGGTCCACCGGTAGAAGTCCAACAGGTTGAGCCCCGAGTACGCCCGCGCCAGCCCCGCCGTGGGCAGCACGTGGTTGGAGCCCGTCATGTAGTCGCCGTAGGCCACCGAGGAGCGCTCACCGAGGAACACCGTGCCCGCGTTGCGCACGCGGGCCAGGTCCTCGCGGGGTGAGGTGGTGGCGAGCAGCAGGTGCTCCGGCGCGAAGTCCGATGCGAAGGGCCAGGCCTCTTCGAGCGACGCCACGCTCAGCACCGCGCCGCGAGAGCCCAGGGCCGAGTTGACGATTTCCCACCGCTTCGCCCCCTGCGCCAGCCGCTCCACCGCCCGGGCGATGGCGTCCGCCAGCACTTCGCCCACCGCGAGCGTCACGCACGCGGCCTCGGGGTCGTGCTCGGCCTGCGCCAGCATCTCCCTGGCCACCGCGTCCGGGCTGGCCGTGCCGTCGGCAATCACCAGGATTTCGCTGGGGCCGGCGGGCGCTTCAATCGCCACCGCGCCCACCACCTGGAGCTTCGCCTCGGCCACGTACGCGTTGCCCGGCCCGACGATGCGGTCCACGCGGGGCACCGTCTCCGTGCCGTACGCCATG
>JBKGHK010001235.1:0-1897 GCA_046520375.1 Pyxidicoccus sp. 3LFB2
CAACCGGAGGAGCGGCGAATCTACCCCCTGACAGGACTTCCTTCCTCTGGCTTAGTGGGGCGGAGGCGCGGGCTCGTGCTCCTCGTGTTCCGCCTCGCGCGGCTCGGACGGCGCCGCCGGCTCGGCCTGCCAGGGCCAGCGCCCCTCCAGCTCCACCTCCAGCGTGAAGCTGAGGAAGGTCCGGATGAGGACGATGAGCCCGAGCACGAGCACCTGGCGCAAGGAGGGCGCCTCGGCGACGGTGCGGATGATGTCCGCCGCCACGAGCAGCTCCAGCCCCAGCAGGATGGCGGCGCCAAGGTTCTGCCGGAGCTTGCGGTAGGCTTGCCGGGCGGGCAGCCCCCGGTGGCGCACGGCGACGCTCACCGCGGCGAACAGTGAGCCCAGCACCATCACCCCCACGCCCGACGCCTCGAAGAATCGCGCCGCGAGCCGCACGAACTCGGTGAACTCCATGATGCACCCCCTCAGGAGAGGATGGCCCCTCGGGCGGCGGGCGCCTCGGACCGCGGGGCTGGGGAGCGCCTCATTCCCGGCGGACGGCGATGGCTCGGAGGGCGGCCTCCTTCCAGGACACCTGTCTCAGAAGGTGACGCCCAGGTTGAGCGTGGCGTTGTAGCTGTTGCCATCCACGAAGTTGACGTCGAGGGCGTCCGAGTCCGCGATCGAGTCGGGAGCGAACTCCTCGTCGAAGAGGAGGTTGTAGTTTCCACGCAGGTCCGCGGAGAAGTTGCCGGTGTAGAAGCGCAGGCCCGCCCCCACCGGGACGGAGCCCACGGTGTCGTCGCTGAAGCCCAGCGCCTCGCCGCCCTGGCGCACATTGAATCGGCTCAGCCCGAGGCCCCCCAGGATGTAGGGCTGCACGGGACTGGCGGTGAGCCCGAGGGTGGCCACGGCCTGTCCGCCGTTGCGGACGATTTGCGGATTGCCCGCCAGGTCTTCCGCGCCGTCCAGGTCGATGGAGTTCACCGCGCCGCTGTAGCCGAGCTCCAGCCCGACGACCCGGGACGGCTTGAGGCCCACCGTCGCGCCGTAGGCCGCGCCCGGGTCCAGCCGCGGCGCGAGCCCGCCGCTGTAGCCCTCCACACCGCCTCCCGCGGAGAACGTGAGGCCCCGCATGTCGGCCTGCTCCCCCTGGGCCAGGGCGCCAGTCCCCCCTAGCGCGCACGCCACAACCAATGCCTGGAAGCTCTTCATGTCCGCTTCTCCAGTTCGACCCGGGTTCAGCGGAAGGCTGGGGACGCGGACTGGGATGTACAACCCGGCACGCTCCGGCGCGCCTGCCCCACCCTTCAGGCCGGCTCGTGCTCCGACACCTGCGCTCGGCCCCCGGGGCCGCCGACCGGGTGGAGACCGGCGGGCCGCGGGTGCTCAGGGCGGGATGAGGTGGCTGCGCACGGCGAACCGCACCAGGTCCGCGAGCGAGCGCAGGTTCAGCTTGCGCATGATGGCGGTGCGGTGCGTCTCCACCGTCTTCTCGCTGATGCCCAGCTGCCCCGCCACGTCGCGCGTGCGCTGTCCCTCGGCCACCAGTCGCGCCACCTGGCGCTCACGCGGGGTGAGCAGGAAGCAGCGCGCGTCGGGGAGCGGGCGGCCGTGGAGCCCGAGGTCCTCCACGCTCGCTGGCACGCGGTTCGTGAAGTACGCCCGGTGCAGCGCGAGCGCCTCCACCGCGGCGAGGAGCTCCTCGGGTGGGTCCGTCTTGAGCACGTAGCCCCGCGCGCCCGCCGCGAGCACCTCGGCGGCCAGCGCCTCGATGTGCTGGAAGGTGAAGGCGAGCACCTCGGTGTCCGGCGCGCCCGAGCGGATGCGCCGCGTCGCCTCCACCCCGCCCAGCTCCGGCATCATCAGGTCCAGCACCACCACGTCGGGCCGCAGCTCGCCTGCCCGCGCCACC
>JBKGHK010001236.1:0-1896 GCA_046520375.1 Pyxidicoccus sp. 3LFB2
AAGGAGGGCATGGCCACGTCCTTCATGCGCGCCACCGAGTGCATCGAGCGCCACCCTCCGCCACCACCGCGAAGCCGCGGCCATGCTCACCCGCACGCGCCGCCTCGATGCTGGCGTTGAGCGACAGCAGATTCGTGCGGTCGGCGATGAGGTTGATGGTCTGGACGATGTCGCCAATCTCCTCCGCCCGCTTGCCCATCTCCTTCATCACACCGGAGGACTCGACGATGGACTGGCGGATGCGGGTGAAGCCGGCGATGGAGCGCGTCACGGTGGCGCCACCCTCGCGCGCGGTGGTGCCCACGCGCTCGGCGGTGGAGCGCGCCTCCTCCGTCATCTGCGCCACCCGGCGCGTGGACGTCTCCAGCTGCGCGGAGGCGGTGGCGCTGCTGGAGGCCAGGGTGTTGATGCTCTCAGCGGCCTTGGCCACCTGCTGGGCGGAGCGGGCGAGCTGCTCAATCGTCGCCGCGTTGGCGTCCACCACGGCGGCGTTCTTCTCGGAGGTGGCGGCCACCTCCTCCACGCTGGCGGCCACCTCTTCCACGGTGGACGCGGTGGCGGCCGCGTGCGTCTCCAGCGTGCGGGCATGCTCGGCCACGCCGCGCACGCTGCGCGCCAGCTCCTCCGTGGTGGAGGCCGTGTCCTCCACGGCGGAGGCCATGACGGTGGCGTCGCGGGCCACCTCGCCCAGCACCCGGGCGGTGCCCACCACGGTGTTGGACACCTGCGCCACGCGCTCGCCCACCGCCTGCGAGTCCAGGGACAGGCGGGAGATGCCCTTGGCCATCTCCTCGGCGGTGGCGGCCACCTGCTCGGTGGCGGCGGCGCTCGTCTGGTTGCGGGAGACGAGGTCCGCCACGGTGGCGTTCATCTCCGTCATGGAGGCCAGCAGCTCCTCGCTGGAGGCGGCCAGCTCCTCCGCGTTGGCGCTCACGCCCTTCACCGAGCGCGTCACCTCTTCCAGGGTGCCCGCGGTGGCGTCGGACGACGTGGCCAGGTGCGCGGCGTCCTTGCGCACGCCGGACACCGAGGCATTCACCTCCTGCAGCGCGCCCGCGGTGGCCTCGGCCTCCTGCTGCAGGCCGCGCGCGGAGTCGCTCACCGTGCGCAGCGAGCGCACCAACTGGTGCACCGACAGGCCCGTCTCCTCGACGTGGGCGGCCACGGACTCAATCGCCGCGCGCACCTGCTCGGAGGCCGCGGCCTGCTCGTTGCCGCTGGCCGCCAGCCGCGTCGCCAGCGTCTCCGCCGCCTGCACCAGCCCCACGCTCTCCTGCACGCTGCGCGCCGTGCCCTCGGCCAGGGTGCGCGCGTCGTCCAGTGCAGGAGCCGAGTTACCGTTTTCCGTCGCCATCCGGCGTCTCCTCCCCGATGACCCGGGGGAAATCAATGAGCATCACCAGCCGGGGCCCCACCTGGGCCACGGCCTTCACGAACCCGCGCGCTCCCTCCACGACCAGCGGAGGGGGCGGCTTCACCTGCGCCGGGTCCAGCTTCAACACCTCGCGGGCGCTGTCCACCAGCAGCCCCACAACCCGGTTGCCGAGCTGACCCACCACCACCCGCGTGTCCAGCGAGCGCTGGCCGGGCGGCAGCCCGAAGCGCACCCGGGCGTCCACCACGGGGATGACGCGGCCGCGCACCTGCACCAGCCCGGCCACGTGAGCTGGCGCCCCCGGCACCGGGGTGGCGCCCGTGAAGCTCTCCATCTGCAGCACGTCCGCCGCGGGCAGCGCGTACTCGGCTCCATCCACCTTGAACACCACGTGCAGCACGCTCATGGCGCGCGCTCCCTTCCCGGGCCTGGCTCCGAGCGCCTCGTGGCCCCACCCCGCGCGGCGCCCAGCGCCGCCAGGTCCAGCACCAGCGTGGGCTGGCCGTCTCCCAGGTCCGTCG
>JBKGHK010001237.1:0-1888 GCA_046520375.1 Pyxidicoccus sp. 3LFB2
CTTGGGCAAGCGCATCTCCAGCGAACCGGCCTCGCAATCTGTTGAATCCTAAGGAACGTTCGTTCCGCCCCAGTGCCCGGACGGAGGAGGCACCGGAAGGAACGTTCGTTCCACTTCGAGAGCCGGGAGGGGGGCGTCAGGCCCTGGATTGTCCGGTGGGGACACCGGGGCGCGGCTTTCAGCCCTGGGACGCCACTGAGTCTCCCCGGACACAGGCGCGCCGCATATCCTCGGGGCCATGCTCTCCGGACGCACTCCCGCCGCATCCTACGTCCTCATCGACGCCGAGAACGTCGACTGGGCCGTGTCCAACGTCCTGGGCCGCAAGCCCGAGTCCCAGGACCGAGTCCAGTTCGACCGCCTGGTGGCCTTCTGTGAAACCAACTTCCCGGCGCCCGTGCGCTGCGTGGTGGTGCTCAACGCGCGCGGCGAGCAGTTGCCCGACGTCATGATTGGCTTCGTGCGAGCGCTGAAGTCCGCCGGCTGCGAGGTGGCGCTGCTCTACGGACGGCAGGACCAGAAGGTGGTGGACCTGGGCATCCTGAAGCTGCTGGAGCACATCCGCACGCAGCGGCCGAAGGCGGCGGTGGTGCTCGCCAGCCACGACGGCGCGGACTTCGCGGATGCCCTGAAGCCCATGCTGGAGGAGAAGCGACAGGTGGCCGTGCTGGGCCTGCGCGAGTACGTGAGCCAGCGCTTCCGGGACCTCGTGCCCTCCGGGTTGAAGATTCTGGACCTGGAGCTGAACGCCCGCGTGTTCCAGCGGCCGCTGCCGCGCATGCTCCCCGTCAACGTGGACGAGTTCGACCCGATGCTGTTCCTGTAGCTCCAGTCGGGAGGTGCCGGCGTGAACGAGCAGCGGTTCTGGCAGCTCATCGACGCGTCGCGCGCGGCGGCCGGTGGCGCGCGCGACATGGCCTCCGCCCAGGAGCAGGCGGAGAGCCTGGAGGAATTGCTCACGCGCGAGCCGCCCGCGGACCTCCTCGACTTCGAGCGGATGTTCTCCGAGCTGATGGCGCGCTCCTACGACTGGAACCTGTGGGGCGCGGCGTACGTGCTCAACGGGGGTTGCAGTGACGACGGCTTCGACTATTTCCGCGCCTGGCTCATCGGGCAGGGGAAGAAGGTGTTCGAGGCCGTCCTCGCGGACCCGGACTCGCTGGGGGACTACGTCGACGACGAGGTCGAGGCCGAGGACCTCTTGTACGTCGCGGGCCGGGCCTACGAGGAGCAGACGGGAGACGAGCTTCCGTCGGTGACGGTGGACCTGCCCGACGAGCCCCGGGGAGAAGAGTGGGAGGAAGAGGACCTTCCCGAGCGCTTCCCCCGGCTGTCGGCGAAGTTCGGATAGGGGCCGCGATGCCCGGCGAGTTCGACTTCATCCAGCGCTTCCTCAGCCACTTCCCCCGGGCCCGCGTGCCCGTGGGGCCCGGTGATGACTGTGCCGTGCTCGCGCCTTCGCGCGGCGCGCTGTGCGTCACCACCGACGCCGTGGTGGAGGACGTCCACTTCACCCGCGCGGCCTTCTCGCCCGAGGACATCGGCCACAAGGCCCTGGCGGTGAACCTCTCCGACCTTGCATCCATGGGCGCCACCCCCAGCTGGTTCGTCTGCGCGCTCGCACTGCCGAAGGCCTTTCCGCCCCGCGAGCTGGCGGGCCTCGCGCGTGGCATGGCGGCCCTGGCCCGAGCGCACCGCATCGCCCTGGTGGGCGGCAACTTCACCTCCGCGCGTGAGCTGTCCGTCACCATCACCGCCACGGGCGAGCTGTCCCGTGCGCCCCTCACCCGCGCGGGGGCCCGGCCTGGAGACCTCCTCTATGTGTCCGGCACCCTCGGCGATGCGCGCCTGGGCCTGGCGCACCTGCGCGCGGGGCTCGAGCGCGGCG
>JBKGHK010001238.1:0-1887 GCA_046520375.1 Pyxidicoccus sp. 3LFB2
CCCCGTGCGAGCCACCGCGTTCCAGTCCACCTGCCGCAGGTCATCGCCCGGCTGGTACGTGCGGAAGTCATGCAGCTCCAGCGAGCTGCCGGCGGACGTGGCGCGCACCTCGCCCACCCGGCCCCGGTGGGGCACCCGGGGCAGCGCCAGGGCCAGCCCCGGCACCAGCCTCGCGGACGGCGGCCTCGTCCATCCTCGCGCTCACGTGGCGTGGGCCCGCTTCTCGCGCTCGGCGAGCACCCGGTCCGCGGCGAAGGCGGCCAGCCCCGCCACGCCCACCAGGAAGCCCAGCAGCGCCCAGGTCAGCTTCGGCCCCCCCGACGAGTAATCGTGTGAGCCGAAGTTCACCAGGCCCACCACGGGGTTGAGCAGGTTGAAGAGCTCGTCATTCCCCTCCAGGTCCAGCAGCACCGCCGCCAGCGGAGGCAGCGCCGACGCCAGGCCCACTGACGCCACGAAGAGCAGGCGCAACGCCACCGGCGAGGACAACCGGTCCGAGCGGCCCATCCGCCCCAGCAGCACCGCCACCGACAGGAAGAGGATGCCGTACGCGGGCGCCGCCGCCGTCGCCATCCGCATCGACTCGCGGCGCATCGGGGTGTTCTCGGACAGGAACTCCAGCCCCACGCACAGCAGCCCCCAGAAGGCCAAGAGCAGCACCACCAGCCGGAAGCCCCGCAGGGCCCCTGGACGCAGCAGCGACCACGGCCGGGTGGATGCGCGCATCGGCCGCGCCTGGCCGTCCACGTCGGTGACGACGAAGAGCCCCACCGCGATGAGGTGCAGCGCGCCCATGATGCCGAACATCTCTCCGATGTCGTGCTTGCGGCCCTCGAACCACCACACGGCCCCCACGAGCAGCGAGGCCAGCAGCACCTGCGTCACCAGCGCGCGCCGGGGCCCTCGCGTGTAGTCCTCCGTGGGCAGCGCCAGCCGGGCCGCGGCCGCCTCGAAGAGCAGCCACCCGTCGGACAGCATCAGCAGCAGGCAGATGGCCGCCGTATAGAGGAAGTCCTCATCCCTCAGCAGCCGGTCCCCGTTGTCGCTCACGACGTACGCGGCCACCAGCCCCTGCACCAGCGCGGTGGCCAGCGCGGCCAGGAACGCGAAGTGGATGAAGGCCCGGCCCATGCGCCCGTCCGCCAGCGTCGCCGCGCACACGCCCACCACGGTGAGGAAGACGAGCCACGCCGCCCCCAGCGCCAGGATGATGAGGATGGTGGGCAGGGCGATGCCGTTGAGGAAGTAGCTGAAGAGGAGGAAGGGCCCCACCGCGGAGGCATACAGGCCCGCCTGCACCAGGAACGACGCCACCTTGCCCCGGAGGATGCGGCGCGGCCCCAGCCCCGTGAGCACCAGCAGCACCCACGTCTCGTCCTCCCGCTCGCGGACCAGTGAGCGATAGGCGCTGTACGGAATGATGAAGAAGTGCGCCACGCCCAGGCAGAAGAAGAAGGAGAAGAAGAAGCCCTGGCCATGGCGGGCGAAGGCCGCCTCGCGCGTCTCCACGTAGGCGATGAGCGACAGCACCAGGCACGCCAGCAACATCAGCCCGAAGCACGCCCAGAACACGCGCGTGCGCAGGCCCTGGCGGACCTCCTTCACCACCAGCGGGTTGAGCCTGTCGCCCCAGCGCTCCCACCAGGGAGCCACCGCCACCGCGTCCATGGGCGCGCTCACGCCACCCTCCCCTTCGTCACCGTCATGAACGCATCCTCGAGGTTCCGCTCCCGGGCGCTGAACGCGCACACCGGCAGGCCCGTGGAGACCAGCGCCGCCAGCAGCACGGCCGCCGCCGCGTCCACCTGCGCGGGCCCGGCGCCCGGCTCCAGCTCCAGCCGGTAGTTGGAGACGCTGACGCCGAAGTGGCCGCTGGCCGCGTCCTCC
>JBKGHK010001239.1:0-1884 GCA_046520375.1 Pyxidicoccus sp. 3LFB2
CATGGTCAACGTGCGCGACGATGGCGATGTTACGGATGTTTTCGCGAGGAATCATGGAGATGCCGGTGGTGTCGCCCTCGGACTCGGCGCGCCCGCGCATCACCCAGGAGCTTCCGGCGGTGGGCCCCGCGCGCACGAGCACGGGCGAGGTGCCCGTGGCCTGGCCCAAGCTGCTGCCACCTGCGGAGCGGCTGGCCGTCGCGGTGCGGAAGATGGCGCAGGGGGACTTCCCCGCGGCCATCGCCGGGGTGGAGCGCCTGCTCGTGGACGAGCCAAGCGACCTGGACGCGCTCCTGACGCTGGGCAACCTCTACTCGCTCACCGGCCGCATCCCCGAGGCGCGCGACACCTTCGCGCTGGCCATCCAGCGCGAGCCCTTGTGCGTGGAGGCGCGGGTGTTTGGCGGGGTGGCGGCGCTGCAGGCGGGGAACCTGAAGGAGGCGCGCTCGGAGCTGAGCAAGGCGCTGTTCCTGGAGCCCACGCTGGCCATCGGCCACTACCTGCTGGCCCAGGTGTACGAGCGCTCGCAGGAGGCCGACGCGGCACGGCGCAGCTATCGCAACGCCATTGCCCAGCTGCGCTTCCCGCAGCGGCCCCTGGCCGGGCACTACCCGGAGATGCCGGACTCGGCGGATGCCATCTCCCGCGCGGCGCGCTATGCGCTCGCCGCGCTGGAGGAGCAGCCCCTGCGCTGAGGCCGGGGCCCGCGAAGTCGCGAACCCGCCGCGAGGCTCAGGCCAGGTTGCTCTTCACCTGGTCCAGGCTCTTCTTGGGGTCCAGCACGGAGGCGAACTTGTCCTGCAGGTAGGACTTGGCCTTGCCGCGCAGGAGCATGCCCGGGTCGGTGCCCTCGCCCTGGACCTGGTTGTCGGTGATGACGAAGGACGCATCCATCTGGATGCCCATCACCTTGCCGGCAATCTTCGCGCCGTCGCCCACCCAGTCCGCCTTCACGCCGTACTTGCTGTTCCAGTACTTCAGCAGCTGCTCGACGCGCTGCTTCACCTCGTCCTTCGGGAGGGAGTGGGGGATATCGAACTTCATCATGCCCATGGCGCGGCTCCTGATGTCGGTGACCCGCTCGTGGCTTTAGTGAGTCGCGAGCGGGAAGGGAACCGCCGTCTCACTTTTGAGGGCCCGGATGTCAACAGGCTTGCTCACCGGGCAGCCGGGATGCGGGCCCGCTTGAGCTTCACCGGCGGGTCCCCCGGCCGGCCCCAGCGCGCCAGGTACGGCGCCAGGTCGAACTTCTCCGCCGTGCGCGGCGAGCTCATGGGCCGCACCTTGCCCAGCACCTTCCGCTCCTGGAAGGGCCTGTCGTGCAGTCCCAGCACCCACATGAAGTTGGCCACGCTGGCCGGATCCCTCCCGTCCACCGCGTACTTGTCGTTGAGCCAGGCGATGCGCCGCAGCCCCTCCTCGGGCGTGGCGCTCCACTCCAGCAGCTTCTTGCCCCAGAGCATGCGCAGGTAGTTGTGGATGCGGCCGCGCTCCAGCAGCTCGCGCTGGGACGCGTTCCACAGCCCGTCACCGGTGCTCGCCGTCTCCAGCTGCTCCAGCGTGTAGAGGTGCTCGCGCGCATCTTTCTGGTGCGTGGTGAGCGTCTCGCGCGCCCAGGCGGGCAGCGACTCCAGGGAGAGCTGCCGGGGCACGGGGGTGTAGAAGCAGTAGTTGAAGCCCAGCTCGCGCCGCACCAGCAGCTCCTCCAGGAAGCCGCGCACGGCGGGGTCGTCCGTGCCGCGCTCGCGGATGACGGCGCGCGCGGCCTCGCCCGCGTAGAGGTTGCCCCAGTGGAGGAAGGGGGACAGGCCGGACTGGTGCGCGCGCCCCGGGTCGCTGCGCTGGGTGTCGTAGCCCTCCAGCTTCCCCTGGAGGAAGGCGTTG
>JBKGHK010000123.1:0-19013 GCA_046520375.1 Pyxidicoccus sp. 3LFB2
CACCCTCAACCAGCTTGGTAGGCCCATGCAAGGGCTACCTAACTGATCGGCATTGCAACTAGTCGGCGGGTTCAGCTCAACTGAGCGTGGCGCCACCCATGACGCCTCCAGGTTCTCGGCCTGGAGGCGTCCATGGGGGCAGAGCGTGTGCGCGTGCACGACGGTTACGGCGTGTAGATCTCGGCCGGAAGCGTGGAACTGGCAGTGAAGTCGCCACCTGTCACCAAGACACGGCCATCCGCGAGAAGCGTTGCTGTGTGGCCGCATCGTGGATGGTTCATGCTCGGGCCCGTCGCCCAGGTGTTGGTGCTCGGGTCGTAGAGCTCGACAGTGGTGGAGCAAGCGCCGGTGTATGACGCACTCCCGCCTGTGACCAGTACCCGCCCATCCGGCAGCAGAGTGGCGGTATGACGTACCGCGAGTTGCGACGGTCGCGCCGGGGCGTGAGCAAAGCTCGTGGCGCCATCCTTGTAGATTTCCACCGAGGCCACGGGGGCATAGGACTGGCTCTGGGTCATTTGAACTCCGCCAATGACGAGCAGGTCCCTGCCATTGTTTATTAGGGTTGCCGTGTGCTCGCCTCGTGGGGTCAACAGGTCAGGCCCGTGGGACAGAACCCCGTTGTGATACACCTCCGTGAAGTTCAGCGCTCTTGTATGGGAAGGCCAGCCGACCTCGTTGTGCCCGCCAACGATGAGCACTCGGCCGTCGTGCATCCGCGTGGCTGTGTTTCCCTGCCGTGAGAACGTGAGGTTCGGACCTGCGGCCCACTGGTCGGCAGACGGGGTATATCTCCAGGTCCTGGCCGCGGAGGAATGCGCGCTGCCTCCCACCATGAGCACTGTATCGTCAGCCAGGAGCGTCAATGTTGGGAAGTCCGAGCGGAAGTCAGGGGAGTTGCGGGTGGTCCTCCATGCGCCCCCGGTGAAGAGCTCGGCGGTTTCAGACATCCAGCCCCCCGCGACAAGAACGTCGCCATTCGCCAGCTTCACGAGCGCGCCATTGGTGCGCGGGTGCACCAGGTTGCCAGTCGGCCCCCATAGCTCGGAGGTGGGGTCAAAGAGCTCGGTGAAGTAGTCCGCTTCCCAGGGACACCATCCTCCCAGCGACAGCACCTTCCCGGTATCCAGCAGGACTGACAGATGGAACGTCCGGCTATAGGGGGGCGTTCCTACGACAGTCCAGCTCCCTCCGCTCAGGCGCTCCAGCTCCTGCACGGGCAGGGGCATATTCGCCGAGCCAAGTCTCTCCGGGCTCTGCGGTGGGGCCTCATCCTGGCACCCGGCCCCAGCCAGCACGACGCACACCAGTGAGACCATTCTTGCGATTGTGGACACAGCATGACTTCCAGCGCTCATGGGGTTCCTTCCCGACGTTCTGGGATTGCATGCTATTTCTGAGAGGGACGGGTGGGAAGGAGGGCTTCCCACGATGCGGTCGCTCGGGCCCACGCAAATCCTCTCTCGAACACCCTTCAGCGCAGCAGCACGTCTTTCGGTCTGAAGAGCAGCACGAAGGCGAGCAGGGTGAGGGCCGTGCGCAAGGGGCTCAGGAGGACCCACATCCGCACCTCGTCGGGGCTGACGGAGGTGGCCTGCTCGAAGCGAAGCGCCGCCGGAATGAAGTATGCGAAGGAGCCGATGCGCAGGGCCAGATGCAGCCCCAGCACCCAGGCCACCCGCTTTCGCAGCTCGCGGTGCGGCCACGTGGCCCAGAGCGTGGCGAGCAGCGACAGGCTCAGTACGCCATGGACGACCATCCAGAAGGGCGCGCGGTGAGCGCCGCCGCGCTCGGGTTGGATGAGCGCGAGGTTGGAAGGCCAGGCGCGGTCCAGGACCAGATGCTCATGGATGCCGCCGCCCACCTCGATGGCAAGCAGCAGCGTGCAGAACCAGACCAGTCCGGCGGCAAGACGGTTTCGCATGGGGAGCACGACGCGTTCCTCCTCGAATGAGGGGAGGACTCTGTCGCCGTCCTCTCGACGCGTCTTTCCGGGCGTTGCCGCCTTTTGCCGGATCTTGCGCCGGGTTGGAGTGTCCATACGCTGGTCGCTGGAGTCGCATCCTTGCCGTGGCGCAGACTGGGAGCCGCGTCAGGTGGGTGGGTCGGTCCACGAGCGAAAGTGAGCCGCACCCTCCGTCACGGTGAAGTCTTCGGCTGTGTTGTGGCTTGCCTGTGGCGCGAAGCGCTACAGCCAGGCAGGGACCTGTGACGTGAATCGCCACACCTTCAGTCATGAATCACAATCGCCGCGATGGGCCCACGCTCGAATTGCGCTTTGGAATCCCTGGGAATGCGGGACGCCGCGATGGCCGGCATGCAGCTTGCTCTGCGTCGTGCCTGCTTCATCGCGACGGAAGAACAACCTTTGCCTGGGAAGACAAATGCACATGCGGATCGCCGTGGGAACCCTGGTCGTGGGACTGATGGTCGGTTGTGGCGGCGTCGAGTCGGACGCAACGACGGGTGACACGGCAAGCGAGGCCATCCCGGAGAACGCGAGCACGGTCCAGCAGGCCGGCGCCATGGCCGACGAGTTTGAAGTGAAGGCCCAGGGGGAGTCGGGCGTGTCCTGCAACCCAGACCAGCGGAAGGCCGCGGAGGCCCACATGGTCAAGAATCACAGCAGCTTCGCGAAGATGGTCAGCTGTGAGTTCGTGATCATCAACTACCAGGGCTACATCCGCTATACCTACACGTTCTGACGCCTGTCGTTTCTTGGCGCATGGGCCCGGCCTGCTACCCCGCAGGCCGGGCCCTCCACGCGCACTCCTGGCGAAACCGGTGCCGTGACCCACGGGCGCCAAAGATGATGACGAGCGTGCCTGTCGGGTTGTAGAGCGCCTGACGGCTGTCTTCTCCACCGGCCTGCACGACGGAGCGCGATTCTCGACGACGCGTACCGCGCGCGTAGGCGTCAGCACCCCAGTCTCCCCTGCAACTGCGCGGCGGCCTCCACGCTGAGCCCCTCGGCTCGCCAGTCGCCCGGTGACACCCACACCACCTGCCGCACCCCTGTGCGCCGCCCCGACTTCAGTCGCTGCGCCTCCTGACGGAATTGCTCCAACTCCACGGCCCACCTCCTGGTGTGTGGCCACTGGAGGTCTCACGAGCTGAGGCACACGCACGCGGCGGAGTCCGCCCGACGGAGGACACGCCCCCTTCGGTGGTGGAGGGTGGCTCGAATCGAGGGGACGACGCACCGCGCCTTTACTTCGCTGACCCAAGATACTTTGTTCGGACGGCGAACAAATTGCCCGGCTGAGGGAAAGATTGCTCCGACTCGTGCGCGGTATCTGCGGCCTCATCCTCATCTTCGTGGTGCTCCGCCACGGGTCTTCCGTCTCCAGCCTCGTGATTTCGCCCGCGACGGCGACCGGCGGCCCTGGGCAGACGCAAAGTGCTCCAGGTTGAGCGGCCCACTTGCACGTCACGCTGACGGTACAAGCACCATGGCCAGGCCCGGCTCCGCGAGCGGAGCCAGCGCCGGCAACAACCTCGCTTCAGGCGCCAACACACCGTCAGCGCGGGCACGTGGGGCTCTTTCGCGCTCGGCGTTCGGTTCGCCCGGAGCCCCTGGCGGGGTCCACCGACCGGGGCTGCTCGAGCTCTTCACCACCGCCCCGGGCACTTTCTACGTCGACCACGTGTACTTCCGTCAGTAGCGCAGGGGCTCACATGCACTCGCCACTCTTCAGACTCTGCCTCGTTCTGTGTGCAATCCTTGCGTGCGAGCCCGCCGATCCACGGCCGCGGCCAGTGATCGACAGCGCGCTCACCCAGGCGGGCACCGCGGGCGTGACGTTGAGCTACCAGATCACCGCCACCCACTCGCCGACGGCCTACGACGCGCTCAACCTGCCGGCCGGCCTGAACGTGGACCGGACGAGCGGGCGGATCTCAGGCGCGCCGGCCGGGGCGGGCACCACCCGCGCGACGATCAGCGCCACCAACAGCAGCGGCACCGACTCGAAGGCGCTGGTCTTCACCATTGCTGAAGCCGGGGCCCCGCCGTCCATCACCAGCCCGCTGACCCAGGGCGGAACGGTGGGCACGTCGTTGAGCTACTTCATCACCGCCAGCAACGCTCCCAGCAGCTATGCCGCGACGGGGCTGCCGGCGGGCCTCAGCGTCAACCCTGCTTCGGGAGAGATCTCGGGAACGCCTACTGCCGCCGGCACAAGCAGTGTGGTCATCAGCGCCACCAACGCATCCAGTACCGACTCGAAGACGCTGGTCTTCACCATCGCTGAAGCCGCGGCCCCACCGTCCATCACCAGCGCGCTCACCCAGAGTGGAACGGTGGGGATGGCGCTGAGCTATTCCATCACCGCCAGCAACGCTCCCAGCAGCTACGCGGCGACCGGTCTGCCGGCGGGCCTCAGCGTCAACCCGGTTTCGGGAGAGATCTCAGGCACGCCCACCGCTGCCGGCACCACCAGCGCAATCATCAGCGCCACCAACGCCGTCGGCACCGACTCGAAGACCCTGGTCTTCACCATCAACCCGCTGGGAACGAACCTCGCTGTCGGCAAGGTGTATTCGGCGTCCAACGCCCAGAACGCCACCAACACGCCCAACAAGGCATGCGACGGAAACCTCGGCACTCGCTGGGAGAGCACTCCCACCGACCCCGGCTGGCTCTGGGTCGATCTGCTCCAGAGCTACGCCATCTCCACCGTCGTCTTGCGCTGGGAGGCGGCCTACGGGAGGGACTACAAGATTCAGCTCTCGAACGACCTGACCACGTGGACCGACGTGGCCGCGGTCACCGGCGGGAGCGGGGGAGTCGCCACGCACGCTGTCTCGGGCACTGGCCGCTACGTACGCATGCATGGCACCGCACGCGGCACCTCGGGCGGCTACTCGTTGTGGGAGTTCGAGGTCTATGGAAGCACCGTGCCGAGCACCCCGGCCGTGCCTGCAGGCCTGGTCGCGACCGCCGACAGTGAGAGCCAGGTCACCGTCTCGTGGAGCGCGGTGCCGGGCGCGACCGGATATGACTTGCAGCGTGACGGAGTGACGGTCTCCAGCGTGACCTCACCCCACGTGCATTCGGGCCTGACGGCCGGCTCCACCCACACCTACGCGGTGCGCGCCACCAACGCCGCTGGCGCCAGCGCCTTCAGCGCGACCGTGACGGCGACGACGCACGCCGCGCCGACCGTGCCGGCGGTGCCTACAGGCCTGGTTGCCACCGCTGGCAGCGAGAGCCAGCTCACCATCTCGTGGAACGCGGTGCCGGGAGCCACCGGGTACGACCTGCAGCGTGACGGAGTGACGGTCACCCGCGTGACCTCGCCCCATGCACATTCGGGCCTGGCGGCCAGCTCCACCCATACCTACGCGGTTCGCGCGACCAACACCGCCGGCGCCAGTGCCTTCAGCGCGACCGTGACGGCGACGACCCTGGCAGCAGGCAGCGGGCCGGTGCCGTTGTTCGACGCCACCACCGTGCTCGAGCCGGCGATGGTCGAGGACACGCCGACCGCCTTGATCACCCGGTTTGGGGACCGGGCGCGCGACCGTCACGCCCGCGAGGCGGAGTTCCACATCTACGACCACTACCTCACGTTCTACTGGGAGCAGCGCACCGCGAAGATCGAGATCGTCGACAGGGTCGCGAAGGGTGGAACTGAAATCGAGTTCAACATCAACCCTGAGTGGCCGCTGGAGGCGCCGGAGTTCCGGGCCATCTTCCGCGGCATCACCACCAAGGCCGAGTACTTCTTGAACCTGAGCGCGACCCGGCTCGACCCGCTGCACTACCGCGCCACCATCAGCCACAACCCCAAGGAGAACCGGCCGCTGCGGATTGGCGATCGCGTCGAGATCGAAGTCAGCCAGTTCCTCCAGGCTCCGACCAACGGCCGCGCGAACTACTACGGCACCACGGTGCTGTATGTCGTTGGCTCGGGCGGTCTCGTGCCCTGGTACGGCCAGGGGCCGGTGCTGCCGTCGGGCGCACAGGACTCGTTCCCCCTGCCGCAGTCGGCGTGGATGGGCGGCCGCGCCACGCTGCCGTACCAGTACTCCAACGAGCCCCAGCATCGGTTCAAGCAGATCGCCGGGCACATGTCGGAGAACAGCGTGCAGCCGTTCATGCTCGGCCGCCGCCTGCACCACACCGACTTCGGCGACGGCTCGCACGAAGAGCCCGGCAACCCGCTCTTCACCGCGCAGGCCGGCAAGCTCGGTTCTTCCTTCGTCGCGCGAAGCTGCGTGGCCTGCCATGCGAACAATGGCCGGGCGCTCCCGCCCGCCGTCGGTGCCCCGATGCTCGACTCCGTCGTTCGGGTCGGCAGTGACGCGACCGGAACTCCGCACCCCGACCTTGGCCGCTACCTGCAGCCGCAGGTCACCTCGGGCGTGGCCGAGGGCGGTGCGTACCTCAGCGGCTACACCACCACGAACGGCACCTACGGCGACGGCACCCCCTATTCCCTGCGCAAGCCGAGCTACACGTTCACCGGCTTGGTGCCCTCGTTCTACTCGGTGCGGCTGGCGCCGCAGCTGGTCGGGCTCGGGTTGCTCGAAGCGGTGCGCGAAGACGCGGTGGCCGCGCTCGCCGACCCCGACGACGCGAACGGCGACGGCATCTCCGGCCGCATGCAGGTGGTGATCGACCCGCAGACCGGCGCCCAGCGCCTCGGTCGGCTTGGCTACAAGGCGGGGCAGGCGCGAGTGACGCATCAGCTCGCGAGCGCGCTGGTCAACGACATGGGCGTCACGACGTCGATCTTCCCGAACGTCGACCGTGGCTCGTCACAGTCGGCTCCGGGGCCGAGCACCGAGCTGTCCGACGCCGACCTGGCGCTGCTGTACCGCTACATCGCGACGCTCGGTGTCGCCGCGCGCCGGGACCTCACCGACCCGGAGGCCTTGCAGGGGGAGACGCTGTTCACCTCGGCGGGCTGCGCGCAGTGCCACGCCCCGACGATGACCACGAGCCCCTATCACCCGCTCGCCGAGCTGCGGGGGCAGACCATCCACCCGTACACCGACCTGCTGCTGCACGACATGGGCCCCGGCCTGGCCGACAGCCTGAGTGAGTGGACCGCGTCGGGCGCGGAGTGGCGCACGCCGCCGCTGTGGAGCATCGGGCTCACCGCCGGAGTGAGCGGAGGCGAGGCCTATCTGCACGATGGCCGCGCCCGCAGCTTGAGCGAGGCCATCCTCTGGCATGGCGGCGAGGCCGAGGCCTCGAAGGAGGCGTTCCGCACCATGTCCAGCACGGACCGTGCGGCGCTGCTCGAGTTCCTTCAGTCGCTCTGACCCGACCTTCGCCCTTCCTGCCATGAGCAGGCCAGGCAGGGGGACGAGGGCGCGAGCGGCTGAGGCTCGGTGAAGAGCTGGGGCACGGGTTCCGGCGACGGCTGACTGCGGGCTGACGAATGCCTTGACGGTTATATGTCCCAATGGTTATATCTGGTCCATGGTCGAAGCGTTCGCAGCGCTGGCGGAGCCGAACCGATTCCGGATTGTGGAGCTGCTCCGGACGGGGCCTCGTGCCGTCAACGACATCGGGGACAGCCTGTCCCTCAGCCAGCCGCTCGTCTCGAAGCACCTGCGGGTGCTGAAGGAGGCGGGGCTGGTGGAGATGCAGCCACAGGCCCGGCAGCGGCTGTACGAGCTGCGGGGCCAGCGGCTCCGGGAGCTGCACGACTGGCTCGAGCGGTATCGCCAGCTGTGGGAGGCGCGCTTCGACGAACTGGATGAGCTCATCGACGAGCTCAAGACAAAGGAGCAGCGAGATGGACGCAAGAAGAAGCAGTGAGCCCGTGGTCCGGAACCTGACGACGATGGCGCTCGAGGGCGAGCGCGAGATTGTCATCACCCGCACCTTCAACGCCCCGCCGCGCATCGTGTTCCAGGCGTGGACGCAGCCCGAGCTGGTGAAGCGCTGGTGGGCGCCGAAGTCCCTGGGCGTCTCGGTGGTCAGCTGCGAGGCGGACGTCCGGGAGGGCGGGACGTACCGGTACGTCCTCAAGCCCGAAGGCGCTGACGCGTTCGCCTTCTCGGGTCGCTATACGGAGGTCTCACCGCACTCGCGCCTCGTCTACACGCAGGCGTTCGAGCCCATGGCGGGGGCAGGTGAGGCCGTCATCCACGTCACGTTCGAAGAGCGTGACGGGAAGACGCGGCTCGTCTCGCGGGAGCAGTACCCGTCGAAGGAGGCCCGCGACGGCGCCCTGGCTTCGGGCATGGAGCAGGGGATGCGAGAGACCCTCGACCAGTTGGACGCGCTCGTCCCCACGCTTCGCTGAGCCTAGCCGTTGGCTCCTGAGTAGAGGTCCTCGAGGATTTCCGCCCGCTCCGGGTGCTGCTCCCGGAACGCGGCCACAGCCTCGGGCCCTTCATCGAGGGCCGTCATGTAGCGCCTCCACGCATCGGCGAAGTCTTCGGTGTAGTTCCCGTCCCGGTTGTAGTCCGTCTCGGCGTAGGAGCTCGTGAAGTTGCCGTCGGCCTTCGCCGCCGTTTCCCACCCATTGGGAACGGGAGGCGTCTCACCGGACATGGACTCCTCGAACTTCGTGATGGAGGAGTCGGCGTTGTTCTCCTGCTGCCTGCCGATGAGGTGGGCCAGCTCATGGTGGAAGACGCCCTCGTGCAGGTGCTTGCCGTCCTCGTAGAAGGAGATGGTCCCATCACCCGCGGTCGCCGCCGCCGCTCCTCCCGTCGCAGTCGTCGGGCCCTTGTCCGGCGTCACCACGACCTTGTCGAGCGAGTCGCGCAGCTCGGGCGGCGTCTCGCTGTAGGAATCGATGACCTGCGCGAGGAACGCCTTCCGGTCGGCCGTCGTCTCATCCTGGAACTCCACGCTGAAGGTGTCGTCACCGACGCGGACGGAGTAGTTCTCCTGTCCGGAGGAGGAGGGCACCTGCTCGATGACGACCTGCTCCGTCTTCCCGTCGGAGTTGAGGAAGTCGACCGGCTTTCCATTGCCGGCAACGGCCTGCGCCACCGCGGCCTGCTGCTCCTCCGGCGGCTCTGGGTGCCGGAATTCCAAGGTGGAGCCAGATGCCGCCGGTGCCGCGAGCGGATCCGCATTCACGCTCGGCTTCGCAGGGGTTCCCTCGAAGAGGCTGGCGCCGCCAATCGTCCGCAGCGCCGGGTTCCGGGAGCCGGTGAGGCCTGGCATCGGCACTGCGTCGGCAGATGCCGGGTTGGGACGCTTCGGGGCCTGGAGCTGGGGCGCGGCGACGGGCTTCGAGAACTGCCGGATGCGGCTCTGGAGCATCGAAAGCATGTGGACTCTCCTTGAGCATGGGTACGCAGCCCGCCTGAAAAGGGTTACATCGGCTGCCGATGGCCATTCGGAGGCGCCGATGCCGGAGTGGGCCGCACGCGCGGAACCGACCCTCGCGGTGGACTGTGGGCGGAGAGCCGCACGGACGCTGGTACGAAGCTTGCTGTTGCTCGGGGCATGGACCTGAACCACACCCTCGCAGTCTGCGTGCTCCTCTGTGCCGGCGTGGTGGGGGCGGACCCGAAGCCGGCCCAGGCGCCGAGGCCCGAGGCGGCCGTTACCTCCGCGTGTGCACAGCTGCCCCTGTTCCAGCGCTACGCCCGGATGGGCATGGTGGAAACGCTGCCAGGGGGAGTGGTGCGACTGTCGGTGGTGACGGACGCGCACGGCGCGGACTGCGGCACCCCGGACTGCTACTTCACGAGCGTGAAGGCCGTGTTCCACCTGTCCACGAAGGGGGGCGAATGCCGCGTCCGGGAGGTGGAGGTGTCGACGGAGGAGGGGGGCTGCATTCCGGAGGACCAGCGCTCGCCGCCCCGGCGTGAGTCGTTCTTCACGAAGGGCGCCGCGAACCTGGCGGACCCCAAGCTCCAGCAACTGACCCTGCACACGCGCAAGGAAGACCGCGCGCTCGTCATCCTTCCAGACAACGTCTTCTACTTCGAGGGCGTGAAGGCGGGCGCTCCGCTCCACACGACGCTTCAGACCGGCGCCGAGGGGGAACCTGAGTGCTGCTGGGGCGCGTCCATCGCGGCGTCGCACTTCCTGGAGGAGGGGGCGAAGTAGCGCGGAGCCGACTCCAGAGGACACGCTGACAGTGGCAGATGCAGCGAGTAGGCTCGCGGCGCTTGCAGCGAACCTCCTGCCGTCTCGTGGGGCACGTCATGGACTCCGGCCCACTGCTTCCAGCACGCCTGCCCCCGGGGACCTGGGTGGGGCCCTGGCGTGTACTGGAGCGGCGTGGCTGGGGCGCATACGGCGCCGTCTACCGGGCCCTCGGTGGGAAGGAAATGCTCGGCCCGGTGGCGCTCAAGGTGGCCCTGCATCCCGGAGATGGGCGTTTCGCGCGAGAGGGGGAGCTGCTCTCCCGCCTCCGCCACCCGAACATCCCGCGCCTCGTGGACCATGGGCTCTGGCAGCAGCCCGGGGGGCTGGCCCATCCGTATCTCGTGATGGAGTGGGTCGAAGGCGTGTCCCTCTATGACTGGGCGCACGCGCAGTGCCCCACCTCGCGCCAGGTGCTCCGAGTTCTCGCCAGCCTCGCGAGGGCGCTGGAGGCCACGCATGCCGCGGGCGGCGTGCACCGGGACGTGAAGGGCGACAACGTGCTCGTGCGTGCTGCGGACGGACAGGTCTTCCTGACCGACTTCGGCTCCGGAAGTTACGTGGGGGCCGCGATACTCACGTCGCCGCCATTTCCTCCCGGGACGCAGCCCTACCGCTCGCCGGAGGCATGGCGCTCCGTACGCCTTCCCTACCAGCCGTCGGACCCGCCCTATGCGCCCGGACCGGCCGACGACGTCTTCGCGCTCGGGATGACCGCCTACCGGCTGGTGACCGACGACTACCCTCCCATTCCGGCCCTGCGGGACGAGGTGGCTCACCTCTGGGGCCCGGAGGGGACGGGCCCTGTGCCTCCCCGTGGCGTCAATGCTCGCTGCTGTGCGGAGTTGAGCAGACTGGTGTCACGGATGCTCTCCGTGCGGCCCGAAGCGCGTGGCGGTGCCGGTGAGCTGGCGGAGGCGCTGGAGCTGGCCGCGCGGAAGGCAGGGCCTGAAGCGGATGTGCCGCTCTTCACCCGGAAGGAACTCCCGGCCGAGGAGGCACGGAGTGTCTCTCTACAGGAGAGGGGGCCTGGCCCGTGGTCTCGGTTCATGGCCTCCGCCAGCCTGGGAGCCGCCGTGGCCCTTGGAGCCGTGTGGATGCTGAGCGCGCAGCCTCAAGAGGAGACCGAGCAGGCCCACGCATCCGCGACTGAAGAGGCGAAGGATGGCGGCACCGTCGCTGTCGGCGACGACGCACTGACGGCCTCGGTGCCGCACCCCCGGACTCCGTCTGCCTTGTCTGTCATTGCCGTGGATGTGCCGCCCAAACCCCTCCGAGGGCAGCTGCGGCCCGATGCATCTGGGCGGTGTGCCCATCGGGCGCAGGTGTCTATCAATGGTGGGTGTTGGGTGGAGGTGAACATCAGGCTGAAGGACTGTGACGAGCCCTATTACGAGCACAAAGGCGCTTGCTACGGCCCCGTCTTCCTACCTCCACGCCCCGCCACCTCAGGCCCTACGGAGCGCCTTGGCGACGACGCTCCATAGCGGTGCTCATCCAGCCTTCGCGCCACCGAGGTCCTTCAGATGGCCGGCCGGGCTCGCCTCGTGCGGCGTCGGCTCTGCCCTCGCTTGGAGAGCCCATCTCGACCTGCTTCCGGGGGGGATGGCGCGGCGCTCCGGGTCGTCAATACCCCGAAGCTGCAGTATGCGGTCCCGCGCGCTGGGTTGTCAGGCGACGACGGCGGTCACAGCCAGGACAATGGCGATCAGAGGCTGCATTTGGACTTCCCCTTTGGTGCGCGAGGCGTACCACCAGCCTTTGGACATGGGCAAGGATGTGCCGTCACCCTGTGGAGGTATGCGCTGGCCGCGAGGCGGACGAGCTCGTTGTGGAGATGCTCAACGAGGCCCCGCCCGCGAGGTCGTCATCGTCCCGAGTCTCGCAGCCGCACGGGAGCGGCTTCGGGACGACGCCTTTGATGGGGTTCTGGTCGACTTCGACCTCGACGATGGGAAGGGAGACGTCCTCGTCCGCGAGCTGAAGGACTCCGGGTTCGGCGGACGCGTCGTCGGTATCTCTTCACACGAGCCGGGCAACGCCGCCCTTCTGGCAGCAGGGGCACACGCGTCGTGCCCCAAGTCGGCCTTCGCGCGAATCGCCGAGCGCCTGGTGCCAGGAACTGGTGGCTCCTCATGGAGCCAGCTGCGGCCGTAGGCCGTCCAGTGATGGAGACGAAGCGTTCGCCCCTGGAGGAGCAGGCGGGCGCGGCATGGGCGGGAAGAAGTGGCAGGCGCACTTCCCGTTCGGCTCTGTGTGCGCAGAAAACCTGAGTGCGGAGAGGCCCTGCCCAAGCAGAAGGCTTCGTTTAGACGCGGCGGCGTGATGCGGAGCCGGAGGTGAGGCCTGAGCCAGGGACGCAGGCGCCAGCCAGGAGTTGGTGGAGCGGGCTGGGCAGGACTGGAGGCTTACGTTACAGAGGGTTGGCAGCTTCCTCTCTCCGTGCTGCACGTATGTCGCACGCAGGAACGGAGGGCCGAGTGAGGGGACACGCCGCGCGGTGGGAAGGCAGCCGACGGCCTGACGCCTCCCTACAGTCCCGCGCCGCGCAAGTGCCGCCGGTTCCGCGTTTCTGTCGGACTCGGGATGTATTGCCTGATTCTGCTCCTTGCGTCGGGGCACTTTCAGGAGGCGCGCACGATGGGGATCCGCCGGTGGGTGGGGCTTCTGCTGCTGTGGCTCTGGCCGGGGCTGGGCGGGGCCGCGGAGCCACCCTCCCCCGAGGAGGCCGCCCCCTCATCGGCACTTCCGGCTCGCAGGTGGCACTCCTTGACGCGCCTGGAAGCGACGGCGCTGGCGCTGCTTCCGCGTGCAGGGACGGACGAGGGTGAAGGCTTCACGCAGGTGGAGCCCACCGCCATCATTGACGGCGGCCCGGAGTTCGGCGTCAACCTGGGCGCTCCGCTGCGGCTGCGACTGTGGGGTGGCGGTGAGGGCGCGGGCCTCGTGCGGCGGGAGGACTGGGACAGTCTCTCGGACTGGGGGCAGCTCGTGCGCGGCCTCAAGCTGGGCTCGGACTCCTCGCCGCTGGCCCTGTGGTTCGGCGCGCTGGAGAACTACACCCTCCTGTCCGGCCATCTCGTGCGGCGCTACTCCAGCCGCACCCATCCCGACTACCACCCGGCAGGAGGCATCCTCACCGGCACGGTGGGGCCGCTCTACACACATGCCTTCGCATCGGACGTGCTGGGCGCGCGCCTCATGGGCGCGGAGTTCGCCCTGGACATGCAGCACGTCCTCTTCGGCAAGCCGAGCGAGCCGGGCCGCTACACGCTGGCGCTGTCCGCCGTGCATGACTGGGGCCTGGCCGGAGGACGCGCCCCCTCGGTGACGCTGGCCCACCTGGACGCGACGGCCGTGGTGAGGGTGCGTCCGACGTATGAGGCGCACGTGATTGCGGGTTGGGGTGGAAGGCCCGGGGAGGCTGGCGCGTGGGGCGCGGTCGTGGGCGTCGGCCTCGATGCGCTGACTTCCACGCTGGACCTGAAGCTGCGGCTGGAGGGGCGGCGGCAGCACGGCGGCTTCCGGCAGGGCTTCTTCGGCCCGGACTACGAACTGGCGCGCTTCCGGGCGGCGGGCCCTGACGGCGTGCCGCTCGCGGATGCGGCCCTCCCAGACGGCTACTCCGCCCATGGCGAGCTGAAGGTGGGTTGGGATGCCGTCAGCTATGGAGGGCTGCAACGGCATCTGATGCTGACGGCGGGCGCGGAAGTCTTCAGCTGGGGGCGCTTCGACGTGGACGGGCGCGTCGCGGTGCAGCTCTTCGAGCGCAGCCTTGAAGTTGCGGTGAAGGGGCTGAGCGTAGGTATGGGACAGCCTGGAGCGCGCTACCTCGGCGCGGCGGAAGTGCGGTGGCGGCTTCTCAGAGGGAAGCTCTATGCCCTGGGGACGGGCGGAACACTCCTCTTCCCCGAAGCGGACGGGACGCTACGGCCGGGGGCTTTCGCTTCCGTGGGCCTGGGGGTGGACCATGCGAGCTAACGCCCTGCTGCTGTGCGTGGCCGTGCTCGCCACCGGCTGCGCGTCGTTGTCGCGAGCACCCAACCGAAGCGGAAGCCTGCGCGACATGCCGCGCGGTGCCACGAGTCCCACGGTGACGCCCCCCCCGGGCGAGGAGCGTCCGCGCAGCAGGGTCTCCCCTTCGTGGGTCGTGGCGGGGCCTGAAGTGATGGAGCGGCGGCTGCACCGGCGTGTGGAGCCACGGGACGACGCGACGGGGGCGGCCTCGGGCGGCGTGGCGGGAGCCGCTGTCGCGAGTGCTTCACAGGTGCGGGACGCTGTGCTCGAAGCGGTGGATGACGTGAAGGGCTCCACGGACAACGTCGCCAGCGCACTCTCGAAGCTTGCCAGCCGCCCCCCCACGAGTCTGGGCAACCGGGGCTTGACCGGAGCCAACGGCGTTTTCACCCGCAACCTCGACCATGGCTCCAACCAGGTGCCCTGGCTTCGCGGCGCGCTGGGGAGCGTCACCACGCTGGCGGCTGCTGCCGAGGAAGTCTCGGACTCGGACATGGAACTGGGCATCCTCCGCATGACAGGCCCAAGACTCCAGGGAGCCATGTTCGGCGTCATGCTGCTGGCCGCATGGCTTGACTTCCTCACCCTCGCCGATGCCGTGCTCCGCGAGTGCCCCGCCTACAGTGTCGAGAGGCTGGTCGTGGACATGCGCCGCGTGCAGGAACTGATTGATCCCACCATGGCCTCGTTCGCTTCAGCAGACCCCGAGCAGGTCGAGGCCGCGGCTCTGGCCATGCCCCAGTTGATGGGGCAGCTCTCCGGCGAGTTCGTCTCCATCCGCGACGGCGCACGCAAGTCCATGGAGGACTTCGGGAAGACCCTGGCGGTGATGCAGTTCGTTGACATGCTCACCATGGTTTCGGCCATGAAGTATTCACAGCCCCGCTTGCCACCCGCCGCTCCCGCCATGCTCGGCGTGGGCCTCGTCATGGGCTCAGGGGGTATCATGGCGGGCTCGCGGATGGTCGTCTCCGCCGAGTGGGTGGAAAGGATTCGGCGGCTCGTGCAGGCGGGCGCCATCTCGATTCCGGCCGCCAGCGCTGCTGTCCGCATCCACGGCGGGCAGGTGATGATGGCGCAGGCGCAGGGGGACTTGCCGCAGGGCGTACGCGAGGCGCTGGGGGACAGTCCGGAGGTGCGCGGCATGAAGGTGACTGACAGAGCAGGGGCGGGCATGTCCGAGCGTCCGAAGCACCACGTGCTGCCGCGAGAGCACCGCGAGTGGTTCGAGCAGCGCGGCTTCAAGGGCGACATGGACATCGACAAGTTCTGCGTCCGGCTGGAGCGGGCACACCACGAGGCGATTCACGGTGGCGGTAACTGGCGCCTGGGGCGCACGTGGCCCGGCGAATGGAACCGGACGATCATGCGCACCATGACCAGAGCCGAGAGGGAATCTGGCCGGATGTTGACGCGGAATCAGATCCTGGACATCGTCGCGGAGCGCATGAAGGTGTACAAGATTCCGATGACCTTCACCTCTTGGGAAGGACGATGAGCGAGGACCGTTCCTGGGAGGGCAACTGGAGGGCCCGTCTTTACGAGCGGATTCGTGAGCATGGTTACGACTCGCTTACTGCCTTTGCCGAGGCCCGCCCGACTGCTTCGCTGGTGGCGCTTGCCGAGGAGTTGGGGCCAGACGATATCGCCGGAGTGCAGGTGTTCAGCGGACTGGTGGCCGAAGCGGAGCGGAGTCATCAGGTCACACGCCTTGTGCGCGGACACCTCGTGCGCGAGCTGTGGGGATGTCTCCCCAACGGTTGGCCCGCCGTGATGGATGACGAAAACCGTTTCAAGGTCGCCAAGGCACTCGGCTTATGGGCCGGCTTCACCCCGGAAACGCATCAGGAGCGCATCGATCAGGTCATGGAGGCACTTCGCGCGAGTCCTCCTCCTCCCGGCTGGCGCCCGCTCGGGCCTGACGACGAGCTACTCCGGACGCTCCTCCCCGACGAGGAAGCCTGACCGGCACCGGCGGCCCGGCCAGGTACCTGGAGGACCGGCCCATCTACGTCTTCGACGAGTGGGCCGCGGACCAGGACCTCGTCTTCAAGGACGTCTTCTACCGGGAGCTGCTGCCGGAGCTGAAGCGGCGTGGGAAGACGGTGCTCGTCATCTCCCATGACGACCGGTACTTCCCCCTGGCGGACCGCATCCTCCGGCTGGAGTCCGGAAGGCTGGCGCCCCTGGCCGAGTCCCCAGGAGCGCAGCGCGTCTCGTGAGCCCCGGGCCGCGCGTGCGTCCTGTGCATCGGGCGCGAGAGGGCCACAGTGGTTATGGTGCTCCGATGAAACCCAAGAGCCGCCGTGCGAACGAGAAGCGCTCCGACACGGCGCTGTTGATCATCGACGTCATCAACGACCTGGACTTCCCCGGGGGAGAGAACGTCCTGCCGTGGGCCCTGCGGATGGTGGACCGGCTGGGGCCCTTCGCCCAGCGGATGCGGCGGACCGGCGTGCCGGTCATCTACGTCAACGACAACTTCGGTTACTGGCGCAGCAACTTCAGCGACATCTACAAGCACTGCACGCGTCCGGGCATCCGGGGCCGCGATGTCGCGCGGGCCCTCAAGCCGGTGCCGGATGACTACTTCATCCTCAAGCCCAAGCACTCGGCCTTCTTCGCCACCTCGCTGGTACCGCTGCTGGAGCACCTGGGCACGAAGAAGCTCATCCTCGCGGGCATGGCCACCAACCTGTGCATCTTCTTCAGCGCCCACGACGCGCACATGCATGAGTACAAGCTCACGGTGCTCAGCGACTGCTGCGCCGCCGAGAGCGACCATGACCACGACGAGGCGCTCTCCCAGCTCCAGCGTTTCTTGCGCGTGCGGGTCTGCCGCAGTGACGAGCTGAAGCTGCCCGCGAAGCGCAAGCGCATGTCGGCGAAGCGGCCGCAACCTTCGAAGTGAGGAGCGGGCCGGGGTCGTCTACACTTGCCGGCCATGACGGACCGGCAGCATGAGCTGATCTCCCTCCTCCAGAAGATCAACGACCTGCACTACATCGAGACCTACAACAGGGTCGAGCTGGAGCAGGCCCAGTACCTCGCCATCCTGCGCAAGGCCCAGGACGGCAATGCCACAGTCATCGACAGCATCCGGCGGCTCCTCTCCGAGGGCGTGAGCCTCGACTTCAAGACCATCAACGGCCACACGCCCCTGGCTGTCGCGGTGACGCACAACAATGTCGAGGTCGTGCAACTCCTGCTCGAGCACGGCGCCGACATCCACTCGACCGGCGGATACGACACGCCGCTGCACCGGGCGGCGGAGTTCGGAGCCGATCGGGTGGTCCGGTTCCTCCTCGAGAAGGGGCTGGACCCTCGGGGAAGGACGCCGGGCGGAATGAGCGTCCTGTCCGCAGCGCGAAGCTCGAGGCACAGCAAGAACGTGGTCCCCATGCTGGTCGAGCTTTTGAAGAAGACGAAGTCCGAGAGGCCGCCCCCGCCGAAGAAGCTGAAGGAACTCTCCGAGGAGAACGTCACCCGCTACCTCTCCGGCGCCGCGCCGGAGCACCTGGATGCCCGGGACTGGGAAGCGCTCCGGGACTTCATGGACAGCGTCTTCGTCGAGGAGCACTCGGTCACCATCGACCAGCTCTACGAGGGCATCGAGGAGCACGGAGGGATGCGACCGCAGCTGGTCTTCGCCTGCATCGACCTCATCAAGCAGGTCTCGACCCGAGAGCCCAAACAGAAGACGGTCAAGAAGGTCTCGAAGAATGTCTACATCCACCACGGCGACCTGGAGGTCGATGGGAACCTGAAGGTGGGCTCACTGATGGTGACCGGCAGCCTGAAGGTGAAGGGGAAGGCCGAGAACGTCCAGGGCCGTCAGCTGTTCGTGGGTGGCGACTTCGAGTGCGACACGCTCTACACGGAAGGGCCCGTCGTCATCGGAGGCGACCTCCAGGCCCGGGCCGTCGACGCCTACTACAATGACTACAGCCTGGAGGTTCGCGGCGTGCTAAAGGCCGACACCCTCACGGTGGAGCGCCACCAGGTGAAGGCGGACCGGTTCGACGTCCGGGAGCGCATCGACAAATAGTCCCTGCGCCTCCGGTCGAAGGCGGCCCGGAATCACGTCCCGGCGGGAGTCCCTCCATCCAGGAACGTCTTCAGCTCCGGCAGCACCCGCTCCGGGTGTTCCTGGTGGGGGCTGTGCCCGGCGTCGACCCGCACCAACCGCGCCTGGGGAAACCGCCGTGCCGCTTCCTCCGCGAGTGGCAGCGGCAGCACGTCCTCCTTCTCACCCCATACCAGCAGCACCGGCACCTTCACGTCGCCCAACCGCTCCCTCCGGTGGAACACCGGCCCCGTCACCGGCACCAGCGTGTTGAAGGCCCTCGCTCCCGCGTCCCTGCCTTCGGGCACCGCGAGCAGCTCATACGCCAGCGCCCCCAGTCGCTCGCCCAGCGGCGTGGGAGGCGGCGGCATCATCCGGGACCAGGCCCACGGCCCCAGCGAGCGGGCCAGCCGCTCCGGCCCGGCGCGGAAGAACAGGCGCGCCTTGCGCACCATCTCCGGCCCCAGCCCCATCGCATCCACCAGGGCCAGCCGCTCCACCGGCACCCGGCCGCGCAGCGCCAATTCCACTCCCACCAGCCCGCCCAGCGAGTGGCCCACCACCGCCACGGGGCCCGCGCCCAGCTGGAGCAGCAATTCCTCCACGGGCTCCGTGAAGAAGCGCACCCCGTCCTCCGGCGAGTCCAGGGCCCCCTCGGGCGCCGAGGACATCCCGAACCCGGGCAGGTCCACCGCCAGCACCCGGTGCCCCCGGGCCAGCGCCGTCAGGTAGACGAACCACGTGGACGCCGCCCCGCCGCGCCCGTGGAGCAGCACCACCGTGGGCCCCTGGCCCCCCTCCAGCACCCGCAGCGCTCCGCCGCCGGGCAGCCAGCGCACCGTCGCCGTGACGGCC
>JBKGHK010001240.1:0-1879 GCA_046520375.1 Pyxidicoccus sp. 3LFB2
TCCGGCGTTGCGGCCTGCGACTCGGCGCGCACGGCACGGTAGACGACGCCGTAGGTGCCTCGGCCTCGCTGCTCCAGCAGCTGCCACGGGCCGATTCGCGTCCCAGGCGGCAGGCTTGCCGGATTGAGGTAATCAGACGCCATGAGGTCCCTCGTGAGGCGGAGCGCACCACGCCCGAGGAGACTACTCGCGGGGTAGTGGAACTCCAACCCCATCCGGCAGGTGGACCCCAGCCCCTCCCCTTGGACGGACCTGGGGTGAGGCCGGTCCAGATTCCAGCGCTTCGTCATGCCCGAGCACGCTAGAACCCTTGCCCCATTCGCCTCGCGACCTCCCTCGCGGCGCAGACTGGACGGAGCCTTTCAGAATGATCCTCCGCAACGTCACGGATGAGGACCTTCCCATCTTCTTCGAACACCAGCGCGACCCGGAAGGGCTGCGCATGGCCGCATTTTCCTCGCGGGAGCGCGATGCGTTCATGACCCACTGGCGCACGAACGTTCTCCGCCCTGGAAACGTCACCCGCACCATCGTCCTGGACGGCGTGGTCGTTGGGAACATCGGCAGCTGGGACCAGGAGGCCATGCGCCTCGTCGGCTATTGGATTGGTCGCGAGCACTGGGGCAAGGGCATCGCCACCCGGGCCCTCTCCGAGTTTCTCCGGGTCGAGCCCGCCCGGCCGCTTCATGCGTGGGTCGCTGCCCACAACCTCGCGTCAATCCGCGTCCTCGAGAAGTGTGGCTTCCACACCCTGCGCAACGAGCCCCCGCATCACCCGGACGACGTCGCCGAAGTCCTCATGATGCTGGGCTCGATGTAAGGCCTGGCGCCGACCCGCCGTGCACGGGCCGAATCCGCCGAGGCGTCACGCCTCGGCGGCCTCTCCGTCCGGACTGGCGAGGACGACGACATAGCCATCCGGGTCCTGGAGCCAGAGCTCCCGGTGCTGCGGCGCCGGGTTGACGTGCGGCTCTTCGATGACCCGAGCACCCAGCCGTCTGGCGCGGTCCACGGCCGCATCGAAGTCATCGACTTCGAACCAGAGCAGGACGCCATGGCCATGGGGCGCCCGGTCGGGCCCGGTCAGATTGGGGTGGTCCTCGGCATCCCAGCGGTGCAACTGGAGCACCAGGGTGTCCCCACTCAGGAGCCGGTCATAGACGAGACGATGGGGATGGTCCGGGTCGCCCCCCGAGGACACTCCGAGCAAGGTCTTGTACCAGGCGCTGCTGGCCTTCACGTCCCGCACCGCAATCAACGTCTGAGGCCTGACCGTCAGTCGAGTCGGTTGTCCCATGGCAATCCTCGGAGGAGCGCTACCGTACCCCGGGTACGTTCCTACAACGCCACGAGCGCCCGTCCCAGTCCGGAGGCGGCTGCCAATCCGCGCCGTGTCCCTGCTGCCTTCTCGGTAGAATCCGCTCGGACCTGGATCTTCCACCCGAACAGGAAGGGCATGCTCTTCATCCGTAGGATTGTGGCTGGAGCTGGCTGGTACGCGCCCAGGCCCACCGCATTGAGCGCGTGTGGCTCGACCTTCATGCCAACGTCACCCGCAACCACCGCTGCCGCACCCTGAATCAGCTGATGGGCCGGGTCCACGCCTATCTCGCCGCACGCAACGTCCAGCGCCGTGCCAGTCCATTCCTGCGCCGGGCCGAGCTCAAGCACGCCGCCTGAGCCAGGACGCGGATGGGGATGACACGGAACGAACCGGAGTGTCTGGGCGCACGTGGGCTCGGGACGCCTGTCCGGACCTTGCGGTGGAGCGCTGAGGCAGGCCCCGGAGCGTGCTGTTCGGAAATGTCGGGACATTTCGACGCACAAAACCCCCGACATTTCCGAACAGTTTCTCACCGGGCTGACGCCCGACCCACGA
>JBKGHK010001241.1:0-1873 GCA_046520375.1 Pyxidicoccus sp. 3LFB2
GACGTGGAGGTGCCGCCCACCGTGCGCGGGCTGCGCGCGGGCCGGGATGAATCGCTGGAGCGGGCGCTCGCGCTCTTCCGGGCCGAGTCCGCTAGCTCCCCGCGCCGAGCCCGCGCGGCAGGCGCACCGTGAAGACGGAGCCTGCCCCCGGGCGGCTCTCCACCTCGATGCGTCCGCCCATGGCGTCGACAATCTGCCGGCTGATGTAGAGCCCCAGCCCCAGCCCGCCGTAGTGCCGCTCGGACACGGCGCGCTCGAAGCGGCCGAACAGGCGCGGCAGGTCCTCCGCCGCGATGCCGATGCCCTCGTCGCGCACCGACAGGCGCACCATCTGCTCGTCCTCGGGCGTGGCCTCCACCACGACGGGGTGGCCCGCGCCGTACTTGGCCGCGTTGGTCAGCAGATTCACCAGCACCTGGTCCAGCCGCAGCGAGTCCCACCGCCCCGGCAGCGGGCCGGGCACGTCCACGCGCACCGTGCAGCCGGCCTGGGCGAACACCTCCTCCATCCGCTCCACCGCGTCGCGCACCGCCTGCCCCAGGTCCACGTCCGCGGGCTCCAGCGCCAGCCGGCCCAATGAAATCCGGCTGACGTCCAGCAGGCTGTCCACCAGCGCGGTGAGCCGCTGCACCTGCCGCACCGCCGTGGACAGCCGGGGCTCTACCTTGGGGCGCGACTCCTCTCCCAGCGCGCGCCCGATGAGGCCGTGCTGGAGCTTCAGGCTGGTGAGCGGCGTCTTCAGCTCATGGCTCGCCACCGAGAGGAACTCGTCGCGCAGCCGCACCGCCGCCTGCGCGTCCCGGTACAGCGACGCGTTCTCCAGCGCCACCGCCACGCGCCGCGCCAGCTCCTCCGCCATGGTGACGTCCGCGGTGCCCAGCCGCCGCTGCGGAGGCGCCGTGGCCAGCGTAATCACGCCCAGCGTGCGCCCGCGCGTGCGCACCGGCACCGCGAGCAGCGAGTGCGGATTGAGCGCCTCCAGCAGCGCGCGGTGCTCCGGCCCCTGCCACATGCGCTCGCGCAGGTCCGGGCCCACCTCTGGCAGGAAGCGCGTCTCCCCCGTCTGGAAGCACTCGCGCGCCGGGTGCAGCGTGCCCTCGTTCATGGAGGGCGACAGCGTGGACAACACGAAGGCGTCACGCCCGGCGTCCCGGTGGGACACGGCCACGCACCGCAGGGCGCCGTCCGGCCCCACCAATTCCACCAGGCAGCAGGTGGCCACGCTGCGCGCCGCGGCGCTCGCCACGTGCTCCAGCGTCCACTCCACGTCGTCCAGGTGCTCGGCCAGCGCGCGGCTCGCGTCCAGCAGGAAGAACAGCCGCTCCTCGGCCTCCTTCCCCATCTCCAGCGCGTGGCGCAGCCGCTCTCCGCGCTCGCGCACCGTCTCGTACAGCGCGGCGCGCTCCAGGGCCTGCGCGCACTGGAAGGCCAGCGCCTCCAGGAAGGCGCGCTCGGCGGGAGGAAAGGCCCGTGGAGTGCTCCAGGCGAGCGCCAGGAAGCCGCTCACACCCCGCTCCACCCGCAGGGGCAGGAGCGCCCGCGCGCCCTCGCCCAGCGCCAGCGCGGTCGGCCGCGCAGGGTCCGACACGGGCAGCATCGACTCCAGGTGGGTGAACCACTGCGGCGCCTGCTCCACGTGCGCCTGGCGCAGCATCGTCGACTCGGACACCTTCAGCGCCCGGAGGTGGTCGACGTGCTCGGGCGAGTAGCCGAAGCAGCCCCGCACGGAGATGCCGTCATCCTCGCGAATCTCCAGGACGGCGCCGCGCACCGCGTCGCTGACGCGCAGCCCCTCGTGCAGCACCGCCTCGGCCACCTCCTCCGCGGTGACGGGCGCGGGACAGGGCGGCGGTGACGGCCTGCAGCCGCTCGG
>JBKGHK010001242.1:0-1869 GCA_046520375.1 Pyxidicoccus sp. 3LFB2
TGGTGGGGCGGCCTGTACGGGAGGGCGGGTGGCCCTCCGGACGCGGGGCGTGGAGGGCGGCTCGGTGCGGCGCTTCACGCTGCTGACGGCGGGCGGACACAAGCTGCGGCTGGACGACGAGGGCCGCACGCTGCGGCTGGAGGACAGCACGGGCAGCTACCTCGAGCTGGCGCCGAAGGGCGTGCGCCTGCACTCCGAGGTGGCGCTCGACATCGAAGCGCCCGGCCAGGACGTCGTCATTCGCGGGCGCTCCATCGACTTCCGGAGAGGGTGAATGCGGGTCCTGACGGTGGATGCGCTGGTGGTGTGTGCCCATGAGCTGGGACGGGTGGGGCTCATCCACTCCCAGCCCCTGGTGACGGTGGAGGGCCGCCCCGTGCTGGTGCGCGCGGACCCGGAGGGCCGCCCCATCGCCGGGTGTCCCAACATCGGCCCCACCATCAAGCCCTGCACCCTCACGCTCGCGGTGAAGCAGGGCTACTCCACGCTGGTGACGATTGACGGCCGGCCCGTGTGCCTGGACTCGCTGACGGGGCTGACCGACGGCACCCCGCCCGGCATGGTGAAGTACAAGGTCAACGCCCCCGGGCAGACGCTGGTGACGGAGGCCGGATGAGCGCACCCCGCTACCGCACCTGGCGCTTCACGCACCCGGACTTCGAGATGGTGGAGCACTCCGGCCTACGCCTCGCCCCCACCGGCAAGGCGGAGATGGTGGAGGAGCACGCCTCCATCCGTCAGGCCGTGCTGCTGCTGCTCACCACCACGCCCGGCGAGCGCGTCATGCGCCCGGACTATGGCTGTGAGCTGCACCGGCTGCTGTTCTCCAACAACGACGACACCACCGCGGGGCTCGCCATCCACTACGTGCGCCGCGCGCTGGAGCGCTGGGAGCCGCGCATCAACGTCCTCCACCTGGACGCCACGCGCAGCCCCGAGGACCCGCACCGCCTGGACGTCATGCTGGAGTACCGCGTGCGCAGCACCGGCCGCACCGAGCGGCTGGCCTATCCCTTCTCACTCTCGGGAGGCCCGACATGACGTCACTCCCGACGCCCCGCCTGGATGACCGGAGCTTCGCGCAGCTGGTGGAGCAGGCGCGCACCCGCATCCAGGCCTCGTGCCCCGACTGGACGGACCTCACCCCGCATGACCCGGGGATGGTGCTGGTGGAGGTGTTCGCCCACCTCACCGAGACGATGCTGTACCGGCTCAACCGGCTGCCGGAGAAGGCGTACGTGGAGTTCCTGCGCCTGTTGGGCGTGCGCCTCCAGCCGCCCGCCGCCGCCTCGGTGCGCCTGCGCTTCACGCTGGTGCGCCCGGCCGAGCGCCCGGTGGAGGTGCCTCGCAGCACGGCCGTCACCCTGGCGCGGGCCGGCGCGGGCGCGGAGCCCGTCGTCTTCCGCACCGCGGACACGGTGATGATTCCCGTGGGCGGCACCGAGGCAGAGGTGCTCGCCTACCACTGCGAGCAGGTGGACGCGGAGCTGGCGGGGCAGGGCACCGGCCAGCCGGGCCTCACCGTGCAGGCGAAGCGGCCACCGATTGTCGCGCCCACCGGCGATTCGCTGGACCTCGTAGTCGGCGTGGAGGCGGCGCCCGGGGAGCTGGACTCACGCGCCCCGGCCCGGCGCCATGACGGCCGCACGTACCGCATCTGGCGCGAGGTGGAGAACTTCTCCGCGCTGGGGCCGGACGAGCCCGCCTACCTCGTGGACCGGATGACGGGGATGATTGCCTTCGCGCCCTCCGCGCGGCTGGCCAACGAGGCCGGCACGCTGGGTGAGCCCCGCGCGCTGGCGGCGGTGCCGGGCGAGGGCCGCAGAATCCTCCTCTGGTACCGGTGCGGCGGCGGCGCGACGGGCAACG
>JBKGHK010001243.1:0-1863 GCA_046520375.1 Pyxidicoccus sp. 3LFB2
GCCCGGCGTCGGCTGCGGGTCCGCGGAGGGCTGCTCCGTGTCGGGCCCCGGCTGGGCCACCGGCGTCACCGGCGTTCCGGGAACGGGGGGACGGAAGAAGTAGAAGCCCGCGGCTCCAGCGCCCAGCAGCAGGGCGACGAACCCGGCCACCAGCGGCAGCTTCGAGCGTGAGCCCCCTTCACCGGCGGGCAGGTCGTCCGCGGCGTCGCCGGCATGGAGGAAGCGCAGCTTCACGTGCCCCAGCTCGATGATGTCGCCGGAGCCGAGCGTGGCCTGGGCGTAGCTCTCGCCATTGACCGTCAGCCCGTTGGCGGACTGCATGTCGATGACGCGCCACTCGCCGCCCTCTTCGCGCACCAGCTTGGCGTGGGTGCGCGACAGCGAGCGGTGGTCCAGGGTGATGTCGTTGTCGTCGGTGCGGCCAATCCGCAGCTCGGTGCGGATGCAGGCGAACTCCTGGCCCTTCAGCTCGTCCGGAGTCAGCACCAGCAGGCGCGGCGCATCCTCGGTGGAGACGTCCACCACCTTGCGAGGGCGGTCCGCCTCCACCTGGTCCAGGCGGATGATGGAGGTGGAGTGCCGGCGCACCTCGGCGGAGGAGGGCGGGGTGTGGTCATGCTCGTCCCCGTCGTCGTCCTCCGCGTGGGCAGGCGGGTCGTCGGAGGGGTCGTCGTCCTCCTCGGCCTCCTGCGCGCCCACGGGCTCCATGGCCGGCTCCGTCTTGCGGAGGGCCGAGGCCGAGGGGACCTTGGTCGTGATGGGGCCGGAGACGCTGGCGGCGCCTTCGGTCTGGAGGGCGAGGTCGTAGTCGCCGATCTGGATCAGGTCGCCCTCTTTCAGGGGCGACTGACCCGCGATCCGCTCTCCGTTGATCCGGGTGCCATTATAGCTGCCCAGGTCTTCCACCACGACGTGGCCATTGAGTCGTACCAATCGTGCGTGACGACGGGACACATTGCGTTCCGTCAGGCGGATGGTGTTTCCCTCCTGACGTCCAATGGTGATCTCGTCACGCACGAAGGGAACAACGGTCTTGCGCCCTTCGTCGTCTTCGATGATGAGCTTCAGCACGGGTCCGATCCGCGTACAGTCATAGCAGAACGGGCTTTACCTGTACAAGCCATGTATCCCCCTCAAAAGACAGGGCTTTCTCCCCAAGAGGAGGGGCAACCGGGCCTGTTGTCCATCGGTCAGTCGGCCGGGACGGGGCGATGGAGGGGGTGGCCCTGGGTCACTCTCACCCTGGCGGCGGTGCTGGCGGGGGTGCACGCCGCGCTGGTGACGGCGGGGCCGGTGGACGTGGACGCCCTGGTGCGGTGGGGCGCCAAGTCGGGCCCGCTGGTGGTGGAGGCGGGGCAGGCGTGGCGGCTGGTGACAGCCAACTTCCTGCACCGGGACTGGGGGCACCTGGGGCTCAACCTGCTGGTGCTGGTGGCGGCGGGCGCGGCGCTGGAGCGTGCGTGCTGGCGCTGGGACTACGCGGCCCTGCTGGGCGCGGCGGGACTGGCCACCATGGCGGGCTCGCTGGGGTGGTCCGCGGCGGTGAGCGTGGGGGCCTCGGGCCTCGTCTATGCCTGCGTGGGGGCGCTGCTGGTGATGAGCCGGCGCTACCGGGGGCGGCCGCGCGGCAAGGGGCGGTGGCTGACCGGTGACGGCGCGCTGCCCACGGTGCTCGTCTTCCTATGGATGGGCTGGACGGTCGGTGGGCGTGGACAACGCGGGGCACCTGGGCGGCTTGCTCACCGGGCTGCTGGTGGGGGCCTTCCTGGAGCCGCGAGGGCCGGGCAGGGGGCGTGGCCCGGCCGGTGGGTCTGCTGGCTGGCCGCGACGGTGGTGGCGGCGCTGGTGGTGGGCGAGCGCTCC
>JBKGHK010001244.1:0-1862 GCA_046520375.1 Pyxidicoccus sp. 3LFB2
CGGGGCCACCTGCTGCGCGTGACGCTGGACCTTCCCCCGGGTGAGCCGCTGCCGGGGGCGCTGCCCATGCTGGTGCTGCTGCCCGGGGACGGGAGCACCGCGCCGGTGGAGCGGCCCATGCGCTGGGAGGATGAGGACCGGCTGGTGGCCGAGTACCCGCTGGAGGGCAGCGGCACCTGGCACCCCGTGGTGCGCCTGGGCTCGCGGGTGCTGCGCGCGCCGCCGGTGACGCTGCCGTATGCGCCGGAGTTCGAGCCGGGCAGTGCGAAGGAGGGACTGGAATTGCTGCGCGCGGTGGCGGCCGTGGGCGGAGGGGTGGAGCGCCTCTCCATGACGGGCCTCTTCATGGACGCCCCTGAGTCCCAGGGACGTCTGCCCCTGGCCCCGTGGCTGGTGGGCTTCGCGCTGGCCGTGCTGCTGGCGGAGGTTGTGGTGCGTCGGTTCCTCTCCGGGCCGCGCGTGCGCAAGGCCGGCACCGTGTCGGCGACGAAGCCGGCATTCGCGGGTGCGCCTGTCTCCGCTGGGAGCACCGTGCCTGCTCGCGTGACGGCGCCTGTCGAGCGGAAGGGGGAGCCCGAGCGCCAGCCCGAAGTCGGCGACGCGGCCACGGCCACGCCTGAGGGCGCAGGCGAGAAGCCGAAGGAGGGCAGCGTGGACTCCGCACTGGAGGCCGCGCGTGCCCGCGCCCGTCGTCGGCTGGACCGGTGAGGGCAGGCCACGAATTGACGGTGGGGCACAGGGCATCGGCCCAAGTTGGCGCGGGAGCCCCATTCAAGACACGGCACGGTTTTCCACCGTGTTCGAACGTGGTGGTCCGCCCCCCGGCCCCGGTGCCCGGAAGGAACGTTCATTCCGCCAGAAGGCCCGCCCCACCCCGGTGCCTGGAAGGAACGTTCGTTCCGCCAGGCAGCACGCTCCCACGGGGGCGGGGGCCTGAATGGGACCTTCATTCCAGAGGTGCGCGCCGCCCCAGATCTGGATGGAAGTCGCGGCGGAGGGGCGACGCGCGGTGAGAAGGTGCGAGCCGCCTCGATCTAGAGGGGGGGACGAAGCGGAGAGGCAGCTCGCGGTGATGGCAGGTGCGGACCGCCCGAACGGGAAGAGCGTCACGCTGGAGGGCGGCTCGCGGTGAAAAGGTGCAGGCCGCCCCAATCAAGATGAGGAGTCACAGGTGAGGGGCGGCCTGCGGTGAAACGGGTGCCGGTCGTCCCAAATTCGGGATGGAAATCACAGCTGAAGGGCGACCTGCGGTGAGGCACGGATGACCCCAGACTTGGAGGGGTAGACACAGATGAGGGGCAATCCGGTCCCCGTGGGGCTCACAGGGCGAAGGGGAAGATACACGGGAAGTGTGTTAATGGCAACAGAATTGGAAAATTCCTCGGTAGCCAGAATCTGTGAAGGCTCCGGGTCATGGCTGCCGCCATGGGAGCTCGCGTCATGAGGCTCGGGTCGACCCTGGGGCTCGTGGCCCTGGCGGGCTTCGGGGTCCAGGCCCTGCGGCTGGCGCTGCACAAGGCCTTCAGCATCGACGAATTCCAGTACGCCCATGCCGCGTGGCTCGTGTCGCGCGGGCAGGTGCCCTACCGGGACTTCTTCGAGGTCCACCTTCCGCTCGTCTACCAGGTGCTGGCGCCACTGTTCCTCGTGCTGGGGGACGACCCGCTCAACGTGCTCGCGCTGCGGGCCTCCATGCTGGTGCCGCTCGCGGGAGCGTGCGCGGCGGTGGCGGTGCTCAACCGGCGCGAAGGCCGGGCCGCAGTGCTGCTGGCCCCGGTGCTGCTGCTGGCGCTGCCTCCCTTCGTGCGCTTCGCCACGGAGGTCCGCCCGGACGCGCTGGCCATCGCGCTGTTCCTGGGCGC
>JBKGHK010001245.1:0-1857 GCA_046520375.1 Pyxidicoccus sp. 3LFB2
GATGAGCCCCATCTTCACGCCGTACTCCAGCACCGCCCGGTCCATGCCGCGCAGGATGCCGCGCTGCCACAGCACGGTGGCCTCCAGGTGGTGCACGTCGTCCTCGTGGAAGGCCACCCGGAACAGGCCACAGGGCCGGTAGGCCACGTCCACGCCGGTCAGCTCGCGCAGCTCGGCGGCGAAGGCGGGGTAGAGGCCCCGGCTGCGCAGGCACAGCTCCAGGAAGGGGCCCGGCCCGTCCGACTCCCACTGCGGCGCGAGGATGCCCGCCGCCGCGCTGGAGGCCTCGGCCCCGGGAATGGAGCGCTCGAGCACGGTGACGCGCACCCCTGCCTGCCGCAGTCGCAGGGCGATGCCGCACCCCATGATGCCGCCGCCCACGATGATGACGTCCGACAGTCGCATAGCGCCTGCTTCCTGCTCGCCCACTCCAGGGTTTGCAAGCGTCATCGAACCCTGGCCGCGAGGGTTCGGTTGACGGCGGGGGGCGTTCTCGTTAACGATGAAGCCGTGCTCCCTGCGTTCGTTCATCACCACCATGCGCATCATCGGCTCGGCCCGGACGGGTTCGATCGCCATGCGCATGCCTGGGTGAACCGCTAGAGCGCACCCACCCGGCACAAGCCGCAGCGACGAAGGCCCGTCCCCCCCAGGACGGGCCTTTTTTCGTTTCCGCGCATGCCTTTCCCCGCAGTCCCCCCGCAGCTCCCAAAGGTCCACCCATGCTGCTGAAGATTGCCCTCCCCAACAAAGGCCGCCTCTCCGAAGAGGTACGCGAGCTGTTCAACGATGCGGGGCTGGAGGTGAAGGCCCGGGGCGAGCGAGCCCTCACCGCGTCGCTGGGCGGCGAGTTCGAAGCCATCTTCGTCCGCGCGCAGGACATCCCCGAGTTCGTCGCCGATGGCGCGGCGCACGCGGGCGTCACCGGGTGGGATTTGGTGAACGAGGCCGGGCGCGACGTGGACCTCCTGATGGACCTGGAGTTCGGCCGGTGCCGGCTGGTGGTGGCCGCCCGCGAGGAGAGCGGCCTCACCTCGGTGGACGGCGTGAGGGACGGCAGCCGGGTGGCCTCCTGCTTCCCCCGGCTCACCAAGGAGTACTTCGAGCGGCGCGGGCAGCGGGTGACGGTGGTGCCGGTGTCGGGCGCGGCGGAGATTGCCCCCCACCTGGGAATTGCCGACATCGTGGTGGACCTGACCTCCACCGGCTCCACGCTGAAGATGAACGGCCTGCGCGAGGTGGGCACGGTGCTGGAGTCCAGCGCGCGGCTGGTGGCCTGCAAGGGCAACGTCCCGGAGGCGCAGCGGAAGCTGGAGGAGCTGACGCTGGCGCTGGGCTCGGTGCTGGCGGCCCGGGGCAAGCGTTACCTGATGGCCAACGTGCCGAGGACGGCGCTGCAGCAGGTGCGCGAGGTGCTGCCGGGCCTCAACGGCCCCACGGTGGTGGACGTGCTCAACGGCGGCAACTTCGTGGCGGTGCACGCGGTGGTGCCCTCGAAGACCATCTACCGCACCATCAACGCGCTCAAGGCCCTGGGCTGCGAGGGCATCCTGGTCACCCGCATCGAGAGGTTGATGGCATGATTGCCTCCTCTTCCATCCTCAGGTACCGCGGCCCGCTGTCCTCGTTGTCCCAGGAGGACCGCCGCCGGTTGTTGAACCGGGTGGGCGGCTCGGATGCCCGCGTGGCCTCCCGGGTGAGTGAGCTCATCGCCCGAGTGCGCGACGACGGCGACCGGGCGCTCTTCGACCTGGCCCGCCAGTTCGACCGCGTGGAGCTCACCGCGCTGGAGGTGCCGCGCGAGCGCTGCGAGGCGGCGCTGGCCTCGCTGGACTCGACGGTGCGTGAGGCCCTGAC
>JBKGHK010001246.1:0-1856 GCA_046520375.1 Pyxidicoccus sp. 3LFB2
GCCGGACGTGAAGGGGGAAACGCCCTGGACAGAGGACACAGAAGAGGGCGGAGACGAAGCGCTCCATGTGACGCTGCCGTACGAGCACGCCCGCCGGGCCTATGACGCCTCGACGGTGCGTCGCTTCCGGCTCACCGTGGCCGAGGGCCCCGGCGCGGGCACGATGTGGGAGTCCACGGCGGACACCTGCTCGGTGGGCTCGCACCCGCTCAACGACTTCACGCTGGATGACTCCACGGTGTCGCGCTTCCACTGCGAGGTGCGCATCGGCCCCCGGGGCCCCCAGGTGAAGGACCTGGACAGCCTCAACGGCGTCATCGTGGACGGGGTGCAGGTGGTGGAGGGCGTGCTGCGCAGCGGCAGCCTGCTGCGGCTGGGGCGCGTGGTGCTGCGCTTCGACTTCAGCGCGGAGAACAACCGGCTGCCCCTGTCGGAGAGCACGCGCTTCGGCACGCTGGTGGGCGCGTCGGTGGCCATGCGCGGCAGCTTCGCGATGATGGAGCGCGCGGCGGCGCGCGACGTGACGGTGCTGCTGGAGGGTGAGACGGGCACCGGCAAGAGCCAGGCGGCCCTCGCCATCCACCAGGCCAGCCGCCGCAGGGACGGGCCCTTCCTCGTGGTGGACTGCGGCGCCATTCCCGCGCACCTGCTGGAGAGCGAGCTGTTCGGCCATGAGAAGGGCGCCTTCACCGGCGCGCTCCATCGCCGCGTGGGCGCCTTCGAGGAGGCCGTGGGCGGCACCGTCTTCCTGGACGAGATTGGCGAGCTGCCCGCGGAGCTGCAGCCCAAGCTGCTGCGCGTGCTGGAGAACCGGGAGATTCGCCGCGTGGGCAGCAACACGCACCTGCCGGTGGACGTGCGCCTCATCGCCGCCACGCACCGGGACGTGCGCGCGGAGGTGAATGCGGGGCGCTTCCGCTCGGACTTGTTCTTCCGGCTGGCGGTGCTGCGCATCTCCCTGCCGCCCCTGCGCCAGCGTCCGGAGGACCTGCCCATGCTCGTGGAGGGCATCCTCGACTCGCTGGGCGCGGACCGGGAGCGGACCGGCGCGCTGCGCACGCAGGACTTCGTCGCCCGGCTGCGGCACGCGGCCTGGCCGGGCAACGTGCGCGAGCTGCGCAACTACCTGGAGCGGTGCCTCGTCTTTGAGGAGGCCGTGGACCTCACCGAGGAGGAAGCGCTGCCCGGAGGCCCGCTGGAGGTGGACCCCTCGCAGCCGTATGCCGACCAGCGGCGCCGCGTGGTGGACGACTTCGAGCGGCGCTACCTGCGCGCCCTGCTGGAGAAGCACCAGGGCAAGGTGGCCCAGGCCGCCGTCACCGCCGGCATGGACCGCGTCCACCTCTACCGGCTGCTGCGCAGGCACGGCATCAAGCCGTGAGCGTCAGCGCGAGCCGGTGATTCGCAGCCGGCCCGCGCTCGCTCCGGGCTCCGGCTCCGGCTCGGTGACGAAGCCCGGCTCCAACCCCCGCATCACCGCCTCTGACACCACGAGGCCCGGCTCCGCCGACGCTGCCCAGGTGGGAAGCCGCAGCAGGCCTCCCCTGCCCTCTGCCAGGGGCAGCGGTGCCACGTGGACGGTGACGGCCAGCGCCACCCGCCGGGCGTGGTCGGAGGCGTCCCCTTCCTTCACCAGCGCCAGCGCCGCGGCCAGCACGCGCTCCCGGACGGCCCGCTCGAAGGCCTCTTCCGAAGGGAGCGTGGCCAGGGCGAGCACACAGCCGCTCCCGTCGATTCGCACCTCCAGCCCCGCCGCTCGCGCCACCGCGCTCGCGCGCTCCAGCAGCGCATCCAGCCGGCTCCAGCGCGGCCATGGTCGGGCGGGCCGTGCAAACGGGCCTCCACGTAGAGCGCCA
>JBKGHK010001247.1:0-1855 GCA_046520375.1 Pyxidicoccus sp. 3LFB2
GGCCATCGGCCCCACCACGGCCGCCGCCCTGGAGCGCCTGGGGCTGCCCGCGGCCACCGTCGCGGAGCGCCCCACCATGGAAGCGCTGGTGGATGCCACCGTCCGGGCGGTTCGCGGCTAAGCTCCCCGCCCGTCAGCGCGCGGTCCGGCGCGGAGGAGCGGAGCGATGATGCGGGGTCTGTTGCGGGGCGTGTGTGCCCTTGGGCTGCTGGTGCTGTCCACCACGGCGATGGCTCAGGCGGAGTACAACGACCTGGGCTACCGGGTGCTCAACAATGAGCGGGACCCGTTCCTGTACTACCTGGATGCCCGGAGCGGCCGGCCCGCGAACACCGACCTGGGTGAGGTCGAAGCCGCGACGAAGGCGGCCTTCCAGGCCTGGCAGGACGTGACGTGCGCCTGGCCCGCGTTCAAGTTCGAGTCCCGCGCCACCAACGGCTCGCCGATGACGAACGTGGCGGACCCCACGGACCGCTTCACCGTGGTCCCCATCTGGGTGACGGACGGCCAGGACGCGCGCTACCGCGACACGCTGGACAACGGAACCCTCCCCGCCGCGGCCCGGCCGCTGACCTTCGGCGGCTACGTCTACCAGTGCGACATCTACCTCAACGCGGTGAACCACCGCTGGTCCACCCAGACGCCTCCGGCCCAGGACGCCATGGACCTGCAGAGCGTGCTGATGCACGAGATTGGCCATTGCCTGGGCCTGGGCAACACCTTCTCCATGGACAGCGGCAACGCGGTGATGAACGCCGTGCTCAGGCCGGGCGAGAGCCGGCGCCAGCTCGCCGCCTATGACCGCGAGCTGCTCTGCCGCTTCTACCCCCAGGGGGGCGCGGTGGGCTCGCCGTGCACGGGCCCGGGCACCTGCTCCGGGGGGCTGGCGTGCGTCACCGCCCAGTCCACCACCACCGGCAACAACGTCCAGGTGTGCGCGAAGGGCTGCACCGGCACCACCAATGGCGAGTGCCCGGCCCCCTACGTGTGCCGCGACTCCGCCGCCGTCTCCGGCTTCACGAAGGCGTGCCTGCCCGCGCTGCCGGGCTCGCTCACCCCGGTGGGCCGCGAGTGCGGAGGCAGCGCGGGCAGCTGCGGCACCGCGAACGGGCGCTGCATCCCCCCCACGCCGCTGCCCTCGGACCCGACGACCAACAGCGGCTTCGACCGGTGGGATGACGGGTACTGCACCGAGTCGTGCAACGGGCGTGGCACGTGCCCGGGTGGCGCGGAGTGCGCCCAGGTGGAAGGGCAGGGGCAGGTGTGCCTCAAGCGCTGCGGTGCCACGCCGGGCGACTGCCGGCCCGGCTACACGTGCGCGCGGCGGCCCGAGGGCGACCTGTGCGTTCCCTCCTGCTACGGCGATGTGGACTGCAATGGCGACTCCGTGTGCCGCGTGTGTGACCGCGTCTGCGTGGTGCGCCAGGTGTCCGGCCGGCAGGTGGGGGACACGTGCACGGCCGACAACGAGTGCGGCACCAACCAGTACTGCCTGCGGCTCAACGGCAACCCCCAGGGCGTCTGCGCGCAGCCGTGTGCCCTGCAGGCGTGCGCATGTCCGGGTGGCACCACGTGCCGCGTGGTGAGCGAGCAGGGAGAGCGTGCGTGCGTGCGCGACTGCTCGCTGGGCTCCTGCACCGCTCCCGCCCAGTGCAGCGCGGTGGAGGACGGCGCGGCCTGCCTGGCGGCCTGCCGGTCCACCCAGGACTGCCCGCCCAACATGCTCTGCGGCTCCGGGGGCGCCTGCTACGATCCGAACGCGCGCCCGGATGCCGGCACGTGCGCGCTCTGCAATGACGCGGGCACCCCGCCGCCGCCCCCTCCCGCGGACGGTGGCACCGAGGGCTCCGTGGGC
>JBKGHK010001248.1:0-1843 GCA_046520375.1 Pyxidicoccus sp. 3LFB2
AGGGCGCCTCGGGAGGGGCCACGGCTTCCGAGCCCCTGCGCACCGGCGCGTCCTCCAGCACCCAGGTGGGCACCAGCAGGGGGACTCCCGCCGCGAGCATCAGGATGCCCAGCACCGTGCCGCCCACCCCCGACATGTCCACCCGTGCGCGCATGCGTCCCCCGCTCGCTGCTACGCAGCCTTAGCGCCATTTCCCGGTCACATCAAACCTCCCGAGGGCGGGGGTGATGCTTCTCGGGTGACACCTCCGTGCCGCGAGTGTCCCCTGGCGGGCCGCGCCCCAAGCCCCCGGGACGGCCTCCCGTGGCCCCGAGCGCGCCGGGCGCTCCACGGTGAACACTCGCAGGCCGCCTCCCGAGCCGGCGGCACGGGCAGCCCCGGGGCGCCGACAGGGGACGGGGCCGTCATGGCCCGACTCCTCCCTCGCGAAGCATCCAGGCAGCGGCACCTGCACCTTCCGGGTCCTGCTCCCATCCGGCCGGCGTCCCTACTTCCACAAGACGTGAATCCACGTGGCGCGTCAGGGACTGGGAGCGCCGGAGGGATGGCATGGACCTGAGTGAGACCTGGGAGCAGCCAGGCACGATGCCGGGCGCCAGACTGAGCGTGAGTCCCGAGGTGCTGCGGGAGGACGTCCTGGCGCTGGCCCTGGACATCGGTGAGCGCAACGTGCGCGATGACCTGCGCGCCCGAAGGCTCGGCCTGGCACGCGACTTCCTCATCCAGCGCCTGGAGGGCATGGGGTGCACGGTGCGGCTCCAGGGCTACATGGCGGCAGGCCGCCCGGTGGAGAACCTCGAAGTCGAGCTCCCCGGCACCTCGCCCGGCGCCGGAGTGCTGGTGGTGGGGGCCCACTACGACTCGGCACCCGACAGCCCTGGCGCCAATGACAACGCCAGCGGCCTGGCGGCCCTGCTCGCACTGGCCGGGGCCTTTCACAGTGGCGCGCTGCCCAGGCCCGCCTGCACGGTGCGCTTCGTGGCCTTCTGTACCGAGGAGCCGCCCTTCACCCGCACGCCGGAAATGGGGAGCTTCGTCTACGCGCGGCACTGCCGGGAGCGGCTCGACGACATCCGGGCGATGCTCAGCCTGGAGACGCTGGGCAGCTATGCCCATGGGCACCGCTGGCCCGAGGGGCCCTTCCCGCTCAACCTCTTCTCCCCCTTCCGGGCGGACTTCTTCGCGGTGGTCGGCAACCTCGCCTCGCGAGAGCTGGTGCGTCGGTGCGTGCAGGCGTTCCCCTCGCAACCGGATGTGAAGTGCAAGGGGGTTGCGCTTCCTGGCCTGCTGCCCGGGGTGAGGTCCTCGGACCACTGGGCCTTCTGGAAGCACGGCTACCCGGCGGTGATGCTGACCGACACCGCCCCCTTCCGTTACCGCCACTATCACCGGGCCTCGGACCAATTGGGGCGGGTGGACTTCTCCACCCTGGCGAGTGTGACGGCCGGACTCATCTCCATGGTGCGCGAGCTGGCGTCGGCCCGGGCAGTCTGAGCCGAGGAGAGAGAATGGTGCCCTCCTTCGCGAGCCCGCGGAGCGGACAACCGTGCAGCGCGGCCCCTGGCCTTGGGTTCAATACGCGCGCCCCGTCCCCCGCCGCAGGCTTGTGAGGCAACCCGGAAATTCAAGAGGAGAGGCACATGAAAGCGAAAGGCTTCAGGGGCGCGATTCTCATTGGCGCACTGGCTTCGGCGGCGCTCGTGGGCAGCGGGTGTGGGAACCGCTCGCAGGGCGGCGAGGCAGGACAGCAGGGCACCGGCGGCGCGGGAGCATCCGACCAGATGGGCGGGGGCACCGGAGGTAGCGGCGGCACCGGTGGCAGCGGCGACACGACGACGGCGGG
>JBKGHK010001249.1:0-1837 GCA_046520375.1 Pyxidicoccus sp. 3LFB2
CGATGCTCGACGCGCCCGGGCTTCCCAAGGGCACCGGCGCCCGCGAGGCCCTGCGCGTCGCGGACCCCAAGACGGTGCCGCCGCTCCTCGTGGTCCGTGCCGGGCGGGATGCGCCGGACCTGAACGCCGCGCTGGACGGCTTCGTCCAGGACGCGAAGGCCCGGGGCGTGCCGCTCACCCTCGTGGACATGCCCGAGGCCCACCACGCCTTCGACATGGTGGACGACGTGGAGGCCTCACGGGAGACGATGCGACAGACCGCTCGCTTCCTCGAGCAACATCTCCAGCCGTGACTTCAAAGCCCTCCCGGGCTCGCATAGCTTCGCCCCCATGGCGGACTTCGACCTGGTGGTGATTGGCTCCGGCCCTGCTGGAGAGTGGGGCGCGGTGCAGGCGGCGCTGGCGGGCAAGCGCGTGGTGGTGGTGGAGCGGGAGCCCGTCCTGGGCGGCACGGCGGCCAACACCGGCACCCTGCCCTCCAAGACGCTGCGCGAGACGGCGCTCCACCTCTCCGGCCTCAAGGCCCGGGGCCTGTACAGCGTGGAGACGACGCTGCGCCACGAGGCCACCGTCTCCGACTTCCTCTACCGCGAGCGTCGGGTGAAGGGCATGGAGCGCGAGCGCATCCTCCAGAACCTCGCCCGCCATGGCGTCGTGGTGGTGCGGGGCACCGGCACCCTCGCGGACGCGCACACCGTGGTGGTGCAGTCCCGCGAGGCGCCGGAGCGGCGCATCACCGGCGACTTCATCCTGGTGGCCACCGGCTCGACGCCCTACCGCCCCCCGCAGTACCCCTTCGGGGACCCGAGGGTGCACGACTCGGACGAAATCCTCGACATCGGCCAGCTCCCGCGCTCGCTGGTGGTGGTGGGCGCCGGCGTCATCGGCTGCGAGTACGCGTGCATGTTCGCCGCGCTCGGCATTCCCGTGACGCTGGTGGACGTGAAGAAGGAGGTGCTGCCCTTCCTCGACGACGAAATCTCCACGCTGCTCGGCCAGCGCATGGAGGCGCTCGGCATCCGCCTGCGCTTCGGGATGAACGTGGACCAGGTGGAGGTGCCCGACAACCCGGACCTGCCCATCCGCCTGACACTCTCCTCCGGCGAGGCGGTGGACACCGACCAGGTGCTGGTGGCCTCGGGCCGCACCGCCAACACCACGGGCCTGGGGCTGGAGGCGCTCGGCGTGAAGCTGAGCAAGCGGGGCCAGGTGGAGGTGGGGGCCGACTTCCAGACGGCCGTGCCCCACCTGTACGCGGTGGGCGACGTCATCGGCTTTCCCGCCCTGGCCTCCACGTCCATGGACCAGGCGCGCATCGCCGTGGAGCATGCCTTCGGCCTGTCCGGCACGCGCACCCTGGCGCCGGTGCTGCCGTACGGCATCTACACCATCCCCGAGGTCTCCATGGCCGGAGAGACGGAGGAGTCCCTGCGCGAGCGGGGCGTGGCCTACGTCGCCGGCCGCGCGCCCTTCGCCACCAACCCGCGCGGGCAAATCATCGGGGACACGCACGGCCTGCTGAAGCTGCTCTTCCACCGGGAGAGCCTCAAGCTGCTGGGCGTCCACGTCCTCGGCGAGCAGGCCTCGGAGCTGGTGCACATCGGCCTGACGGCCATGCTCACCGGCGCCACCGCGCGCCTCTTCGTGGAGACGTGCTTCAACTACCCCACCCTGTCGGAGGCCTACAAGACGGCCACCTTCGACGCGTTGGACAGGCTGAAGCGCGGCACCGGCTGACGCTCAGCGATTCACCTTGAGGCTGCCCACCGTGAGGCCCGCCGCGGTGGGCGACGTCCGGTGGACGCCATCCGCCGAGGCGCGCGCCAGGGACGGCGCC
>JBKGHK010000124.1:0-19012 GCA_046520375.1 Pyxidicoccus sp. 3LFB2
CCCGACACAGCGGTCCGGGCGCCCATGCGGCCATGCGTCGTCTCATCGCCCAGGCCATCGGCACGGCCCCCCATGCGGCCGTAGGCGGGCCCGGGGCCCGTGAGCGCCGGAGCGCCGGAGCGGCCCGGAGACATCACTACCGATGCATCGGAGAACGCGTCGGAGGCGGTGCGACGCGGCCCGCCCTGCCCTCCCAGGGTGCCCGGCCCACCGGATGCGGAGGCGCTGAAGGAAGCAGCGTGCTGGGCAGAGCGCTGCCCGACGGGCACAACGGCGACGGATGAAGCACCATCCTGGAACGAGCGCTGGGCGCCGGACGCGCGCGCCGGGGACGCCGACGGCCGCGCCTCATACGTGTGCGCGCTGTGCGGAGCCACCGCGTGGAACGCCGGCTGCGTCCCATGCGAGGGTGCTCCCGGAGCAGCCCCTCCGCGCGACGCGCCCGCGCTCCCTTCCCAGGAACCCGCGGGCGCCTGGAACGGGCGTGGCGGCGCGGCGGCCGGCCCCGTCGGGCCCGTGCCCCACCACCTCGGTGACGTACTTCTCGATGCCCTGGACGAACTCGTCCAGCCGGCCCTCGCCGCGTTCGATGCGCTGGAGCCACGCTTCCCACTGCCCCGTCATGGCCGGCGTCTTCACGTCCGGGTGCACCACCTGGATGAGGTGGATGCCCTTCTCCGTGGCCTCCATCACCTTGCCCTTGCGGCGCAGGTACTCGCGGTCCAGCAGCACCTCGATGATGGCCGCGCGAGTGGCTGGCGTGCCCAGGCCCGTCTCGCGCATCGCGTCCGCCAGCTCCTTCTCGTCGAGCGCCCGGCCCGCCGTCTCCATGGCCGTCAACAGCGTCGCGTCCGTGAAGCGCGGCGGCGGGCGCGTGCGCTTCTTCACCGCCTCCGCGTCCTCCACCGTCTGCGGCTGCCCGCGCTCCAGCCCGGACGGCAACGACTGCGGCTCGTCCTCCGGCTCGCGCTCCTCGTCCTCGCCCTTCTTGGTGTCGGCCTTGGGGCGCGGCGCCTTCTGCCCGCCGCCGATGTCCAGCACCTTCCAGCCCACCCGCTCCACCTGCGTGCCGGTGCTCTGGAAGCGGTCCACCACCCGCGCCGCCGCGTCCCCGGACGTCACCGCCGTCACCACCGTGGTGACGCGCCAGACGTGGTCCTCGTGCCACGCCTGGAGCACCCGCCGGCACACCAGGTCGTAGATGCGCTGCTCGTCCGGCGACAGGCGCACGCTGTTGGGCGACGTGGGCGTGGGGATGATGGCGTGGTGGTCCGTCACCTTCCCGTCGTCCACGTACCGCTTGCCGAGCGGCCGCGAGCCCGTGCCCGGCGCGAGGTCCTCCTCGAAGGGCGCGCGGATGGCGTTCACCACCTCCGGCAGCGTGTCCGCCACCGTGCGCGACAGGTGCCGGCTCGCCGTGCGCGGGTAGCTGAGCAGCTTGTGCTTCTCGTACAGCGCCTGCGCTATCTCCAGCGTGCGCTGCGCGCTGAAGCCATAGAGCCGGTTGGCGTGCCGCTGAAGCTCCGTCAAATCGTAGAGGAGCGGAGGCGGCATCTTCTTCTCCTCCGCCTCCAGGGACTCAATCGCCGCGCTCCCCCGGCGCACGCGGTCGATGATGGCCTGCGCCTCCACGCCGTCCGCGTCCAGGCGCCGGGCCTCGCGCGGGGGCTCGCCGTGCGGCACCACGGGCCTGCCGTCCGGCCCCGAGCGGAACCACGTGCCCTTGTACCGGGCCCCCACGGGCACGGCCTTGGAGCGGGGCACGAAGGTGGCCACCACCTCCAGGTAGTCCCGGGGCACGAAGTCGCGGATGGCCAGCTCGCGCTCCACCACCATGGCCAGCGTGGGCGTCTGCACCCGGCCCACGCTCAGCATCTCCCCGTGGCCCCCGTGCGCCAGCGTGTACAGGCGCGACAGGTTCATCCCCACCAGCCAGTCCGCCCGGCTGCGCCCCATGGCCGCGGCGGCCAGCGGCTCGTACTCGCGCCCGTCCACCAGCTTCTGGAAGCCGTCGCGGATGGCGCGCTCCGTCAGCGAGGACACCCACAGCCGGCGCACCGGCTTGCGGCACCCGGCGGCCTCGTAGATGTAGCGGAAGATGAGCTCGCCCTCGCGCCCCGCGTCCGTGGCACACACCACGGACGAGACTTCGGGCAGGTTGAGGATGCGCTTCACCACCCCGAACTGGGTGTGCGTCTCCTTCGAGACGACGAGCGGCCACTCCGCCGGCAGCATGGGCAGGAGCGCGCGGCTCCACTTCTTCCAGTCCGGGCGAATCTCATGCGGCTGGGCCAACCCCACCAGGTGGCCGATGGCCCACGTCACCACGTAGCCGTTGCCCTTGAGGAAGCCGTCCCCCCGCTCGTTCGCCCCCAGCACCCGGGCGATGTCGCGCGCCACGGAGGGCTTCTCGGCCAGCACCGCCAGGACGGACGCCCGCCCGCCGGCCCGCCCCGAGGCGCCGTCCGTGCTCCCGAGCCTGTCCTCACGGGGCGACTCGCCCATCTCATCCCACCTCATGAAGCCCTATCCCCTAACGCCCGCTCCAACCCCACGCCCCGGGTAGAGCCCCTGGCGCAGGAAGCCCACTCCCCTATCGTGTCAGGCTGACATGGCCGAGGCCCGCCTGTCCCTACCCGTGAAGCCTGCCCGGTCCACGGCCAGCCGAGGGATGTCGCGCGCTTCCACCCGCACGCCCTCCTCGCGCCCGCCGACAACCTTCCAGGTCGCTCTTCACGAGCGGCGAAATGCACCCGCACACCCCGGCATGGCGCCTCCGCGCACCCTGGCGCCTTCGCGCAAGCACTTGGCGCGGCAGCGGAAAACTCCCTCCAGCGCCTGGGCCAGTATGCCCTTGTCGCCAACGCGGCCGACGGCAGGGGGAAGTCGCCGTCACCGGCAGTGCGAAGGGGGAAGCAGATGTCGCACGTCGCGCATGGGTCGGGCCGAGGGGTTCCGGGGGGAAGCACGAGGCCCGAGAAAGTGTCGCGCGGAAGCAAAGGGGTCACATTTCGTAAGCCAGGGCGTCAGTCCTGGGTGGAGTGGCAGGAGGCGGTCGAGGGGGGAGCAGGGGGAATCGCAGTCCCCGAGCTGGCACGCTTCGCGGGGGCGAAGCGGACACAGCTCGCGGTACTGGCGAAGTCGACCGCCACGGAGCCACTTCGAGAAGTACTGAAGGATGTGACGCGGGTGGCATCCATGCGCCCGCGGACGTCTGGCAGGGCCCAGGCACTGGCCGGGTTGCGAGCGCGCTCGCGGCCCGCGGTGCCCTGGGGCGAGGCCGGACGGTTGCACGGTTCGAACTGAAGCTTCGCTGGAGGGGTCCAAGGCCCTCCGGACACTCAGGGGCGGGTTGGAGGACGTCGCCGCGGGGGCGGTGGCGTCTGCGGTAGGGGGACCCGGGGTCTTTGCTCGCCAGAGGGGGAGAGCAAACCCGAGATTGGGTCATTTCCGGGGGATGCTCCGAGTTCATCGGGGCATCCCCCGTTGCTTTTGCGGGCTCGCCGGCCCGGGGCCCTACTCCACGTGCAGCGTCTGGGTGCCGGTGAGGGCGCGGTGGACGGTGAGCCACAGGGCGTCCCCGGTGGCGTCCACGGAGGCGAAGTAGTCCACCTCGGCCGTGAGGGGCTGGCCGTCCAGGGTGACGCGGGCGGGAGGCGTGGACGCGGTGTAGCCGCGCAGCACCACCACGGGGCGCGTGAGGGTGCGGGCGCCCGCCTCGAAGCGCAGCGTCACGCGGTTGGAGGCGGCCTGGGCCTCCCACGTGGCGTAGACGGGGTTGTAGCCGGGCACGTCATAGGTGACAGCGTCGGCGCGCCCCACGCCCCCGGGCCCCCGGGTGACGACGGTGCCCTCGGTGGCGGACAGCCGCACGCCCTGCGCGGCCTCCACCTCGGAGGCCACCTTCAGCACCGGGTCCTCCGCGTGGGTGCCCAGCACCATGAACACCGAGTAGCTCTGGTACGGGTAGCCGGAGAGGTTGGCGTCGTCGCCGTAGCGCGGGTACTGGCGCTGCCCCACCGCGCCGAAGTTGCTGCCCCACGCGAGGCGGTGCGAGCGGGTGGTGGTGGGCAGCTCGTACTGGTTGAGCTGGTACGTCCAGTTGTAGTCCACGGGCATGGGGCCGTCCGCGTCTCGCGCGCCGCGGCTCGGGTAGAGCCAGTAGCCGCCCGCGGGCTTCTGCTCCCACGTCTGCGTCTGCACCACGCCCATCTCCGCGTCCGGCGCCGCCGTCCACATGCGCGTGTAGGGGACGACGTTGGGCGCGCTGTAGTCCCAGCCGGTGTTCATCCTCACCGGGGAGGACAGCGTGACGAAGCGGTTGCGGTCCCCCCAGCCCAGGCCGGCGATTTCGGCATTGGCGTTGCCGTCGAAGAGCAGGTCGCCATAGGGCGAGCGCACGTCGGCCTTGATGACATTGGCGGAGATGCCCGAGGCGTCATGCGTAATCGCGTAGAGCGGGTGGCTCCGGCCGGTGGCGAAGAGGTAGTGCACCGTCACGTTGACGACGTGGCCGTCGAGCGGGAGCGGCCAGCGGTACTCGTGCAGCGCGTGGTGGCGCCCCTCGAAGACGGTGCGCCAGGTGCCGCGCACGCCCTGGGTCCAGTTGCCCCAGGTGGCGCCCCCTTCGAGGTGGCACACCACCATGCCCCAGCCGGGGACCTGCGAGTGCGCGCCGTCACAGGTGCGCTGGGCGCCATCGACTTCGTAGGTGTAGCGGCGCAGGTAACCACCGTTCCACCCCGCGGGGTCCGCGGCGTCGTTGCGCACCAGCGCGGCCGAGCGGGGCCGGCAGCTCCCGTCGTGCCACACGTAGCGCTCCGAGCGGAAGCCGTCGACGCTCACATCGCGCTCCAGCCGCAGCGGGGCACAGTCACCGGTGACGTCCGTGCCGGCGTCCGCATCCACCGAGCCCGCGTCCGTGGTGCCCGTGCCCGCGTCGGGCAGCTCGTCACCGGGGCCGGGCTTCACGTCCTTGCCACCGCATGCCGTCAGGACGAGGGCCAGCAACACGGCGAGGCCGGGGGTTCGGCGCATGAAGGCGGGGCTGTTCAGGTCGGGCGTCATCGTCGCTTCCTCGCGGCGGACCGGGGCTCCCCGGAGGGGCGAGCCAGGCCGCACTCCGTGTCCTGCCAACCCGCGCGCCCGGGTGCAAGGATTGGCGGAGGAGTCCGTCAGGTCGCCTGTGCGTCGGCCCACTGAGTTGGGAACTTTCCAGACAGGCACGTCCCGCTGGACGTCCCCGGGACGTGGGCGCTTCACTTGGCGCCACCATGCCCAAGGTCCCCGCGAACGGAATCGAGCTGTTCTACGACGAGACGGGCGACAGGAACGCGCCGCCATTGCTGCTGGTGATGGGGTTCACCATGCAGTTGATTGGCTGGGACGCGGGCTTCGTCCGGCTCCTCGCCGACCGGGGCTTCCGCGTCATCCGCTTCGACAACCGTGACGTCGGCCTCTCCACGCACCTGGATGGCGTCGCCTCCCACCTGCAGGACGCCCTCGCCGGTGACACGTCACAGGTGCCGTACCGACTGTCGGACATGGCCCGGGACGTCGTGGGGCTGATGGACTCGCTGGGGCTGGACGCGGCCCATGTCGTGGGCGCGTCCATGGGCGGGATGATTGCGCAGGTGCTCGCCATCGAGCACCCGCGCCGGGTGCTCAGCCTGTGCTCCATCATGAGCACCACCGGCGACAGGGACGTGGGCCAGGCCACCCCCGAGGCGATGGCCGTGCTCATGGCACCCCAGGCCACGAGCCGGGAAGGCGCCATCGCCCGCTCCATCAAGGCCAACCAGGTCGTGAGCTCCAAGGTGTACCCGCCGAGCGACGAACTGCGGCGGGCCCGCGCCGAGGCGGCCTACGACCGCGCCTTCTACCCGCAGGGCGTCGCCCGCCAGTTCGCCGCCATCGTCGCGAGCCCGGACCGCACCCCGGCGCTGCGCTCGGTGTCCGCGCCGACGCTGGTCATCCATGGCGAGGACGACCCGCTGACCCAGATTTCCGGAGGAGAGGCCACCGCGCGCGCCATCTCCGGCTCCACCTTCCTCCGCCTGCCCGGCATGGCGCACGACCTGCCCGAGCCACTGTGGCCGCGCATCGTGGACGCCATCGCCGAGAACGCCGCCCGGGCGAAGGGCTGACGGGCGCATCGCGACAGGAGCGCCCCGGCGCACATCGCCGGGGCCCCCGCGCCGAGCAGGCCCGAACGGGCCTGTGTCGCATCCGCATCCGAAGCGCCCCGGGCGCCCCGGGCGCGCCTGCTACCGGCATCCGCACCCGAGAGACCCGAGCGGACTCGGGCCTCGCTGTCACAAGCGGCCGCACTCAAGAGGCCGCACTTCCCCGGGCCCTCCCTGTCACAAGCGGCCGCGCTGAGGCGCGCTACTGCGCCTTCGCGCTGCCCTTCTCCTGGTGCCACGCGGCGAGCACTTCCTTCTCGCGCTCGGGCGTGACGCCCGCGCCCATCTTCGCCTGGCGCTCGGGAGGCAGCGTCTTGAACCACGCCACGGTGTCGCGGACGGTGTCCGCCGTCGGCCGGAAGGTGAGCCCCGTGGCCACCGCCTTGTCGATGCTCACCCGCCCCAGGCCCTTCTCCTCGCTCGTGCGCGGCATCCACACGGGCATGTCCTGCCACGGCGCCACCTTGTGCTTCTCCAGGAAGGCCGTGTCCACCCACGTGAAGCGCGCGTCACTGCCCGTGGCCGTCTTGCACGTCTCCAGCAGGTCCTTCATCGGCACGGGCTGCGCGGGGCCCGTGGCGTTGAAGATGCCCGCCGTCTTTCGCTCGACGTTGAGGATGATCCACGCGGCCAGGTCCCTCGCGTCGATGAACTGCACGGGGTCCTGCCCGTCGCCCGGCGCCAGCACCTCGCCTCCGCGCGACACGCGCACCGGCCAGTAGCTGAAGCGGTCCGTCGGGTCGTCCGGGCCGACGATGAGCCCCGGGCGCACGTTGAGCACGCGGCCGGGCATGGCCGTCTCCGCCGCCTTCTCGCACAGCGCCTTCAGGGCGCCGTAGTGCTCCGACACCTTCTCCGTCGTCTCGTCCTCCACCGTGGCCACCGGCGAGCTCTCGTTGAGGCCGTACTCGGAGAGGTTCTTGTAGACGGAGATGGAGGAGACGAAGACGTAGTGCCCCACGTTCGGCGCCAGCAGCTCCGCCGAGGCCTTCACCATCCGGGGCACGTAGCCGGACGTGTCCACCACCACGTCCCACTTGCGGCCCTGCAGCGCCTTCAGGCCCTCGCCCTTGTTCGGGTCGCGGTCACCCTCCAGCTTCTCCACGTCCGGGAAGAGGCCGGGGTTCGTCTTGCCACGGTTGAAGAGCGTCACGGTGTGGCCGCGCGAGCGCGCGAACTCCACCAGCGCCGGGCCCAGGAACTTCGTGCCGCCCAGGATGAGGATGCTCTTTGGCGCGTCCGCCTTCGCCGCCTGCGCGCCCTGCCCCTGCGCGGAGGCGTCGGTGGCGCCTGTGCCGCTGGCGCCCGTCGTGGCACAGCCCATCGCCCAGAGCGAGCCCACCGCGGCCGCTCCCTGAATCACTCCCCTGCGGGACAGCTTCATGCCGTGTTCCTCCTGTTGCCCTGTTCTTTCGAAGGTCTGCGTGACGCCGGCCGCCCTTCAGGGGACCGGGACATTCTCGGGGGTGGCGGGCGCCAGCGGCTCCGGCTCCCCCGGAGTCCGCCGCCGCTGGTGGCTCGCGAGGTACAGCGACACCGCCAGCCACAGCCCCGCCAGCGGCACCGCCACCAGGGACAGTCCCGTCATGCCCATGCCCAGGCTCTTGAGCCCCTCCTGGAGCCACCCGCTCAGCGAGTCACTGCCGCGATACACCACCGTGTCGATGAAGCTCTTGGACTTGTAGCGGGCCTCGCGGTCCACCGTGGTGAAGAGGATTTCACGCGAGGGCCGCTCCAGCGCATGGTGGCTGGCGGCCCGCACCGCCTTGAAGGCGATGAGCACCAGGAGCAGCGGCAGCGCGGCCAGCCCCAGGAAGCCCAGCGCGGTGACGATGGGCGCCACCGCCATCGCCGCCCCCAGCCCCAGCCGGGAGATGAAGCGCCCCGTGACGAGCGCCTGCAGGCCCAGCGTCGCCAGCTGCACGTAGAAGTCGATGTCCCCGTAGAGCGCGGTCCGCGACGCGGCGTCCTTGCCCACCTCGGCGACGAGCCGGACCTCCTGGAAGTTGATGAACGTGGAGGTGGCCGCGTAGAGGAAGACCTGGAGCCCGAGCGCCAGCAGGAAGGGCGACGTCGCGATGAGCTTCAACCCGGCGAGCACGCCTCCGCCCACGGGCCCCTCCGCCGCCGGGGGCTGGTGCTGGACGTCATGGGCCCAGCCGCTCAGCCGGCGAACGCACTGCGTGCTCACCTCCAGCAGGACGATGGAGATGAGGATGAGGTTCACCGGCCCCAGGGGCTTGGCCAGCCGGCCCACGAGGAAGGGCCCCACCAACATGCCCGTGGTGCCGCCCGCGGCGATGAAGCCGAACAGACGCTTGCCCTGGCCGCTGGCGAAGACGTCCGACATGAAGCTCCAGAAGATGGAGACGACGAAGAGGTTGTAGACGCTCAGCCACACGAAGAAGACGCGCGACACCAGCACCGGCGCCACGCCCAGCTTCAGCAGCGCGAAGAGCACCACGAGGCACATCAGGAAGAAGCGGTAGACGCGGGGGATGACGACGCGACGCGGCCAGCGCGCCACCAGGGCGGAGAAGGCCGGCACCACGGCCAGCATCACCAGGAACGTCGCGGTGTAGAGCTCGGGCAGGTCCTTCACGCTGCCCGCCGTGCCCAGCTCTGTGCGGATGGGCCGGAGGATGGCGTAGCCGCACATGAGCGTGAAGAAGTAGAAGAAGGACCAGAGGACCGCCTTCACCTCCTCGTCCCGGACATCCACGAATCGCTTGAACATGGGGTGCGTGTCGCGAACGGTGAGGGAAGCCCGGACGCCTGGGCACCGGTCGGTCGCGCGCGGACCAACCCAGACTCGCGCAGTGTATTCCCAGACGCCTCGTCAGGAGAACGCGCCAGGGCCCCCAGGTCGCGAAGGTAGGTATGGCGTGCGACCTGGCGCCGCGAGGTCCGTCTCCCTGGAGGGGGCGCCACGTCTGCGTCATTCCCCGACAGCGACTGGCCGCATCGCCCCGGAGCGCCGGGCATGGGAGGGGACCGCCAATGGACAGTCCCCTCCGGACGGCGTGCTACTTCGCGGCGGCGAGCGCCTCGCGCAGGGCGGCCTCCACGCGGGGCAGGGCCTCCTCGATTTCCTTCACCGAGGTGGCGCCCACCGACAGGCGGAACCAGCCGGTGTCCTCGGCGAGGCCGAAGGCCTGGAAGGGCACCACCGCGAAGCTGGCCTTCTCCAGCAGCAGCTTGCGGATGTCGTCGTTCGTCTTGAGCCCGCCCTTGCCCACCAGGTCGAAGCGCACGGAGAGGTAGATGGCGCCCTGCGGGGCGATGTGCTGCACCGGCAGCCCCGCCTCACGCATCCGCGTGAAGCCGCGGTGCAGCGCGTTCAGCCGCTCGTCCATCGGCGCTGGCGCATCACCGTGAGGAAGGACGTCCGGTGGCCTGGGGTGGTCGTCGAGGTAGCGGGCCACCGCCACCTGCTCGGCCTTGGGCGCCCACGCGGCCCACGTGGTCCCAGCACGTCGCGCATGCGGGCGATGATGGACGGCGGCCCCACGCCCCAGCCCACCCGCACGCCCGTGGCGGCGAAGGCCTTGGAGATGCCGTCCACGAAGACGGTGTACGGGGCCACCTCGGGCACCAGCTCAATCGGCGTCACGTGCTTCACCGCGCCGAAGCTCAGCACCCAGTAAATCTGGTCGTACATGAGGATGAGCGGCTTCTGGCCGCGCTTCTCACGCTCGCGGTTCTCGGCGACGACACGCTCGCAGATGGTGGCCAGCACGTCCGGCGAAATCATGGTGCCGGTGGGGTTGAGCGGGCTGCACAGGCAGAGCAGGCGCGCGGTGCCCAGGTGCGGGGCAAGCTGCTCGACGGTGGGCATGAACCCGCGCTCCGGGTCCGTCGTCACCACCACGCTCTTCGCGCCCAGGATGTACGCGTAGTGGTTGTTGTTCCACGAGGGCACCGGGTACACGACGGTGTCGCCCGTATCCAGCACGGAGCGGAACGTGCCGTAGATGATGGGCCGGGCGCCGCCCGCGATGACGATGCCCTCCAGCGGGTACTTCAGGCCGAGCGCGCGCTCGTAGAAGCGCTGCACCGCCTGGCGCAGCTCCAGCACGCCGTCGGACGGCGGGTAGTTCGTCTCCCCGGCCTGGAGCGCGGCGGCGATGTTCGCCCTCAGCCCGTCGGGGATGGGGAACTCCTTCGGTGCGAAGTCGCCCACCGTGAGGTTGCACACCTTCTGGCCTTTGGCGACGAGCTCCCGGATTTGTGCGGCGATCTTCAGGATCTCGCTGCCGACGAGACCGCTCGCCATGGTGCTCACGGTGGCGTCATCCCGTGAGGCGCGGGGAAGGGAGGTGAGGTCGATTGCCATGAGGTGTTGCTCTCCGGGTCGTTCGCGTTGAAGGGGGCCACGCGGACTGCGGCCGGGCGCGGACCATACCCGCCACACGGCCCTCCGTGTGTCATGCATTTGCATCTCCGCTACGAAGTGCCGCTGTTTCAATTTTCCGGAACCGTGCCCGCTGGCCCCGCCGCGCACCTGGCAGCCAGCCACCGGGCCTTCTCTGGAAAAGGCCGGGCCGCGCCGCCGTGTGGACTTCCCAGCAGTGTCCGGGCCCGTATTCCCGGGACATTCCGGCTCCCCGATATGCGCCCGGGGGTCCTTCGTTTTTTGCCCTGACAGCGACGGGGACGGACTCCAGCACTCCCCCGCCGCTTCAGCTCCAAAAACCCCCAGTGGGAACCCCACGGCCGCGCGGACCTCGCGCGCGCCGGACGGGAGCCCCTTGTCCCGAGGTCGAACCATGAAGCTCTTCAAGCGCGGTCTGCTCGTCGTGTCGTCCCTGCTGCTGGCGTCGTCCACCGCGGCCGCCGCGGACCGGCCTGTCAACCTGCGCCTCTTCGGCACGCGCGCCGTCGTCGCGTGTGACGCGGTGGAGCAGTCCTGTGGCATGGCCGTCATCTCGTTCCCCAGCGGCGTGAGCGGGCTGGTGCCCTACGGGCGCTCGGACGTGGCGGTGGCCACCATGGCGCTGCCCTCGGTGGATGACGCGAATGCCGTCATCGCCCGCATCGACTCGGGCGAGGCCCCGCAGGCCGCCATCGACACGGTGCTCGCCGCCGACCCGCTGGCCTCCATCCGCCAGCTGGCCGCGGTGAAGCTGAACGCCGACGGCACGGTGACGGTGGGCCAGCGCTCCGGCGCGGAAACCAGCAACTTCACCTGCTCGGTGAAGGGCGCCAACTTCGTGGTGCAGGCCAACAACATGTCCACCGGCGACATGTGCCGCGTCATGGCGGAGAGCTTCCAGCAGGCCCGGGGCAGCCTGCCGCAGCGGCTGCTCGCCTCGCTCAAGGCGGGCGCGCGCGTGGGCGGCGACAACAACGGCGAGCGCTCCGGCGTCATCCGCGTGTGGAACAGCACGAGCCCGTCCGCCTTCTACACGCATGTGCTCGCCGATGCGTCCGTCCACGGGAGCATGACCGCGCTGAGGGACCTGGAGGTGCAGCTGGCCCGGTACCAGGGGGTGCTGGCCCCGCCGTACGCGGCGGACCTGGTGGTGTTGGACAAGGACACCGCGCGCTTCGTGAAGCGGGTGCTGCGCAAGCTCGGCTACTACGACGGGCCGCTGGACGGCACGTGGTCCGGTGCCGCGGAGAAGGCCCTGGCCGACTTCACCTGGAACAACTGCTTCAATGACAAGCCCACCGTGGTCGACGGCGGCGTGCGGAAGATTGACGGGGTGCTCGTCAGCTTCCTGCGCAACACGGACGTCTCCGCGCTCGCGCCGCCGTACGAGGGGTGAGGCACGGCCTGTCCGGGTGACACCGGGCATCGTCCCGGGCCCGTGACACGCTCGAAGTCGGTGGGGCCTTCCGTCCCTGGGTGGGCGGAGGGCCCGGTGTCTTCGGGTGGGCTCGCTTTCGCGCGGTGATGCTGGCACCCGGGCGCCGCTCGTGAGAGAGGGAGGCCGCCGGCCCGGACCGAGCGGGCTGCCAGGAGAGGGACGATGAAGCAGTCCGGACGCAGGCTGACGTCGCTGTTGCTCGTGGGATGCATCGGTTTCGCCGGGTGCGCGAAGAAGGAAGAAGGGCCTCCGCATCCCGCCGCGGAGCTGCCCGCTCCGGATGACTCGCCCGCGCGGCCCTCGGGCCCGCCTCCGGGCACCCTTCCCCGCGAGGGCGAGGCCGCCGCCAACCCGCCCGTGCATGCCGTGGTTCCGGAAGACGGTGGCGCCGCCCGACAGCCAGCGCCCACGGAGGCGCAGGGCGACGATGCCGGGGCAGCTCCGACGACGGGGAGCGCCGCGGCTGACTCGGGGAGACCGGTGCCGCACCTGGGTCGGGGACTGCCGGTGCCGGGGCGGCTCCCTCGCCTGCGAATGCGGCGGACCTGCCCGCCGAGGACCCGAAGAACCGCGAGTGGACCGCGGGCAAGATGGAGCTGAAGCGCCGCCCTGGCGCATCCGTGACGCTGCGCTCGGTGCGCGCTGGCAAGCACCCGGACTTCGACCGCGTGGTGTTCGAGTTCGAGGGCCCGCAGCTTCCCGGCTATGCGCTCGAGTACGTGGACAAGCCCATCATCCAGTGCGGCTCGGGAGACCCGACGCCCGTGGCGGGCCAGGGCTGGCTCCAGGTGCGCTTCACTCCGGCGCGCGGCCACAACGACCAGGGCCAGGCCACCGTCGCCGAGCGCGAAATCAAGCCGAAGCTGCCCGTCATCCTGGAGCTGGAGCGCATCTGTGACTTCGAGGGCGAGGTGACGTGGGTGCTCGGCAACAAGGGCCCCAACAAGTACCGCGTCATGGAGCTGCGCGAGCCCACGCGCCTCGTGGTGGACGTGCAGCACTGAGGCTCGTGGCGCAGGCGCGGTCCTCCGGGGACCGCGCCCGGGTTCAGCGCACCACCTGAGGCTTCACGCGCTTGCGGTCGATGAGCTCTCGCGCGGCCTTGCCGCTCGAGACGAACTCGACGCCTCCCTTCAACCTTCCCGTGAGATACAGCGCGAACGCGACGGCCTTGGCGCTCGCCATCTGCAGGCGATTCGTTCCGACATAGACGACGCCTTGCAACCAGTCCGGGTTGGACAGCTGGCTGAAGTGCTCCCGGGCCGGCTTGTCAATGGTGGACCCGTCGATGTCCAGGATGACGAATACCGGGCCCTTGGCCGCGGCGACCTCCTGGACGATGGAGAGCAGGCGCTTCGCATCTTCCAGGCCCGTGGCCCCCGTGAAGTCGACGGACAGGACGTCGGGCTCTTCGAAGTGCGCCCGATGCGTTCCAAACACCCATTCACGTCTGTCTGTCATGACGGCCCCCCCGGGCTGAAACGCAACACCGGGTCGGAGCATACCCAATTGGGTCGGGTGGCTGCCAGGGGGGCGCCCGGAGCAGGGCCAGGACACTGCAATTCCTAGCGTCCTCCGGGCCCGTTTCCCACCGGTGCGCGCAGCTCGCTCGCGAGCCGGTCCAGGCTCGCGAGCAACACGTGGTGCCGCTCGCGAGTCTCCGCGCCCCTCGCGCGCAGCGCCATGGCCAGCGCGGCGGGGACATTCAGCGCCGCATCTCCCCGGAGCCGGTCCCGGTACTCGCGGGCCCAGTCCGACGGCACGCGCAGGGACCAGTTGCGCTCATCCACCGTGCCCGGCGTGTTGTACGTCTCCGTCATCCCCAGCAGGTCCGTGAAGAACACCATGACGTTGCGCGCACGGCTGGCGAACAGGTCCGCCAGCTTCGCCTGCGCGAGCAGCCCCGGGTCCGTGGCCAGCCCGCGCGCGAAGGCCTCGCGCTCGGCCTCTTCCGGACACAGCCGCCAGGCGAGGTAGTCCGCCTGCGCCTTGAGCGTGCCGCGCCACTGCCACTCCGCCACCAGCTTCCACAGGGACTTCGTGTCGTGGTTGCCCACCATCACCCAGTCCTCGGGTGCCACGTTCTCACTGCGGTACACGTCCGCGGGGTTGCCCAGGTCCGCCTTCTGCGTCACGCGGAAGCGCCCCAGTCCGTACTGCGCCAGCACCCGCCCCAGGGGATACGGCAGCGTGCTGAGCACCTCGCCCAGCAGGTCGCCCAAATCCCGTCCATTGCGCCGCGCCGCGCCCACCACCGCGTCGAAGAGGACGCTGAAGCGGCGCACCTGCTCGGGCGTGAGGGACTTCACCTCTCCGTCGGCATAGCGGGGCACCGTGCGGTCCAGCTGCTCCGGGTGCACGAGGGCGTAGTGCGCCAGGTCCGGATGGTCCGGCAGGTCCGGTGAGGAGAAGAGGCGCGCTCCGTTCTGCACGGACCACAGCGCATCCGGCAGGTCCGCGCGGTACACCCACGGGCATACCAGTCCGTGCGGGTGGTCCAGTCGCAGCCCGTCGTACTCACCGAGCATCTTGTCCATGCGCGCGTTCATGAAGCGCAGCGCCGGCCCGGCGCGCTGACCGGCGGCCACGCCCGCGTCGTCCGGCTCGAAGAACTGGTCCGGGTCCAGCACGGGGTAGTTCCAGGGCTGGCCGTCCGGGTTGGTGCGGCTGGGCGGCGCTCCCATGAGGTACCTGCGCAGGAAGAGCCCCTGCCAGGCCCACGTGTCGCGTGGCGAGAAGCCAATCTGCAGGTCGCCGTACAGCTTCAGCCGCAGCGCCGCCGTGCGCTCGCGCAGCGCCTGGTGCTGCGCGTGCACGATGAACTGGAAGAAGGCGTAGCGCTCCAGCGCTTCCGCGTAGCGGGCCTCCAGCTCCACGAGGCGCGCGGCCGCCGCGGCTTCGTCCTCATGGCGCGGGCTCCACAGCCGCCCGTCCAGCGAGTCGCCCCAGCGCCGCCAGTCCGGCTCGTGCTTCTCCTCGCACAGCACGTCGAAGAGGGCGTCGCGGAGGAGCCACGCGTGGTGCTGCTGGCGGAAGGTGGTGAAGCGCGAGGCCAGCGCGTGGATGGCCGGGGAGGCGTCGGGTGCCTCGCGCTGGCGGCGGAAGGACTCCCAGGCCTCGTGCAGCGTGGCGAGCTGCGTGCGGAACGCGTGGCGATAGCGCGCACCCGGGCCCACGCCCCGAGGACGGCTGGCGACGAGGGCGGCCACCCGGCCCCGCGGCAGCAGCGCGCCCCAGGGCTCGGGCTCCTCCAGCTGCGCGAGCGCGACATTGAGGAGGTTTCGCGAGAAGAGCGTGCCGTCGTAGGGCGACGCGTTGAACTCCGTCGTCTGCCCCTGCGGCCCGAGCTGGATGCCGTTGAAGCCCAGCTCCCTCGCGAAGGCGAGGAAGCGCGCCGCGCCCTCGGAGTACGGCGAGCCCCAGCCCGTGTCCTCCTCGGGGAGGAGGGGGAAGCTGGGGTCGTGGATGCTCAACACGCAGTTGCGGATGTCGAGCGCGGCCAGGGCCTCGGTGACGAGTCGGTGGTGGTCTTCGGGCAGCGGCGCTTGAGCCATATGGGGCAGCGGCAGACCCTAGAGGCCTCCACGCCAGCCGCCAACCGTCCTGTGGGCCGGACGTTCAACATCAACCCTCGGCTCAGTCCTGCCGGGCCTGGGGCACCGGGCGGGGCTCTCCGCCGCCACCGTGGGGCGGCCCGTGCTGCTCGGGCGGCCGCATGTGGAAGACCTTGCGCAGCTTGCGGCTCATCCAGGTGCGGCCGTCCACGAGGATTTCGTACACGGTCGGAATCACCAGCAGCGTCAGCAGCGTGGACGTAATCGTGCCGCCAATCACCGCGCGGCCCAGCGGCGCTCGGAAGTCGCCGCCCTCGCCCGCGCCGATGGCCACCGGAATCATGCCGGCCACCAGCGCCAGCGTCGTCATGATGATGGGCCGCAGGCGGATGCGCCCCGCTTCAATCAGCGCCTCGCGCAGCGGCATGCCCTTCTCGTGAGACCACTTCGCGAAGTCGATGAGGAGGATGGCGTTCTTCGCGACGATGCCCATCAGCAGGATGACGCCGATGAGGCTCATGATGTTGAGCGTGTCGCCCGTAATCAGCAGCGCCAGCACCACGCCGATGAGCGACAGCGGCAGCGACAGGAGGATGGCCAGCGGGTCCAGGAACGAGCCGAACTGGATGACCAGGATGAGGTACATCAGCAGCACTGCCACCCCGAGCGCGATGAACACCCGCATGAAGACCTCGGCCTGGTCCGCGGACTCGCCGCCCGTCGTCAGCGTGTAGCCGGACGGCAGCGGCACCGCCTTCACCCGCTCCTGGATGTCCGTCATCACCTCCGTCAGCGAGCGCCCCTGCGTGTTCGCCTGGATGTTGATGACGCGCTCACGGTCCAGGTGCGTAATCTGCGCCGGCCCCAGCGTCTGCCGGATGTCCGCCACCTGCCCCAGCGGCACCAGTCGGGGCGGGCCGCCCGGCGCTCCGGCCACGGAGATGGGCAACTGCGCCAGGTCGTTCGGGTTGTCGCGCGCCTCGGGGGACAGCCGAATCATCACGTCGCGCGTCTCGCCAATGGGGTCCACCCAGTCCCCGACGTCCAGGCCCGCGAAGGCCGGCCGCAGCACCTGGGCCACCTGCCCCACCGTCACGCCAAGCTGCCCCGCCAGGCCGCGGTTCAGCTCCACCTCCAGCTCCGGCTTCTGCCCGCGCGTGGACAGCCCCACGTCCACCGCGCCCGGCACCGCCTCCATCTCCTTCTGCACCAGCTGCGCGAGGCGCGTCAGCTCGTCCTGGTCCGGGCCTCGCAGCTCCAATTGAATCTGCTTGAAGGCGCCGCCAAAGCCGGAGGTGAACACCGACACGCGCGCGCCGCCGATGGTCTTCAGCTCGTCGCGGAAAATCTTGCCGAGCGCATCCTGACTCAGCTCGCGCTCCGCCTTGGGCTTGAGCCGCACGTACACCAGCGCCTGGTCCACGCCCGGGGCGCTGAGCGGCAGCGGCACGCCGATGGTGCTGTACGTGTAGGCGACCTCCGGGTGCGAGCGGGCACGGCGGACCACCTCTTCCACCTTGCGCCGCGTGTAGTCCAGGCTGGAGCCCGGCGGTGTCTCCACCAGCACCTCCACCTCGGCGCGGTCGCTCACCGGCACGAAGCCCGCGCCGCCCACCGTGGCCTGCAAGCCCAGCGCGCCCACCAGCGAGCCCACCGCGACGAGCACCATGGCCAGCCGGTGGTCCAGCGCCCAGGCGATGACGCGCTTGTAGCGGTCCGCCTGCCGGTCGAACCAGTGGTTGAAGCGCGACAGCTGCCGGGAGATGAAGCCGCGCCGCGCGCCCTTCTCCACCTGCGGGTCCGGCCAGTACGCGCTGAGCATCGGGTCCAGCGAGAAGGAGACGAACAGCGACACCAGCACCGCGCACGCAATCGTCAGGGCGAAGGGCTTGAACCACTGCCCGGCGACGCCATACATGAAGGCCACCGGGACGAACACGGCGACGATGGAGAAGGTGGTCGCCGACACCGCGAGCCCGATTTCGGCGGTGCCCTCGCGTGACGCCGTGTAGTGGTCCTTCCCCATCTCCACGTGGCGGACGATGTTCTCGCGCACCACGATGGCGTCGTCGATGAGGATGCCGATGGCCAGCGTCAGGCCCAGCAGCGACATGGTGTTGAGGGTGAAGTCGAATATCCAGACGCTGATGAAGGCGGCCAGCACGCTCACCGGCAGCGCCAGGCCGGTGATGACGGTGGAGCGCCACGAGTTCAGGAAGATGAACACCACCAGCACCGTGAGCAGCGCGCCCTCCAGCAGCGCCGACTGCACGTTCTCCACCGAGTTCTCCACGCGCACGCCCGCGTCGCGGACGATGGCCAGCTTCACGCCCGCCGGCAGCCGCTTCTGCAGGGCCTCCACCCGCAGGCGCACCGCGTCCGCCACCTCGGTGGTGCTGTAGCCCTTGGTCTTCAGGACGTCGATGCCCACCGCCTCCGCGCCGTCATAGAGCGCGAGCGTGCGCGGCTCCTCGGAGCCCACGAAGACGTCCGCCACCTGCCCCAGCCGGATGGCCTGCCCGTTGCGCGAGGCCACCACCATGTCCTGGAAGTCCTTCACGTCCTCCAGCCGGCCCTTGAGGCGGATGGACTCCTCCGACAGCGGCGAGTTGATGCGACCCACCGGCGCCGCCAGGTTCTGCGCCTGCAGGGCCCCCACCACTTCGGCCACCGACAGGCCCGCCGCCTGGAGCGCCTGCGGCCGCAGCTGCCACCGTCATCTCCCGCTGCACCTCGCCCACCACGTCCGCCTGCGCCACGCCGGGCACCGAGCGCAGCTCGCCCACCACCAGCGGGTCCGCCACGCGCGACAGCGCCGCCACGTCGAGCTGCTCCGAGGTGAGCGTCAGCGAGACGATGGGCTGGTCCGCCGGGTCGAAGCGCGTGAGGATGGGCTCCTCCATCTCCTGCGGCAGGTCCGCGCGCTTGCTGGAGATGGCGTCGCGGATGTCCTGCGACGCCTCCTGGATGTCCTTCTCGAACTCGAAGAACACCGTGAAGGTGGCCAGGCCGTCGGTGGCGCTGGACGTCGTCTCCTGCGGGTCCACGCCGCTGATGGCGAAGATGGCGTCTTCAATCGGCTCGACGATTTCGCGCTCCACCGTGTCCGGTGAGGCGCCCGGGTAGACGATGGTGACGTTGATGATGGGCTGCTGGACGTCTGGGAACTCGTCCGTCTCCAGCTGCCAGAGGGCCACGAGGCCGAAGACGACCAGGGCCACCATCGCGGTGATGGTGACGATGGGGCGTTTGATGGCGAAGTCAGAAATGAACACGGGTGACTCCCGGCGGGAAGCGATGGGACGCCAGCGGCGTCAGGGAGCGGGGGCGGGTGCGGGTGGAGCCTCCGAGCCGCCCACGCCCGGCCCTTCGTCGTCCACGGGCTTCGACTCCGGGCGCGGCGCGTCCACCTTCACCCGCGCGCCCTCGCCCACCGCGTCCCGCGCCGAGCCGAGCAGCA
>JBKGHK010001250.1:0-1832 GCA_046520375.1 Pyxidicoccus sp. 3LFB2
CGCCGCTCCCGGGCCCCACGTCCCATCCGCACCCAGCAGGTGCGTCGTCACGACGAGGGGGCCGTCCCGCACCTCGAGGCGCCGCCACCAGAGCAGGGCGCGCCCTTCCGCGAGCACCGTCAGGCTGCGCTCGTACTGGGAGTACACCGGGCCGATGACCGCGGGAGCGCTCGGCGGGCCCCCCCGGGGCACGCGGGCGCACAGCAGTTGGGCCGCCGACGCCTGGTCGATCCAGCACGCCACGGCGTTGCCCTGCGCGTCGAGCCCCACCTGGGCCCCGCCACCCGAGACGCCCTCCGCCGTCAGCCGCACGGGCTCGGACCACGCCTGCTGCAGGGAGTCGAAGCGCGCGAGGCGCACCGGGCCCTGGGTCTCTCCCTCCTGCCATACCACCGCGGCGTCCCCGCGGGCATTCGTCACGAGGGAGTAGGTCTCGTAGCGCCGGGCCTGGAGCGTGAGCACGCGCGGGCTGCTCCACGCCGTTCCCTCCCCGTCGCTCGCGCGCTGGTAGACGCGCAGCTCGACCCGCCCGCCGTTGGAGCCCACCGCCACGTAGGTGTCGCTGAGGGCGAAGACGTCGCCCTGCGCCCCTGTCCCGATGCTACTCGGGTTGAACGGGAGCCCCTCGCCCGGCCGCCATGCGGGCCCCGCATCCACGTGCGCAAAGGAGCGCTCCGCCGCGGCGCACGCCGAGGTGTTGCCCGCCGCGTCCGTGGCCGTGACCCCGAAGCCAGTGCTGCCCAGGGGCAGCTCCCCCGAGTACGCGGTGAACCAGTATGGCCCGGTGGACCCCGGCCTGTTCGGGGCCGTGAGCCAGCCGGTCCCCACGCTCTCGCCGGTGCAGTCGGGGGCCAGGTACAGGCGCACGGTGGCGTCCTGCTCCGTCGAGCCGTACACGTTCACGCCGAGCGTGACGCGCGCGGGCGACAGCCCTGCCAGCCGCACCCGCGCGGGCGGCGCGGGCGGCTCGGTGTCGTAGACGTAGGTGAGCGAGCGCTGGGCGTAGGTCTCGTTGCCCGCGGCGTCGACGCTCCGCGCGGAGATGAAGTTCCACCCCTTGCTGACCTCGAGCTGCGCGCGCAGCTCCCCGCTCGGAGACACCACGGTCCGCACGGCCTGGGCGCCCCCATGCACCCACACCACCGTTCCCGGCGTACCCCAGCCCACGACCACCGGAGACAGGGTGTGGTTGTTGGGCGAGACGGGCTCGGTGCGGCTCAGCGTCACCGCCGGGGGCGCGATGTCGTCGTGCTCGAAACTGCCCAGCGGCACGCATGCCGAGCGATTGCCCGCGGCATCCACCGCGCGCGCCCAGCGCCGAGAGACCTGGTTCGCCTCCGCCTGCAGCGCAAAGGTCCACGTGCCCGCGCTGCTGCCCGCACGCCGCAGGAGCACCGGGCCCTCGCAGCCCGCCTCACCATGCACCTCCACGAGCGACCCGGGCTCCGCCGTGCCCTCCCACTGCGTCTCGCGGTAGCGCGAGGGCGAGGCAGGCGTGAGGGCGGTGAGCTGGGGGTCGGCCGGAGGGAGGTCGTCGTGGCGGTAGGCGAGCGCGCTGCCCGTGCACGCCGAGGCGTTTCCGGCCGCATCGAAGGCACGCGCCGAGAAGGCCACCTCGGCGTTCGGCGCCAGGTGCGTCCAGATGGCGAAGCGCCCCGCCGCGTCCGCGCGCAGCTCGAAGGCCGAGGCCTCGGTGCAGGCGGCATCCGTGAACAGCCGCACCAGGCTGCCGGGCTCGGCCGAGCCGCTGAAGCTGGGCGTGAGCACCGGCGAGGGCGAGGCAGGCGTCACCCCCTCCCACACGGGCGCGCGGGCGCACTCCGTCGTGCGCG
>JBKGHK010001251.1:0-1831 GCA_046520375.1 Pyxidicoccus sp. 3LFB2
CGGCCCGCCGCCCTGGGGCACATGGACGGGCGTGCCCAGGCCGGGCGTGAAGGCGGAGAGCGCGGACCAGGCCGCCGCCAGCGCATCCGCCAGCTCGTGCGCGCTCTGCGGCCGCTTCGCCGGGTCCTTCTCCAAGAGGCGCATCACCAGCGACAGCAGGCCGATGAAGCGCGAAAGCGAGGGCGCCGCCCTGTCCAGCGGAAGCGGCGCATGCGAGGCGTGCTGCGCGAGGTAGTTGCGCGGCGCGGGCCCGTCGAAGGGCAGCCGGCCGGCCAGCACGCGGTACATCAGCACGCCGAAGGAGTAGAGGTCGCTGCGCGTGTCCACCTTCGCGCCCACGGCCTGCTCGGGGGACAGGTACTCCGGCGTGCCCAGCACCACGCCCACCTGGCTGACGCTGCTGCCGGCCTCGGGCTCCACCAGCCGGGCGATGCCGAAGTCCAACAGCCGCGCCTGCTCCCCGCGTGCGCCCGGGGAGATGAAGACGTTCTCCGGCTTCAAGTCGCGGTGGATGATGCCCTTGTCGTGGATGGCGGCCAGTCCCTCCGCCAGCTGCTGGAGCAGGGGGAGGGCGCGGCCCGGGTGCATGGGGCCAGCGAGGAGCGCGTCGAAGAGGCTCTGGCCCTCCACGAACTCCATGACGAGGCAGGCGTGGTCCCCGGACTTGCCAAAGTCGACGATGTGCACCACCGCCGGGTGCTCCACGGCGGACAGGAGGCGGGCCTCGCGCTTGAAGCGCTCGGCCATGCCGGCCTGGGCGTGCAGGTCCTGGTGGAGGACCTTGATGGCCACCTTGCGTCCCAGGGACACCTGCTCCCCCAGGTACACCTCTCCCATCCCACCCGAGCCCAGGGGTCGGAGGACCCGGAAGCGACCTTCGAGGACGAGGGAGTCGGGAGCCAACACGCCGGAGGCATATAGTCCGACTTCCGTCCGGGGTGCATGTCGTTCCTGCGGTGCGTCGAGCGGCGGTCATCACGCCTCGTTGCCTGCTCCACAAGCGGGGGGATTGTCAGAAATTTCGGGCGCTTGGGTGGCGTGGTAGCCTCCCTGCTCCCGCGATGGCTACTGACAGCGACTCTTCCAAGCCCGCCGCGGCGCAGGATTCGCGCGCCGCGCCCCCGAACTGCGCCTGCTGGACCGCAGGGCGTTCGTGGGCTTTCCGGCGTTGGAGGTGATGCCGGGCCTGCGCGTCTCCGACTTCGCGCTGCAGATTCCGGACGTCAGCTTCCCGTTCAACGTCAGCGCCGGCGCCACGCGCTACCAGCGCAAGAAGCTGCTCTTCGGCTTCCTGGAGCTGTCCGTCGACGCCGACCTGGTGACGCGCCGGGTGGCGGAGCTGGCCGGGCGACTGGCCGGCATCGAGGAGTTGCGCCTCCACTTCCGCCCCGGCTACCTCGAAGGCCAGGGCCGGCTGCCGGCGCCGGAGCGCACGCCCTTCACCTTCAAGGTGGCGTTCGACGCGGACGGGGAGAAGCTCGCCGTCTACCTGTACGACGTGCGCCTGTACGGCTTCTCCTCCACGCCCTCGGTGCAGGTGCCCGGACTGCTGGCCACCGCCGTGGGCGCGCTGGGCCTGGTGCCCGACGTGGAGGTGCGCGGGGCCACCGGCTTCTCCACGCGCGTGCTGCCGGCGCTGTGCCAGCTGGCGGCGGTGAGCCGGGGCTACAAGATGCCCGCGCTGGACACCGCGCGCCTGTCCGCCGCCGAGGTTTCCGGCACCGGCCTGCGCCTGCGCTTCGCCGCAGGGGGGCCTGCCTCCGCCGGCCGCGCCGGACGAGGAACTGATGCTCGCGCTGGAGGGCGCTCGCGCCTTCGCGGACGCGGAAGG
>JBKGHK010001252.1:0-1817 GCA_046520375.1 Pyxidicoccus sp. 3LFB2
GGCAGCTCCGGGGGCCTGCTCCCAGGAGTCGCAGGTACGCGTCCAGCACGGTGCGCGTGTGCGCGGTCCAGGTGAAGCGCGAGGCGCGGGCCAGCCGGGCCTCTCTCGGAGGGGGCGGCTGGCGTCCGGTGAGCAGCGCGTCCACGGTCTCCACCCACGAGGACACCTCGCCCACGGGACAGTAGGCGCAGGTGTCTTCACCCACTTCCCGCAGCACGGGTAAATCACTGGCCACCACGGGCACGCCGCAGGCCAGGGCCTCGATGACGGGGATGCCGAAGCCCTCCGCCTCGCTCGTCACCAGCACGGCCTGGGCGCGGCGGTAGAGCCCCGCCAGCGTGGGCCGCTCCTGCCGGGGCGGCTGGAGCAGCGCCTCGCCGATGCCCAGCGACTCCACCTGCGCGCGCTGGGTGGCGTTCAGCGCGCCGCCCTGCTGCACCAGCCGCAGCTCCGGATGGCGGGCCCGCAGCGCGGCGAAGACGGCGAAGAGCACGTCCAGCCGCTTGCGCGGAATCGCGCTGCCCACGTGCAGCAGGTAGGGCCGCCCGCCCAGGGGCGCGAGCACTTCATCGCTCCGGTCCGCCGGGTCCGGCCCGGGGTGGAACTCGGGTGCCACGCCCTGGGGCGCCCAGACGAGGCGGGCCGGGTCCACCACGCCATGCGCGAGCAGCTCCGCGCGCACCGCCTGGGTGCTGTGGAAGACGAGCGCCGCGCGCTGCAGGCCCGCGAGCTGGGTGCGGGCCATGAGGCGGAACCAGGCCGGACGCGGCTCTCGGTGGGGCTCCAGCACGGAGCGGAAGGCATCCAGGTCATGGCAGTAGACGCCGGTGCGCTCCGCCGGGAGCATGTGCAGCAGCTGCGCGTAGGTGTGGTCCACCACGTGGAAGGCGTCGTACCGGCCCCGCGCGAGCAGCGCGCGGCCTGGGTACAGGCCGAAGCGGGTGAGAAGTCGGTCGGCGTTGAAGGCCGCGTTGCGCGAGCCCAGGCGCGGCAGCCGGCGCACCACGGCCGGCATCGACGGGCGCAGGGCGTCCACGGACACCTCGGTGGAGAGCGCGGCCAGTCCGTCCCGGAGGGCCTCGCCTCCCAGGTCCATGCTGGGCCAGCCCTCTTCGAGCGGGTCCATCAGCAGCGCGAGCCGGGGCGGGGCGGCCCGCATGGGGCTCCGGCTCATGGCCGCTCCTCACCGGGGCGCACCCGTAACGCCTGCGGGTGCCCCGTGCGCGGTCGGCCCCGTGCTCTGCGTGGCGTGTGCGGACTCACGAAGCAGCTCCTTCCGGCCCCGGGCGTAGCAGCGCCTCCACCGTGCGCTCCAGCGCGAAGCGCTCGCGGTACACCCGCGCGGCGCGCTCCCCCAGGGCAGTGCGCGCGCTGGCGTCGGCGAGCAGTCGCTCCGTGGCCGCCACCAGCGGCTCTGGCGCGGTGCCCTCCACCAACTCCACCGCGCCAAGCTCGCGCCACATCGGCTCGGTCAGGTGCCCGGTGTTGGTGACGAGCGGACGGCCCGGTGCCAGCCCCGCCATGGTGGTGGTGCGCCGCGCGCTCACGCCATCCGGGTAGGGCTGCACCAGCACGTCACACGCGGACAGGTGCGCCACCAGGTCCTCCGGCGCGAGCGAATCCCTGACCACCAGCCGTCCCGTCAGCTCCGGGCGCCGCGCGGTCAGGGCCTCACCGAATGCCCGGCTGCCCCGGCCCAGCAGCAGCGCCTTGCGGTCCGCGCCTCCTCGCAGCAGCGGCACCAGCACCGCCTCCAGGGGGCCCGCGGTATGCGCGCCATAGGTGCCGAAGTGGCCCAGCCAGGGCCCGGGGCCCAG
>JBKGHK010001253.1:0-1807 GCA_046520375.1 Pyxidicoccus sp. 3LFB2
GCCGCCACCAGGTCCGCCCGCGTGCGCTCGGAGTTGGCGATGATGATGCGCGCGCGCCGCAGCGCCTCACGCTCACCGCGCAGGTAGAGCCGGTGGCTCACCCGGCCCTTCAGCCGCCGCAGCACACCGCCCGTGGGCTCGGAGACATAGGCCCCGTGGACGTAGTGCACCCAGTTGGCCGCGGGCACCGGGCAGTTGCCGCCGTTGGCCAGCACGCGCCCGCCCTCCGCCCGCGTGCGCAGCGCCCACGCGCGGCCCACCGCGTCCAGCAGCGGCTCGCCCAGCAGGTACGCGTTGGCCGGCTTGGGCACGTGCACGAAGCGCACGTTGGAGTAGCCCCGCAGCTCGTCGGCAATCCGGTGCGCCACCAGCCGCACGGGGCCGCCCTGCTTCGCCAGCCAGAGGGCCAGCGCCAGGTTGGCCCGGTCCATGCCGCCGGTGGCGACGAAGTCACCTGCGATGAGCGTGTACGGTCTTCGCATGGTTCATGGCGCCGAAGAGCGCCGCGTTGAGCAGCCAGAACTCCATTCCCGTCTGGCTCATGAAGAACGAGTAGCTGAAGGTCAGCGCCAGCGCGCCCAGGTTGTACGCGAAGATGACGCTGCCCCACAGCCAGAACTCGTCCCCCGTGTCGTCCTTGCGCCGGGCCACGCGGAACACCCACCACAGCGTGGCCAGCATGCCCAGCGGGTAGAGCACCAGCACCAGGATGCCGCCGTCGTAGACCCAGGCCGTCCACTGGATTTCGGCCCACAGCGGCGGGTGCTCCCGGTCGCTGTTGTCGCCGAAGTACGCGTTGGCCATGCCGTAGCGGCCCAGGCCCGCGCCCAGCGGGTACTCGGGGAGCAGCAGCTCGAAGGTGCCCTCGAGGAAGTAGCCCCGGTTCTGCTGGTAGACGTCCTCGGGCCGCGACTCGAACAGGGAGGACCAGCGCTTCACCACCGCGTCCCCACCCACCGCCACCGCCCAGCCGAAGGTGGCCACGCCCGCGCCGCCCACCACGGCCAGCAGCGTCACCAGCCGCATCATCCGGCCGCTCAGGGCGAGCACGCCCGCCATCGCCGTCAGGCACACGGCCAGCGTGATGAAGATGGAGCGCACCTGGCAGAGGTAGAGGCAGAGCAGCCCTATCAGGATGCCAGCCACGCTCAGCGCGCGCACCCACCTGCGCCGCGCGGACAGCAGGAAGCCGCCGCCCAGCAGCACCGAGTAGAACCCGCCCGTGGACGCGCCGCTGGGGATGTCCGTCAGGCCCATGGGGCGGAACACGCGCTCGCCGCTGGCCGTCTCGAACTCGAGGCTGCGCAGGTAGCTCTCGCCCTGGCCCTGCACCACCGAGGACACCGGCGGCTGGAAGCGCCCGGGGAAGTAGACCTGGAGCACGCCCACCGAGGCGCTGGCCACGTTGAAGAAGAAGAGCAGCGCCAGCGTGTGGATGAATGACTTCGAGTCGATGGGCAGCCGCGTCACCCACAGCAGCGGGGCGATGACGGACAGCTCGATGCCCAGCTGCACCAGGGCGGCCATCGGGCTGATGGTGCCCGGATGGAAGAAGTTGAGCACCGTGACGGCCAGGGCGCCCAGGGTGAAGGGCAGCGCCGGGTGCTTGAGGCTGCGCCCCCGCACGAGCACCAGCAGCGCCAGACTGGCGCCAAAGGCGGTGATGCGCACCACCACGCGCAGCGGGGCGATGGCGGGCACCAGCAGCGCCAGCTGGCAGAAGATGAGCAGGAGGATGAACAGCGGCACCAGCCGCCCCGATGCGAGCAGCCCCCGCGCGCGCGTTGCCGCGCACCGGCGGGGCCGC
>JBKGHK010001254.1:0-1807 GCA_046520375.1 Pyxidicoccus sp. 3LFB2
GTGCGCCAGCTGCTCACGGAGAGCGTCGTGCTCGCGGCGCTGGGTGGGACGCTGGGCCTGCTGCTCGCGGTGTGGGGGACGGAGGCCCTGGTGGGCGCCTCCGTGCAGCAGCTCCCCCGCCTGCGTGAGGTGGGCGTGGATGGTGAGGTGCTGGCCTTTGCCTCGGGCGCCACCCTGCTCACGGGGCTGCTGTTTGGACTCCTGCCGGCCCTCCGGGCCCGCTCCACGCGGCTGGAGCCCGTGCTCAAGGGCGGGCGTGGCACGGTGGGCTCGAGCGGTGCGCGGCTGCGCGGCATGCTCGTCGTGGCGGAGGTGGCCATCGCCGTCGTGCTCGTCACCGGGGCGGGGCTGGCCACGCGCAGCCTGGGGAAGATGCTCGCCGAGGACCCGGGCTTCCGCGCGGAGGGCGCCGCGGTGGTGAGCTTCTCCATCCCCCAGGAGAAGCGGCCGCAGCGGCTGGAGTACATGACGGAGATACTGGAGCGCGTGCGCGCCGTCCCGGGTGTGCAGTCCGCCGCCCTGGTGAAGTACCTGCCCCTGGAGCACAAGGGCGAGGACCTCCCCTTCACCCGCCCCGGCCACCCGGAGGACGAGGCGAGCCCCCCGCACACGCTGCTGATGCACACGAGCACCGACTACTTCCGCACGCTGGGCATCCCCCTGCTGACGGGCCGCGTCTTCGAGACCACGGACACGGCGGAGGCCCCCGAGGTGATGGTGGTGAACCAGGCCTTCGCCCGCCGGTACTTCCCGGGCGAGGACGCGGTGGGCAAGGCCGTCAAGGTGGGCACGACGGAGCTGCGCATCGTCGGCGTGGTGGGTGACGTGCGCCAGTCGGGGCTGGCCGAGGCGGCGCCGCCGCTCAGCTATCTGCACCTGCAGCAGAGCACCCGCTCCTCCTTGAACCTGGTGGTGCGCGGCCAGGGTGCGCTGCTGCCACTGGCCACCGCCGCGCGGCAGGCCATCTGGTCGGTGCACTCGCAGCAGACCATCAGCCGCATCACCACGCTGGAGGCCGTGGTGAGCGAGGCGGTGACGCGGCCGCGATTGCTGTCCATGCTGCTGGGCCTGTTCGCGGGGCTGGGGCTCGCCCTGGCGGCGGTGGGCATCTACGGCGTGCTGGCCTACACGGTGAGCCAGCGACAGCGGGAGATGGGCGTGCGGCTGGCGCTCGGCGCCCAGCCTTCGGACGTGCTGCGGCTGGTGCTCAAGAGCGGCATGGCGCTCGCGGGAGCCGGCGTCGCCCTGGGCGTCGCGGGCGCCCTGGGGCTGTCACGGGTGATGGGGAGCATCCTCTATGGGATTGCGCCGCATGACCCGCTCACCTTCGGCGCGGTCATGGCGCTGCTGCTCGGCGTGGCGCTGGTGGCGTGTCTCGTCCCGGCGCGCCGGGCCATGCGCGTGGACCCGGCGGTGACGCTCCGGAGCGAGTGAGCTTGGAGCCTGGAGCTCAGCGCGAAGCGCGGCGCTGGGCCTCGTCCACCGCCCTGCTGATGGCGGCCGAGTCCGGCAGGATGCGCCGCGCCTGGTCCGCCACCTCCAGCGCGGCATCCAGCTTGTCCTGCTGTCCCAGCGCGTGAATCCACCCGGCCCACGCCTCCTCCAGCAGGGACAGCGCCGCGCTGGCGGCGGAGGCGAACGCGGCCTCTGCTTCGACAGGCGCGGTCCGCGCGGTGGCCAGGAACCGTCCCAACTCGATGAGCGGCTCCGGCGCTCCGGCGGAGACATCCGCCGCGGTGCGCAGGGCCCGCTCGGCCTCGTCGATGCGGGGCCTCGGGCTCGGGCGACTGCTCGCGCCCGAGCAGGC
>JBKGHK010001255.1:0-1804 GCA_046520375.1 Pyxidicoccus sp. 3LFB2
CGGCCACCGGGGCCGGACGCGCGGCCGGCGCGTGGGACGCGGCCGCCATGGGGGCTTCGCCGTGCGACCGCACCTCGATGAAGCCGTTGAGGCGCGCGAACATGAAGAGCGCCTGGTTGATCAGCGCATCGCGATCCGAGCCCATCTGCTGGGCCATCTCTTCGTACGTCTCCCACAGGTGGTCGGCGATGCCGACCTTGCGGGCGGGGCGGGAGTTCTGATCGATCATCGGTCTTGACTCGCGTGATTCAGGATGTCCCGGACGATACCAGAGCCCCCCAAGGGAGCCCAGTTACTCGAAGGGGTTCAGGGCCGCGGCGTTGGCCCGATTGTCCTCCACCAGCCCGAGGTTCACCTGGAGGATGCCATCCGCGGACGGGTAGGCGATGTAGGCCAGGTCGGAGCCCGGGGCGGCGACCACGGGGCCCGGCAGGGTGTAGAACGACAGCCCCGTGGCCGGGGAGTCGTCCACACTGAAGGTGTGGGTCCGGATGCCGGAGCTGAGCGACACGACGAAGCGGTCTCCCCGGACGAGGCGTGTGACCACCGACGGCGTGGCCACCCGGATGACGATGTCAGGCGGGGTCGCCGGGTAGGCAGGCACCTGCCAGGGCGGCGGATTCACGTTGGGCACGTCGTCCACCTCGACCTGGGCCAGCAGATCCACCGGGTGGAAGAAGTAGCTCGTGGGAATCCCGTAGCCGGCCGTGGGACCCGCGATGTCCCGGGCCAGCAGGTTGCCGACCGCGTCGATGAGCAGGAACGGCTGCTCGCCCCCCGCCAGCACGCTGAAGCGCGGCAGGCCGGCACAGTCCTCGGGGATGACGGTCGCCGTCTCCAGCCGCACGCGCCCCTCGCTGGCGGGCTGCACGGCGGAGACCACCAGGTCCACGGTGCACCGCAGGTCATCGCTCTCCAGGACGATGAGGTCTCCCACGCCCGCCTGCTGGCGGGGGTTCGTGGACTGCGGCACCTCGAAGCGCGTCGGGGCCTCGAGGTCCCGCGTCAGCCCCGCCATGGTGGGGAAGATGCCCTGGTAGACGATGCGGTACGTGTTGCTGACCACCGAGCCCTCGAAGAGGGTCCTCCGGGTGGCCGTGCGCGCCGGGTTCGCGGGGTCCACGTACTCGACGACCTGCTCGACATTCACCACCGTGTTGAGGTCCCCGAGCCCGCGGTCGGTGACGGCCTCCGTGACACTGCGCAGCTCCAGGCCCACGCTGGCGGACCGGGTGTCCAGGTCGAACAGGCGCCGGTCGCTGGCGGAGAAGAGGGTGATGTCTCCCGTGGACGACGGGACGATGCCCAGCAGGGGGATGATGGCCGTGCCGCCGGAGCCATCCTCGAGGATCAGCCGAAGCCGGGCCTCCGGGACGATGGCCAGACCGGTGGGCAGCCCCGGCACGTTGATGGGCAGCATGGGCGCGCCACTGAGGTCCGTGGCGATGGCGCCGGTGGAGGACTCCACCGCCAGCACCCCCGAGCACTCCGCATTCGCCCCGCACGCCGTCTCGTCCCGCACGCCGTAGATGAACCGGCCGGCGGCGAGGGCTACCGTCTCGTCCTCCGGGGTCCTCGGGTCGTTCTCCTGCCCGCGCGACACCTGCGGGTGCGTGGCCAGCCGGCGCACCGGGGCGCCGCCGAAGCCGGCGGACAGGTCCACGGCGATGGTCGCCAGCCCGCCCGTCTCCGACTCGGCGAGCAGCAGCGTGCGGCCGGGGAGCGCGGGGGGGAGGTTGGTGGTGCTGCGCGTGGCCAGGGCGAGCTGGCCGGCCTGGGGCATGACGAGCAGCGCCGCCAGCGA
>JBKGHK010001256.1:0-1796 GCA_046520375.1 Pyxidicoccus sp. 3LFB2
CGCGGGCATCGACGCGGAACCACAGCAGCAGCGACCGCCGCGACGGCGAGACAGGCCGCGATGAGGAGGGGGAGTCGGGAACGCTGGCGCACGGGCTCGTCCTCCCCGTGGCGGTGGGGTCGCCCGCCACGGACGCCCCCAGCGTAGGCCAGACGGCACCTGAATCGAAATTCAGGACGGCGCGGGCGCGTAGACGCGCAGGGCGGCCGGGGCTATCTCGAAGCGCATGGGCGTGCGGCCGACGAGCTCGCCGTCCGCATTCACCTCCTGCACCGGGTCGGACTCCACGTAGATGCGCGCCGCGCGCAGCGACGTGACGGCCGGGTGGTCCTCGTGCTCACCGGAGCGCAGGGACATCGCCACGCGCGCCAGCGTGGCCACGTCCTGCAGGTGGCCCAGGCCGGTGCCTTCGCGGCCATTCGTCGCGGAAGGCGCGGCGATGGCGTAGAGGTGGAGGCGCCTGTCATCCAGCTGCGCATCCGGCGACACCATGTTGCCCGCGCCGTGGTAGCGGCCATTGCCCACCACCAGCTGCAGCGCGTCCAGCTCCAGCTCCTGGTCGTCCGCCTGGATGCGGACGTGGAAGTGTTGCAGGTCCGAAATCTCCGCGGCGGCGGCCACCGGGTAGGCCAGCTTCCCCGCCCGCTGCTTCAGGCGCTTCGTCAGCCGCTTGGCAATCGCGGTGGCCAGGCCCAGGCTGGCCGCGTTGAGGAAGGGCCGCCCGTTGGCGAGCCCCACGTCCACGCGCGCGGTGCAGCCCTGGGCGATGACGTCGCAGGCGGCTTCAATGTCCGCGGGAATTCCCAGCGAGCGGGCGAAGTCGTTGCCCGTGCCCAGCGGCAGCACGCCCAGCGTCACGTCCCGGCCCAGGAGCTGGGCCACCACGCAGCTCAGCGTGCCGTCGCCCCCGCCCACGAGGATGCGCCGCGCCCCCAGCTCCGTCATCCGCTCCAGCACATGCTGGAGGCGCTCTGTCCGGGACAGGGCGTAGCACTCCACCAGCGGGATGCCCCGGGCGGCGAGGGCGTTGCGAGCCGTGTCGAAGGCTTCTCGCCCCGAGCGCGAGCGGGTGTTGACCACCAGCACCGCCGGCCCGTCTTCCAGGGCCCGTTGCCGGGGGGGCTCGATGAGAGCGGGTTCCAGGGTGACCTCTCTTTCCGTGTCGGCTTCCAAGGTGTGCACGACGGGGCAGGCAGGCCAGCGGCACTGGCGGGTGAATCCGGAGCGGAAGTGTACGAAAGGGAAATACCCAGGCCGCCGGGAGGGCAGCCTGGGGACCTGGAGACAGGGCACGCGGGGGAATCCACCCGGGCCTTCTGTCCGGAGTGTCACTCCTCGGCGTCGCGCCCTTCGATGATGCGGCGCTGGATTTCCTTCCGGAGCGGCAGGGCCTCCTCCGTGCTCAGCGTGCCGTCGCCGTTGGTGTCATAAGTGGCCATCAGCGTCGCGCGGCGCTCCTGGGCGGCGGCCACGCGGTCCTGACGCAGCGCCACGCGCTCCCCGTCATCCAGCACGCCGTTGCCATTGATGTCGTACGCGGCCAGCACCTGCTGGTGCCTCGCCTGCCACTTCGCGCGCCGCGCCTCGCGGGCCGCCTGGCGCTCCGCCTCGTCCAGCGTGCCGTCGTCATTGGCGTCGAACTGCTCCAGCCGCTCCGAGCGCAGCCGCTCGCGCGCGCCTCCATGGCATCCACCAGCGCGGTGCGCTCCTCGATGGACAGCGTGCCGTCACCGTTCTCATCGAAGGCCCAGCGCACCCGCCAGAAGGCCCAATGCGCGCGCGCGGGCCCAGCTGCG
>JBKGHK010001257.1:0-1787 GCA_046520375.1 Pyxidicoccus sp. 3LFB2
CCAGCGCCTCACGCAGGTGCGGCAGCGCCTCCGCGTCCCGCTTCGCCACCCAGCAGCGCCTGCGCCAGCGCCACCCGCGAGTCCACGCTGCGCGGCTGCAGCTCCACCGAGCGCTCCAGCCAGCGCAGCCGCGCCGCCGGTCTGCTTCTTCAGCGCATGGCCCTCGGCGATGCGCAGCAATTCCTCCGAGTAGTCCGGCCGCACCTCGGGCGCCCGGGCCGCCGCCTCGCGCAGCGCGGGCCAGTGGCGCTCCGCGTCCTTGATTTCATCCAGCCGCAGGCGCCGCAGCGCCGGCACCTCCGCGCGCTTCCAGCTCGCGACGAAGCGCAGCAGGTCCTCGCGCAGCAGCCCGCCGAAGCGCTCCGTGTCCGGCAGGCCCTGCTCGTCGCACGCGGCCAGGTAGTCCGCGAAGAACGACAGCGGCCCCTCGGCGGGATAGGCGCGCAGCCGCTCAGGGCCGTGCGTCTTCTCCAGCGTACGGGCCATGTGCGCGCCCACGCGGATGAACACCGAGCCCAGGCGCGGGTCATGCGCCCCCTTGATGCGCTCCAGCGCCGCGCGCGCGTCGCGGGCAATCTCCTTGCGGTCCAGCAGCTCGGAGACGCGGGCAAACGCGCCCGGCAAATCCTCGTCGGCGGGCAGCGAGCCCGGCCCGCGCGTGGCCCACTGGTGGTACGCCAGCCCATAGCTCGCGATGCGGCCCAGCCCCTCGTACACCACCGAGTCCACCGCGTCCGCCAGGTGCGCGTCGCGCCGGGTGACGCCGTCCTCCAGCACCTGCTCCATCAGCCGGATGGACAGGCGCCGCAGCCGCTTCGCCTCGCCCTCCACGTTGGTGGCCAGGGCAATCACCGTGTCCTCGGCGGGGAACATCACCAGCAGCGTCGTCGTCTCGTTCTGCCCGCCCGCGTGCGCCACGAGGTAGTGGCCCCGCAGCGGGTACGTCGCGAAGCCCATGCCGTAGTCGGTGAGGCGCCCGTCACTCGTCGCCATGGACGCCTGCATGCGGCCCATCGTCTCGCGAGACACCAGCGTGTGCGCCAGCACCGCGCGGCCGAAGCCGAGCATGTCTCCCACGGTGGCGCGGGTGCCGCCGCCGCCGAAGCGGCTGGACACGTCCAGGAAGCGCGACGGCTTCAGCGCTCCGCCCTGCACGCGGTAGCCCGCGGCCTGGTGCTCGTCCCGGGTGGCGGTGATGTCCAGGTCGGCGTGCGCCATGCCCGCGGGCTTGAAGACGTGCTCGCGCAGGTAGTCCCGGTAGGACTGGCCCGAGGCCGCCTCCACCGCGGCGCCCAGCAGGTTGTAGCCCCACGTCGTGTACAGGTAGCGGCTGCGCGGCTCGAAGGCGAGCGACTTCGCCGAGAAGACCTCCAGCGCCTCCGTCGTGCTCAGCGGCTTCACGTTGTTGCTGGAGGACGGTCCGTCATACGTGGGCACGCCGCTCAGGTGGCCCAGCAAGTCCCGCACGGTGACGGGCCACTGCTTGCGCGGGAAGGACGGCACCAGCGTGCTGATGTCCGCGTCCAGGTCCAGCTTCCCCTGCTCCGCCAGTTGAAGCACCGCCACCGCCGTGAAGGACTTGGTGACGGACGCCATGCGGTACGTGGTGCGCGGCGTCGCCGGCAGCTTGCGCGTCAAGTCGCGTTGGCCATAGGCGCACACCCAGCGCTGCTCGCCCCGCGTGACGCCCACGGACATGCCCGCCACGGGCCCCACGGCCAGCTCGGCGCGGACGATGCCGTCCAGCGCGCGCTGCACCTCGGGAGGAAACGCGCGCGGAGCCCCGG
>JBKGHK010001258.1:0-1787 GCA_046520375.1 Pyxidicoccus sp. 3LFB2
GGGCGAACGTCAGCTCGGTGCCGCCCACGCGGACCACGTCGCCGGTGGACAGGGCGTGCGCGTCGCGCTTCTTGCCGTTGACGTGGAAGGTGGCGCCCAGGCTGCCCACCTCGTAGCGGGTGCCGTCGTAGGTGACGTGCAGCGCGCTGTCGGGCACGCCCGGGTCCTCGAGCTGCACGTCGTTGTCGGGGCCCCGGCCAATGCTGGTGATGCGCTTGAGCAGGGAGACCGCGCGGACCTTTCCATCAGGAGAACGGACGGTGAGGCTGGCCATGGCTTCGCTTACCTGAAGTCGTTCAGAAGGTGAGGGTGAGGCCGGCGCCGAGTCCGCCGGCTTGGGAGTACAGGCCCACGCGCGTGGAGGTGCCGGGCGCCTCGGCTCGCTTGGGGGTGGGTGGGGCCTCGCGGGGCTCCACCGTGGTGCGGATGACCTGGTCCTCGTGGTGGTACAGCGCGTCCACCACGCCCAGCGCATAGATGGTGTAGAAGCCCGCGGCCGAGGACAGCTTGAGCAGCTGCCACGTGTCGCGCTGGCGGCCCCGGCTGGTGGGGATGAAGCGCACGCGCACCGAGGCCCGGCCGTCCTGGTCCAGCACGTTGTCCAGGTCGATGACCTGCTCCTCGAAGAGCGAGTCGTAGGCGAAGAAGGAGATGATGCTCGTCACCGCCAGCGCGCCCTCGGTGGCGGCGAAGACGATGCCGAGGCTGTTGCGGCCCTGCTGGAACTGGCCGGCGCCGAAGGGGACGAAGTTGACCAGGAAGTTGCGCTTCTCCACGACGCGCACGGTGACCTGGCTGGCCAGCTCCTCGGCGCGGCGGCGCTGCACCTCGGCCTCCACGCGCTCTCGCTCGCGGCGCTCGGCCTCGGCCTTCTCGCGCTCCTGGCGCAGGCGCCGCTCCTGGCGGAGGAACTCCAGCTCGCTGGCCATGTCCGCCTTGAGCCCGTCGAAGAAGGCCACCGCCGGAGGCGGCACGACGAAGGGGTCCAGCCCGTAGTCCGGGTCCAACCGCAGCAGGGCGCGCAGGTGGCGCGTGGCGTCCTCGGTGCGGCCGAGGTTGAAGGCCGCGAGCCCCGCCAGCTTGTGCAGTTCCACCAGCTCGTCCTCGGCCAGCCCGCCGCGGTCGATGCGGGCGCCCGCGCGGTCCAGCACCTCGGCGTACTTGCCGTACTCGAAGCTGGCGCGGAGCGCGTCCACCTCCGGGTCTCCGGAGTCCTGGGCCAGGGCCAGGGTGGGGGCCGCCAGGGCCAGCACCCATAACAGGGGAAGGAGGCCGCGACTCATTCGGGCGTGAGGCTCCCGGGCAGGTTCATGCGCTCTCCGGGCCGCAGGTGCACCTTGCGCTTCTCCGTCCGGTAGCCGGGGTGGGAAATCTCCACCTCGACGGTGTGCTGGAAGCCGGCGGGGCCGCGCGGGGAGCGGACCTCGAAGGGGGCCTGGAGGCTCTCGTGCGCGGTGCGCACCTGCTCGTTCACCCGCACCGTGGCGTCGGCCGGCTGGTAGTCGAAGGAGAGCAGCGCGGGCTTGGGCTGGGCGCGCAGGTGGAAGACATTCTCCCCGTCCGAGCGCACGTCGATGGTGTCCACCACGTCCTCGCAGTAGTCGCAGGAGATGGTAACGGGGTAGCGGCCCGGCGCCACCTCCACGTCGTGCTTCTGCAGCGGCTGGGCGCTGGGCGCGCCATCGCCCACCCGGATGATGCCGTACGGCCGCACCAGGATGGACACCGGCACCTTGCGCACCGCCGACTTCTGCGGCGCGCCGTCGTCCGGGGCCCGCTCGGCCAGC
>JBKGHK010001259.1:0-1770 GCA_046520375.1 Pyxidicoccus sp. 3LFB2
GCGCCAGCCTCGCGCTCTCCGCACCGCGACGAGCCGCTCGCCGTGCAGCTCTCCTCCGTGGGAGCCGGCCGCTTCAGCGATGCCACCTCGCACCGGTTGGCCCCGGCCGTGGGCGAAGGGAAGGACATCGCCACCCCCGTGCCGGACGGCACGCGCCGTGACTCACGCGCTGGGCCCGCGCCGCCGCCAGGCGCATGGCCGGCTGTGCCGCCGCCGCCATGGGCCGCAGGGACAGGCACACCATCGCCATCGTCACCACCACCGACAGCCCCTGCAATCTCGCGCTGGGACGGTAGGGCACTGTTCCAGAAGGACCCTTCATGACGCACGCCTGCCCTTCATGTCCCCCCAGAAGGGGGGACATCAATCCATGGGTTCTTGAGCGGTGCTCCCAGTCGCGTCCGAACGGCTTGAGACTCAGTACGGCGGCGGCAGGTCCTGCGTCGCCTGCCGCAGCCAGCCACCGAGCGCGGCACGCAGCTCGACGACGGCCGGGTCCAAAATCCCCAGCAGCGCGTCCGACGCCTTGAGCGCGGACTCGCACGCCAGCGCCGGCCACTGCGCCTCATCCGCCGCGGCCTGACCCACGGCGACAGCGGCCGCCTTCAGCGCGGTGGCATGGGGGTGACCCGTCTGGGCCAGGGCCTGCAGCTTCGTCTGGATGCTGGTGAGCGCCTCCGGGGCCGTGACGTCCAGGCGCAGCGTGGTGCTCACGGACACCGTGCCGCCAGGGCCGCCCCGCACCACGGCGGTGAAGTCCACCGGCGCCGCGGTCCTCGGCAGCCGCACCCAGAAGCGCACCTGCTTCGTCTCGGCCGCCTCCAGCGGGAAGGCGAAGGTGAGCACGCCGTCCACGACCTGGCCCGGGCCCGCGTCCACCAGCTCCACCCCGGTGGGCATCGCCACCGTGGCGGTGATGGGCGCCGCCATGCCCTGGTTGCTCACCTCCAGCTGCACCGGCACCACGGCGCGCCCGCCCGTGGGCGGAGGCATCGGGTGCACGCGCTCCAGCAGCGCGCGCAGGACGTCCGCGGCCAGGCTCGCCTGCCCATCGCGGGTGGCGATGGCCAGCAGGTCCATGCCCGCGAAGCCGGACTCACCCAGGCCGTACGCGTGCAGCGTCACCGCGTCCAGCGGCGTGGCCGGCTCCGGGTAGCCGCTCGCGAGGCGGAAGGTGCCCAGGCGCTGCGCGCCGCGCCGCTCGATGAGCAGCGGCTTCTCGCCCTGCAGCACCGCCAGCTCACCCGTCAGCAGCGGGAAGCCCGGAGCGTCCAGCACCACGCGCGCGGCCCCGGTGACCTTGCTCACGTACCGCACGCCCAGCGCGTCGTGCACGGTGCGGTGGCGCGTGTCGTAGTCGCCCGCCACCACCAGGCCGTCTCCGCGGAACACGGCCTCGCGCAGCTCCTTCTGGATGAGCGGGTCCAGCTTGAAGAACTCGGTGAGCAGCAGGTGCGCGCCGTAGCCACCGGTGCGCAGCTTCACGGCGAACGTCTTGTGCCACTCGACGATGTCGTAGGACCAGCCCGCGCGGGTGAGCAGCTCCTCCAGGAACGCCTTCTGGGCAATCAGGCCCGGCGCGCTGGTGGGACCGAACGGGTCATGGTCGTTGCCGCTGCCCTCCACCGGCGCATCCAGCAGCACGAGCAGCCGGCCCCGGCCGCCCCGGCCCAGCGTCGCGGCGAAGCGGATGGGCGGCGTCTCCACCACGAAGTTCGCGAAGCCCAGCGCGCGCGACTCACCGGGCAGCTCCACCCGGAGGACGCAGGC